>NZ_JAJCME010000004.1:0-312343 GCF_020560115.1 Mediterraneibacter sp. 210702-DFI.5.30
ACATGCATCCTCCGTGTCAATCAGCGGAGTGATTGACACGGGAGTGAACAGTAACGTATATTTACACCCGACAATAAATTTCTTTTATTATAGCCTCTTTTACTCAGGGAAAAAAGTCCCTTTCATCAGAAAAACAGAAAAATACTGTGAGTATAACATCACAGTATCCCCATTGATCGTATATTTAATTGTTATGGTTTCCCCATCAACGCGTATATTATATCTGATTTATAGGGAAAAGTAAAGGGGGATTTTTGAGCAGTATTTACATAAAATGTAAATCAGGGATTGCCGTCTGACAATCCCTTTTACAAAATAAACACTTCATCTTCATTCAAATTCTGGGTTGATCGCATAGAAATTCTTACTGTCAAGATGTTCCTGTACAATTCTTAGACTTTCACCAAATCTCTGATAATGCACAATCTCTCTTTCTCTCAGAAAACGGATCGGATCACAGATTTCAGGATCTTTAATCAGCCGCAGGATATTATCATACGTAGTCCGTGCTTTTTGCTCTGCTGCAAGATCTTCATGAAGATCTGTAATCGGATCTCCCTTCGATTGGAAATACGTTGCAGTCCACGGAGCTCCGCTGGCTGCCTGTGGCCATAATGCCAGTGTATGATCAACATAATACGGTGCAAAACCGGAACGTTCAATTTCTTCCGGTGACAAATTCTTTGTCAGCTGATAGATAATTGCACAGATCATCTCCATATGGGCAAGTTCTTCTGTACCAATATCAGTCAGTATTCCTGTTACCTCTTTATATGGCATCGTATATCGCTGTGAAAGATAACGCATAGATGCAGCTAATTCGCCATCCGGCCCACCGAACTGACTTATAATGATCTTCGCCAGTTTCGGATTCGTCTGGGTTATCTTCACAGGATATTGAAGTCTTTTTTCATAATTCCACATAAATCAGCATCCCCCTTCCTGCCACGGCCATGGTTCATTGATCCAATTCCAGCAGTCACTGTTTTCGCTGACTGTATCTACAGTTAAAGGTCCATATACCTCTGCATATTCTTTGAGTGCTTCAATACGTTTCTCTTTATATTTTTGAAAATATTCAAGTGCTTTCTGATTTCCAGGATGTGTATCTAAAAATAATTTAACATCATCCACCGCGAAACTAATCTGATTTATATATTCAAAAAGTTCTCTTCGATTCATTTCATGACAATTGCAACTCATTTACAGCATCCTCCTTTTCCACGAAATGGTTTTTCAAGCTCTTGAAAAATAGTTCCACACTGAAATCCATAACCGAGATCGTGAAGTTTTCTCCACTGCTGCCATGGGACATAAGCCATCGCAACCGGAAACTCTTGCAAAACATCCGTTTTGCTGTAATCACCAACACACTCATCGCAACAGTAATTTTTCGACTTCTGCTCCGGAAGTGGAGGAACAGGAATATTGCAATGAAGCTGTCTTTCATTTTCTTGCCTTGTTTGTGGCCTGTAATTTCCATTCTGACAATAACAGTTCGTATTCCTATTAGAACAATATGGTGCCATAAAATAAATCCTTATATCTTTTTTGTTATTGTATGGAAGATAAGAAAAATTGTGAACAACAGCAAAAGGGATTGCCACGTGACAATCCCTAAACATAATACATTCACTTAAAAGTAGTTTTTATTTTGCACCTAAAGTAACTTCCACTGTCTTCTCTTCATATTCTCCATTACTCTGTGGAATCTGAATTGTCAGTGACACCTTATCTCCTTTGGCATAATATTGAAGCTGTTCCTGAAGATCATCCATGCTTGATACGGTTGTTCCGTCAATTGCTGTGATAACACTTCCTTTTGCCATTCCGGCCGCCTCTGCTCCACCGCCTTTTGTAATTTCTGATCCATAAACGCCTTCCGGCATATTCAGCTGTTTGGAATATTCAGCCGGCACGCTCATTCCTTTGATGCCAATTGCACCCTGATCTTTTTCTGCAACCTTTGTCTTTGTTGCCTGATTCATCAGATTCTGGATCAGATCGGATACATCACTGATTGGAATTGCATATCCGACACCTTCTACAGAATCACCAACCAGCTTGGATGAGTTGATTCCAATCACTTCGCCACTTGCATTTACAAGTGCTCCACCACTGTTTCCAGGATTAATGGCTGCATCTGTCTGAATCAGTTTGGCATCACTCTCTGTTGTCTCACCAGTCTGCTCGTTTGTTTCAGAAACAGAACGATTCAAAGCACTGATTACACCAGTTGTTACTGACTGTCCATAGCCAAGTGCATTACCGATTGCAATCGCAGGTTCTCCAACCTTTAGCTGTGTGGAATCTCCGAGTGTTGCTACCGAAATTTTTTTCATCGTATCATCTGAAATAGAATCAAGCGGAACAGCCACAACAGCAATATCATACTCTGAGTTTGTTCCTTTGATATTTGCCTCAACACTTGTTCCATCATCAAACGTAACTGTTAATGTATCGCTTCCTGCTACTACATGATTATTTGTAACAACCAGAAGTTCTGAATCATTCTGGGAAATAATGATTCCTGTTCCAGCACTTTCGCTCTGTTGCTGTGACACACCACCAAAGAAATCCTGAACCTGCTGCACACTCATATTTGTAATTGATACGATTGATGGCATTACATTTTCCACAATACTTGAAACATCTGAAGTTACAACACTGGAAGATTTGGATAATGAAGCATTGCTGCTCACAGATTTGGTTGCCGTAGTATTGGTCTTCGTCACACCGGTCAATCCCAGCACTTTACTTCCAACAACATTTGATGCCAGAAATGTACCACTGGAAACAACTCCAAACAATAGTGCAAATCCTGTCACTGCCACTGCTTTGGGAATTTTCTTTTGTGGTTTCTTACCATGCGGTACTTGATGTTTCTGACCACCATTGTCATCATGAAATGGTGTTTCACCCTGTCCGTTTCCATTCATTCCATCCGAATTATAATAATTATATTGATTCTCCATAAAGATTACCTCTTCTCTTGTTTATTCTTTTTCTTTGATGTTTACATAGTAACTCCGCATTGTGATAAATCTGTGTATAATCAATTAATAAAGATTGAAAAGAACGATAGAAAAACAGGATCAGAACTTCCTTCTTAATCCGTTCTAATCCTGTCTATATTTTTTCAACCAGCTAACCAGTATCTTTCATCTGTCTCTTAAACTTACAGATCAATGAAATCTACATCATAATCATCTGATTTTCTTTCTTTTTTTGATTTTTTAGCTGATCTTCCTAAATTTCTTGTATTTCCTGTCGGTGCATCATATTCATCGTCATAATCATCATCGTAATCATCATCAAAATCATAATCAGCATACTCATCATCAAAGGCATCGTAATCATCATTAAAATCATCATCATAACCATCGTCATAATCATCATCTTTTACTTTTTTACGTCCAAACGCCTTTCTATCTGACTTCTTAGCAGCAACCGGCTCGTCATCTTCTTCATCTTCATCTTCAAAAGGAATATCATACTCGTCATACAAATCATCAAGTTCCTGATTTCTATGCACAAGTTTTACTGCAAACATAATCATAAGAACAAGTAATACAACTACGATGAGTGCTCCTCCAGCCAGAAGAACAATTGGATGCTCTTTTACAAGCGACTCCAGTTTTCCAACAATCCCTTTTGCTTCCTTCTTTGTACTGTCTGTTGTCTGAACATCTACACTCTGATAAGTTCCATCCTGTGAATCATACTGATAGAACCCTTTTTCACCGGTTCTTGTATTCACCGCATACAGGAGATCATAACGATCATTCTCCGGGTTTGCCCAATATGGATACGTCTGATCTGCTACTGTAAGTTCCCCTTCCTGATAAGAATTCGGAAGTTTTGCTCCTCCATTATCTGTTAAAAGAATAATAGATGTTGTGTCAGAAATCTTCAATTCTGTATATGGAACGAATGTTGAATCATCTTCATTGTACAGGAAGAACTTTCCTTCTCCGGAAGCATCTACCAAATATCCAAGTGTAACACCAGCCTCATTAGCAACAAACTTGTGCTCTTCTCCATTGAATGTCTTTGTAGTCTCACTGTATCCTACCGGGATTGCAGATGTTGCAAATCCTTCTGAGAAATTGTAATCTGTTCCGTTCACACTTACTGTGATATCTGTGGCTGTACCAGTTGTTGCTGTACTTGCTGTATTGCCGGTTCCTTCAACTTCTGTTGAACCATCATCTGCCTGTTCAATCTTAATTGCGGAAGATCCCTGATCTAATGTCAGCGTCTCATCAGAATACAGATAAGCCTTTGAGCTGTCAACTGTGATCGTTGTGTCTCCCATCTTCAAGGCTTTAAACTTCATTGTAGTACGAAGCTCTGTCGCTGTTCCGTCTCCGCTTCCTGAGTATGTAAGCTTGCCATCACTGTCTGCTGTTACACCCTCTCCGCTTTCAAACTGAAGTGCAGAAGTATCATAACTCATTGTAATATCTGCATCACCAACAGCTGAATCACCGGATCTCACAACAAGATCTACACTTACTTCCTCTCCAACCTTTGTCTGTGGATCAGAGAACATCAGAGAACCATCAGCTGCACTTACGATTGTGCTGAACATTGGCACTGTAAGACACAGTGATAATGCTACTGCCGCTAATTTCTTTGCTTTCATATAATTACCCCTTCTTTTGTTGTCTTAAACTTATATACCATCCTATTGTACACTGTTTGAATGGAGTTGTCCACCCGGAAGCGAAAGAAATCAATTTTCTTTTTTCCTTTTCAAAATGCCCTTCACTCTAAGTAGAAGTTCTTTGAACTCATCCGGTTCAACCACATAATTTACCCCAACAATAGTAAATACGCTTACAGCCACCATTCCGATCGCATAGAGGAGCCATGTGATAAAAGATGCTATATTTTGAGGAATAACATATATTCCAACAATACAAAGAAGTGCAACGACAAGTACATTTCTAAAAATTCGGAACATAGATTTTTTTTCACATCCTTTTACCAGATGTCGACTTGTATAGAACACAATTTCAAAAGAGCGATATCCATAAGAACATACTGTACCAAGAAGAACTCCTGCCATGCCGAACTTCCATACCAGCCCAAGAGAAACCGTGATATTTATCACTGCTTCTAAAATCGCCTGATATCTCGTTTCTTTATAATGCCCTGCCGCGCAGATAATCGTCAATCCTGGAATTCTTACATTTTGCATAAAAACAATTAATGTAAATAAAATTCCAAGAACCGGACGTACATACTGTACGTCTGTAAGGTTAATGGTATATACCCCGACAAAAGGCAGAATCAGGACTCCCATACAGGCTATCACAATAAACATAATTACAAAATACATATACTCATAACTTGAATAGCTCTTCTTTAATGTCTCTTCCTCATTCTTGGCGATCACTTCTCCAAATCCTGCTGTCAGACCATTCGAAAAAGAGGTCATCAGCTGATTCACGGCATTAACCACCATCATATAAATTCCATATACACTGACTTCAAGAAGAGACTTTGCTCCCAGACAAATGGTCAGCACTGTCGTATCAGTATTATTTACAATAATACCAACAACCTGATGAAGCAGTGCCGCGTTTTTTTGCTTTAAAGCGCCCTCATTTGGTTCTGCATGGAAATTTAATGACGGGTATTTTCGTTTCGCATAGATTTTAACCAATACAAGACGAAGCATATACACACCAGTTGCAACTGCCTTTACAAAAAGAACACCTGCACCAATATAAATCAGAAAAATAGAAACAACCATATTAACAATCGTTCCTGCTGCCTGAATCAGTGCAACCACATACCCTTCCTGATTTGCAGTCAATAAAACTCTATATTTACCCAGAAAAAAATAATCCACTAAAGTACTTCCTGCCAAAACAAGTATCATACAACGCACAAGACTGTTCTCAAGCTGTCCTGAAATAAAAAACGGATAGACCCCTACAAGTACCAGTGTTAATGCCAGAAATAACATTCCGGATTTGTTATAAAATTTTCTTGATGCTGAAAGAATTGAATTCACTTCTTCCGTCTGGTTCAACGCAAGAGGTGTATAGAGCGCAACAACTGTTGCCGTTCCTACTCCTGCTTCTGCCAGGCCCAGATATGTTAAAAACTGATTTACCGAAGTGATCATTCCATTCACACTCGATCCATATGCCTCAAGAATAAAACGTGGCAATATCAATCCAGACAAAAGAACAATTACCTGTAAAAGCAGACTTGCCACCATATTTTTTAATGCCTGTTTTCCTCTCATGAGATTTCCTTTCCTCTACTTTTTCTTTTCCTCACTCATGAATACCATCTTCCTGTACAAGCTCGTATTTACGCACAATACAACAGATGAAATCTTTCTCTTTGGCTGAAAATATGGATTTCGCAGGATTGTCAGGATATGCCCGCGAATAAAGCGTTTTAAATCCTGATATCCTTCTAACTTCTTATAATCCTCCTGTAATAGCATCTTATCCAGAACAATAAAGCGAGACCAGATCCAGAGGCACTCTGCCTCCTGTGTTAATGATGGAAATTTTTCTTTCACTACTTCATAATTCTTTGTATATCCATCTATTATGTCAAATACTTTCGGGCGGTATGCCTTTCCGGTAATACTGTCTTCCCGATGAAGATAATAATACTTCGGCTTTGTTCCTACTGCCACTTTCTTAATTCGCTGCATAAGGTCTACTGTATAATAAATATCTTCATACAATCTTCCCTTCGGAAAACGAAGATCTTCGATACAGCTTTTCCGGATCAGCTTATTCCATATTTCTCCACGGATCGTATGCCCCCTGAGGATACAGCGAAAAGCCTCTTCTCCTGTGCAGACAAAATCCACCTCTTCCTTTTGTGTCTCGATTCTGTCTTTATACACTTCATATAAGCCACATGTTGCCATATCTGCTCCGCTATCTTTGATACGTGTATACATATATTCAAACATATCATTTTCAATATAGTCATCACTGTCTAAAAAAATGATATATTCTCCTTTTGCATAGGGAATTCCAGCATTTCTGGCGTCACTAAGTCCACCATTTTCCTTATGTATCACTTCCACTCGATTGTCCTGTTTTGCATATTCATCACATATTTTTCCACACTGGTCGGGACTCCCATCGTCTACCAGAATCACCTGAATATCAGAAAATGTCTGTCCCAAAATGGAATCCACACACTTTCTTATATATGGTTCAACTTTATAAACCGGTACGATCACACTGATTGTCGGCATGATATCTCCTCCATTTTATTCATAGTATGAAAGCAAAGTCTGCGCAGCGCTTTCAATATCATATCCTGCTTTTGCAAATGCCTGCCTGATTCCTGAATTTTCTTCTTCGCTCCTGTCTTCTCCTTTGTAAGAAAGAATCACACGGCTCCATTCCTTTGGCGAGTCCTGAAGCGACAGAAATTTCACTTTATTTACTATCTTCACTTCTGTTGTAATCGTATCAGCCATTACACTCCTGATTCCGGACGCCTGCGCTTCTAACGCAACAATAGGAAGTCCCTCAAAAAGAGATGGGAATACAAAAATGTCCATTCCTTTCCATAATTTTGCAACATCTTTTCTGATCCCTAGAAATCTGATCCTATCTTCTATTCCGTATTCCTCAGCTTTCTTTTGGATCATTTCCTGAAGTTCTCCTTCTCCCACTAACAAAAGTATAGCTTCTTCACAGGCAGATGCAACCTCTCGAAAGATTTCTAAGAGAAATTTATGATTCTTCTGTTCTTCAAAACGTCCCACATGTCCGAGCACAAATTTTCCTTCTACTCCGAGTTCATGGCGGATCTCTTCACGTTCTGACAAACTGAAAGCAAATTTTTTCAGATCAAGAGCATTGTGGATAAGATGATAATTGTTACTCTTTCTGATCTTTTTTGAAAAGAGCCATTCTCCAGCCAATTCACTGCATGCAAAATACTTTGTAGCAAACATTGGAATCAACGGTCGGTTAATTCTGTGCAACAAATTTCTCACCACTCCCGGAGTCGAAGAATTATGTGAGTGTGCAATCACTGTTGGAACCTTTCCATAGCTTGCCACAATCAGCGGTACTATATTCGCTGCTGACAGCATATTTACATGAACTGCATCATATCTTCCGATTCGAAGTATCTTTCTCATTTGTCTGCTGAATTTCAATGGATGTTTTCTTGCATCACACGTATGAAACACTTTTCCTCCAAGCGATTTGATTTCTTCTTCATACGCAAGGTGAGGAAACATACTTATAAAATCAAATCTTACTCCTTGCTTACTCAATTCCCTATAATAGGTCATCACAAAACTTTCAATACCTCCGGGATTAAAGGATAATCCAACTTGTAATACTTTCATTTACTTTCCAATTACTTCCTTTCCATTGTCAGTTCATCTATCAGATTCGTCCACTGTCGATAAATCTCTTCTTTTTCAAATTTTTTTACACCCGATATCGTATGATTTGAAAACGCAATTCTTCGTTCTTCACTATCCATCAACAATTCTATACGATTTGCCATCTTGTCCAAATCATAAGGGGGGATTAAATAGCCATCCTTTCCCTCCTCAACGATTTCTCTTGGCCCTGTTGTCACATCAAAACTCACCATAGGAAGTCCACTTGCCTTTGCCTCAAGTAATACTAACGGCAATCCTTCCCTGTAAGATGGTAATACCAAAAATGCATATTCATTATACAACTTATACACATCTTTTACATTCCCTTTCTGAATCAATTGAGACGTTAAATCGTATTCTACCACCTTTTGGTGTATCTCGTCAAAAGTATCTCCCGTCCCGTATAAATGCCATTCCCACTCAGGATGAGAAGGCAATACTTTTTTCGCCACTTCTACCAGAAGATCATATCCCTTTTCTTCACTGAATCTTCCAACTGTGATGATTTTTCTCGAATCCGCTTTGTATTTCTTTCGCATAGTCAGGATTTCTGGTTTGATCCAATTATATATACTTCGGATTTTCTTTGGATTTATATGAAATTTTCTAATATAATCCTGTCTGTTCTGCTCCGTCAATGTCACTGTACAATGTGAAATTAACGAATCCCAGAAACGGAAAAAGCGGATATCTTTCTTCTCCCATTCATTCATCAATGCACCATGATCGCAAAACACATACTTTGCTTTCGTAAAAAAACGAACCGGTGAAACCGTCATAGCAGGATAATTCTCCATAAGGAAAACTACATCTATTTGATTTTGTCTAACAAATTCTCTAAATGGTTGAAATGTCTTCTTAATTCTGTCGCGTACTCGACACTCTTCTTCTAGTTCTGCTCTGTATGTGATTCTCGGATCCAGGTCATATGGAACATGCCCTCCTTTTCCAAAAATTGCATAAATATATACTTCATATTCTTTACAAAACTCATTGGCAAGAGTTGTTGTGACTTGCTCAACTCCTCCTGTTACTGTCATATCATAATTAACAAAACATATTTTTTTCATTCTGAATATTCTCCATCTGCATAGTGAACAATGAATATCGTTTTACTAAGAAGGCGCCTATTGAACTTACAATAGACGCCCAAACTATTATTTCTTTAATATGTTTGCAGATTCTTCACCATTTTTTCAATATCAATACCATATCCTTCACTTGTAGCCCAGCCATATCCATTTGGATTTTCTTTCTGACCAAGCCATTCCACATAAGGAGCGCTTCCTCTTGTAACCAATGAAAATCTTGGATCTACGCATTCATTCTTTAATGCATCTTTGGATCCATATGCTTTCAAATGCTGAATCTGAGCTCGTATTCCTTCACGTACTGTAGTAAATGATGCTCCGGCAACGCCGCCACCAGTTGTTCCAAGTCCTGCAAAATTATTCTGTTCAATCTTAACATCACCACCAAATTTAAGCCATGCAGTCTCTTTCATTGCCTGTGTAAATGCAATTGCCCCATTGATTCCTTCCGCATCCGCTTCTTCAACGTAAATCTGACAGAACTTTTCAAGTGTTGGCGCATCCGTCTCAGCGTAATATGCCGGATATGTTGCACCCTTAGCCTTAAAATATTTTTCCATCTGGGATGCAGTCACAGTAGTCTTTCCAGAAATAGCCATCAACTGATCTGTAGTACAAGAATCATCCAATGTTCCATTGGTTCGGAAATAATACCATGTATTGGATATAAATTGCCATCCTGTCTGCATCACTCCGTTTTTATCCAAATAATATCTTGTTTTTCCAAAAGAAATCCAACCGGTCATCATGTAGCCTTCCGGCATAAAGAAATATTTCTTTCCACTGATTGTCTGCCAGCCTGTCTGCATAATTCCATCCGTATTAAAATAATATTTCTTTCCACTGATTGTCTGCCAGCCTCGTACCATTTTTCCGTCTGATGCAAGATAATACTTTGTACTTCCAAAGCTGCACCATCCTGTCAGCATATGTCCATCCGGCATCAGATAATATCTCGTCTGACCAAAAGAAATCCAACCGGTCATCATATAACCTTCCGGCATAAAGAAATATTTCTTTCCATTAATTGTCTGCCAGCCTGTCCGCATCACTCCATCTGTGCCAAGATAATATTTCGTGCTTCCAAAAGAAATCCAACCGGTCATCATGTAACCTTCCGGCATAAAGAAATATTTCTTTCCATCGATCGTCTGCCAGCCTGTTACTGCTACTCCATTTTCATTGTAATAATATTTTTTTCCATTTACTGTTTTCCAACCACGTTTACTCTCTACAATCAGCTTACCGTCAGAAGCAAACGTATACGTTGTCCCGTCAATCACCTGTTTTCCGGTCACCATCACACCATTAGAATCCAGATAATATCTTGTCTGACCAAAAGAAATCCAGCCGCGCATCATATAGCCTTCCGGCATAAAGAAATATCTCTTTCCATCGATTGTCTGCCAGCCTGTCTGCATTACTCCGTTTTTATCCAGATAATATCTTGTACTTCCAAAAGAAATCCAGCCGGTCATCATATAACCTTCCGGCATGAAGAAGTATTTCTTTCCATTGATTGTCTGCCAGCCTGTCTGCATCACTCCATCATCATTAAAATAATATCGTTTTCCATCAATTGTCTGCCAACCTCGTACCATCTTTCCATCTGATGCAAGATAATACTTTGTACTTCCAAAGCTACACCAGCCTGTCAGCATATGTCCATCGGGCATCAGATAATATCTTGTACTTCCAAAAGAAATCCAACCAGTCATCATATAACCTTCTGGCATGAAGAAGTATTTTTTTCCACCAATTGTCTGCCAGCCTGTCACCCGATATCCATTTGCGTCAAAATAATATCTCTTTCCATCAATGTCTTTCCAGGAATTAGTTACATATTTTCCGCCCTCTTTATATTTCCATCCGTTGGAATCCTCTACCCAAGTTCCTTTTTCCTTAGATACTCCTAAATACTTTGCTATACCAGTAGCATCCGCAACACCGAGTTTTTTTAACCCGGCTTCATTATTCAGATATGTATTTACATCGCCTGTATTCGTTACAAATGCATGTTCTACTATAATTCCAGGAATATTATTTTCTTTCGCTGCAATCTGAACCGAAAAATAATCTGATTTTGATCCATCTGGATATTTTTCATCTGCCAGTGTTGTATCTTTACTATAAATAGATCTTTTCTGCAAACCAATCGCAGTCAGCTCATCCATAATGTCATTCGCCAGCTCTTTTCCCTGCTGTGCAACTTCTGGTTTCCAACTATCATTTGGTACAATTACTTCTGCACCTTTTGCTGAAGTCGATGTAGAAGAATTCAAATGAAAGCTAACAAATATACTTGCCCCTGCTTTTGCAGCCGCATATACTCTGTCACTGATATCCCCACCACTGTTCTTATTGCTTGGATATGGGCATGCTGCTGTCGTTCGTGTCATGTAAACCGACACATTCGCATACTTTTCCAATTCTTCCTTACAATATTGTGCAATCTTTAAAGTTAAAACTTCCTCTCTTACACCATTCGCTCCTGCTCCTGTGTGTGTTGAATCATGTCCCGGATCAAGGGCAACCACAACATTCTCATTGACAGCCCTCGAATCATCTACAGCTCTTGCATTATCCTCTGCATAAGTCTGAATATCTTCATCCGAATCATATTCTTCAACTTCCGCTTTCTCCAATGCATCTTCTATACTGGACTCTTCCATCACATTTCCATCTTCATCAATACTCATAACAGCAACATCATACTGCTCCTCATCAGTTGCTGCTTCTGCATCCGGTTGTCCTTCAATCGGCTGTAATTCTGACATTCCTTCATATGTTTCATTAACACCAAATTTTGCTTCCATTCCAAGATCCGACAGCAAATAACTTGTTTCCATCTCTGCTGTCTTTACTGTCAATTTGGTTATTGTATAAATTCCATCCTCTCCATCTGCATATGCCTTCTCATATAGAAAGACACCGTCTTCTGATTTTACAGAAGTCCATGTTTGTGTATCCCCATTATGTTCTACACTTAAATCAATCTCTTCAATATTTTCTGTTCCATCCCCCCAGGAAACAACAATTCTCTGTGTTGCCGGAGTTTCTACGTACGGACTTTCTATGTACAAATAATTCAGGTGCTGCTCTATTGCATTCTGAACTTGATTTTCTTCTATCTGCTCACTGTCTGATGGCTGATTTTCAACTGTTTCTATATTTGTATCCACTTTTGTGTCCGCTGCATAAACCGGTACTGATGTAACCACAGTTGCTGCTGCTAATATTGCGACCAGACAAGTTCTTATTTTTGATATCATTTTTTCCTCCTACTTATTTTCTATGTTTATCAATTGCTCTTATTTCCATCAGAAGTGATTCATGTATCCATCTAACTCTGTATCACCTGTATCTAATGCCTGTCCATTCTCTGTTAATTTAAGTTTCTCACAGTTATATGTATCCAAATAGGAGTTCACAATACATGTAAGTATTTCATCTTTCCCTGTGGTCCCCATACTTCTGATACGTTCACCAACTTCTGTATTCATATCCAGATCTATTGTTTTATTATTCTCGTCAATTTTACAACTGTTCAATTTACAACCTTCTGTCAGAATACCTTTTTCTATTAATTGATTCCAAACTGTTGTATCATCTATGTTTTCTGTCTTCATCTCTTCCGAAACGATTTCAGCATTTTCATTCACATAGTAAATTTTCAACGTCTTCATCTCTTGCTTTTCTTCTGAAATATTGCTTTTTTCTTCCTCCTGTTTTTGATTATTTTTTTCAGAATCTATCGTTTCACTTGTATCCTTATTGCCTGAATCCTCTACTGTAGTATTTTGTTCTGTATCCACATTGTTTTTCCCACATCCCACTGAAAAAAGCACCATACTTGTCAACATTACAACTACTAATAGCTTTTTCATATACCTTAACCTCCTCTTGCTTATTGCTCCCCACAGATTTCTCTATGATAATAACACAAAAATGCGTTTAAAAAAAGACTGATTTTCCAATCAGTCTTTTTCTATAACATGTTATTTTAAATTATTTGTAATATGAACTTGGAAGCTGTTCTGTTTTTACTGTTTTTCCGTTTTTAACATAATCTCTATAAGCAACCGCTGATTTGCTTCCTGTACTCCATGATCGTACATTAACATAATCATACCAGTCTGGTTGGATTCCCCAAACTTCAGCATACAATGTTTTTCCACTGACATATGTCACCAGTTTCACCGGATAATCATAGTCATTTCTGAATTTCAAATCTGATGATCCATAATCTACCATTGCATCCTGACCGATCGGCACATATGTAGATGGAACAGAATGGTTTCTTCTCTGAACAATTGTAAGTCCGGCTCTTATTGCTGCTCCGTAAAGCGTTGTGCTCGCCTGACAGATACCTCCGCCATATCCAACACCACCTACAACTCCTGCCTGCTTATATCCCTCTGCTTTTCCACATGGCCCTGCCACGCCAAAAAATGAAAGGGTCTGTCCCGGCTGAATGACAACCTGATTAAAGCTCTTTAATGCTCTACTCATATTATATGTGCCGTTTTCATTATTTGTAGACACTGTAGAGAATACTGACATTCTATCCACATAGGCTGGAGATGTTATCCTTAAGTTCAATGTTAAAATCTGACTTTCCGAATCCAGTATATCTACATAATATGTATGTGCTCCATTTCCTGAGAACGTAAATTCACATGACTTTTTAGTAGAATAATTTTGTAAAACTTTGTTATTTCCACCATATACTTCTCTGAAACGATATCTGTGAGCATTATCATAACCTCCACTGGAAGTTGCAGTCAACTGTATTTTTTGTCCGTTTTTTGCTATACCATTTGTATTACTTACAAAGGAACCTCTTAACTGATTATCCGGATGTACCACTACCTGCATTGTGTACGTTGCACGTACCACCTGGCCTTCATCATCTTTTACATCCACATAGAAAATATGTGTTCCAATCCCCGTCGTTGTAAAAGAATATGTGTTTTTATAACTATAACTCTGTCTTACCTTTGTAGTTGCTCCATACACTTCAGTAAACTGATACTGACGTTTTCCGTATCCACCCACTCCACTGCCAGTTAATGTAACAGTTCTTTTTGCATATTCTCTCGTTGTTTTATTGCTTCTGAGACCTGCTTTTATGACTTTATCTGGATGTACTACAACAGTCATGGAATATTTGAGTTTTGTACTCTGATTCTCTTTATCCTTTATATATACATAATAAGTATGCGTTCCTGGCCCTGTTGTCTTAAATGAATACGTCTTCTTTTCACTATACTTCTGAACGACAGTTACTTTTCCATTATAAGATTCTACAAACTGATATTTAAATGAACCATAACCACCTTTTGCATTTGCTGTTAAGCAGATATTTCTATCGATATATTCTTTTGTCGTCTTGTTACTTGTCACACTACCTGTCAACACATTATCCGGATGAGCAACAATATCCATCTCATAAGATGCTCTAGATTTCTGTCCCTGTTCATCAATCATGTCAACATAAAACACATGATGTCCCGTTCCTGAAGTTTTAAAAGTATACGTGTTTTTCTCACTATAAGCCTGTCTTACTGCCGTTGTTGATCCATATGTTTCAGAAAACTGATATTTGATCTTTCCATAGCCGCCCTTGGCTGCTGCTGTCAGAACAACTGTTCTTTGTATATATTCTCGATTTGTCTTATTCGAACTAAGCTCTGCTGTCAATTTCTTTTGCGGATGCAGTACAACTGTCATCGTATAGGATAACTGTATTTCCTGTCCCTCTGCATCTTTAATGTAAACATAATATGTATGTTCGCCACATTCCTTTGTTATAAATGAATAGGTATTTGTGTCACCATAATCCTGTAATGCTGTTTCTACACCGTCTTTCTTCTCAGTAAACCTGTACTGATAATTCCCATATCCATTTGTTGCTTCTGCAGTTAACGTTATCTTTCTGTCTACATATTCTTTTTGTGTTTTATTACTGGTTAATTTTCCTGAAAGAACTTTCGATGGATGTGCAACCACCTCAATCTTATACTCTGCTGACCCTATATTGCCATTTTCATCTTTTACATTTACTCGATATACATGTTCACCAACGCCAGATGTCTTAAATGAATAGACTGGATTTTCTGCGTATTCCTGAACAACAGCTGTTTCCCCTCTATATTCTTCTGTATACTGGTATTCAACATTTCCGACCGCATCCTCGACATTTGTTGTCAATTCTACGGTTCTGTCCACATATTCTCTTGCTGTTTTATTACTGACAATTGTAGTTTTTAATTCTGTCACCACTTCTGTTGATGGTAATTCTTCCGTTGTTGTATCTTCTGCCGCTCTTTCTTCCGGTTCTGTTTCGATCGGCGATTCTTCTGAATTATTTTCATCTTCTGTCTCTTGAATCAGTTCTGTATTTTCACCATCATCTTTCTGTGTGCCTTGATCATCCAAAACCGTTTCTGCCTGTTCCACCTGTTCTGCTGACACTTTTAACGGTATTCCAGAAAAATCTGCCATAAATATTCCCGCACATAACATCAAAGCCATCCATTTTCTTCGCTTCATACCTTTTCCTCCCCTGCAAATAATTATAGAGCTTTTTTTCTTTTTAACCGGTCAAATAGTTTTGTCTTATAACAAAACAACGTTCCACCATAGCATACAGCAATGCAAAGCCAAAATTGAATATACACAATAAATGTTAACCATCCAGTTGCTTCCGCTCGTGGAATAAAGAAAATATTTTGCAATGAGACAAGAATAATTGTACTAAGCAACGCTCTTTTTCCAAAGCCATATACCATATATAGTAAAATAATTCCTAAAATAATGCTGAATATAAAAGCTCCAACATATCCAAAATCGAACCATGTCTCCAACAAATAATTGGATCCTCGTCCACGACCATTCAAATAATCTTCTTTCATACTCAAATAAGAAAGAATATGAGAAAGATTATTGCTATGAAGGGCATTAAATTCACTATTTGCCGACGTCAAGCCTTCTGTATGAAAAATTTTCTGTCCTATACTTCCTCTATAAATATAGTCTATAATATCTCCAAATGTAAAATTCAAATGAGGTGATAGTCTGATTCCTTCTCGATATCCATACGCTATTGCTGTAACGTTAAATGTAACTCCCTGACCATAGAAAAAATCACCAATTAATGTTAAAAAATTTCCGGTTACGATCTCTAAACCACTACGTATATATGCGTATACTCCCATAAAAATAATTAACGCCGGTGTACATATAGCAAGGAGTCCTTTTTCAATTTTTCCGATCCATTTCTTATCATCTACTAAATAATCTCGCAGTAAATAATAAGATAATACAAACAGGAGACTTAACATTGCCGGATTCCGTACTCCTATCAGCAAACTTGGAATCGTGGAAAGGATGTATAAGCCCAATGGAATAAACGTTTTTTTCTTTTCTGGTAGTGTAGCAAGAAATACACATATACTATAACGTGCAAAAGAGGCCAACGTATGAAAGAAACCTGGCAGACTACTGGAATAATTTGTGTAATAATCCAAGTAATTTCCAGTTCCTATTTTAATCAAAGGTTCAAATTGCTCAATAAGATAAAACAACATTGTTACATAAAACACAATCATTGAAACCTTTCTGAGATTACTGACAAATTCTGCTTTACAAAATATGCTATCTGAAGAACGTGTATTGTTTTCTCTGATTTTTATATGAAAAAACTTTATAATGTTAGCACCAATATAAAGCGCAGTCTCTGTAATAACAATCAAAGTTAATGCAAACCAAATATTTTCCTCTTTCTGAAAACTTTCTTCCCACCATTTTCTGCCTTTGCACATTCCTATAAAAGGTCTGCTGATTTGAAATGTAAAAAGTGTAAGCTGCATGAAAAAATATAAAAAATTTTCTTTAAAGTTTTTTATACTGAACAGGATATTCATACAGAATAATATCATGATTGCCACTAATCCCAGATTAAAGAGATTTCCCACTCTTGATACCAAAAATAACACAGATCCTATTACAAATAGTAAAATTTCACATATAAATATAATCTGCTCTTTCTGTTTCCATGATATCTTCTCTTTACTCATTTTTATCCCTCTTAATCTTCCTTACCCAAAATGGCATTTCTATAATTCCAATTAAGGTTCCTACTCCATATGCTAGATGCAGTGATAGAAATATTAATGGCAACATCAAATAATAATTGTACCACTTTTGCCTTTGAACAGCTAACACTGACATTAACAAATCGACAATCACATATAGTATGCATAAGCAAACAAGCATTCCTGTGTTTCCCAACAATGCTATAATTCCTGTTAAAATCAGTGCAAACACAAATGCCAAAGGAACAAAATGATGAATAGAAAAGCATCCCGGACAAACTCCAAGCGTCAAGCCAATCCAATGCCCATTTCCATATTTTTGTTTTAACATTCCACACCATGAATTTCTAATATTCTGATAAGATATAATATCTGGATTAAAACAAATTTTATATCCTGCTTTTCGAATACGATAATGCATTTCATTATCTTCTGTTCGTCCTAAATTTTCATTAAAAAGCCCTGCTTTTTCAAATACCTCTTTGCGATATGCTCCATGAAAAACAGACTTCACATACGTTTTGTGATTTCCTTTACGATAAGGTGCAATACTACTTCCAAACATAGAAGATTCTGCCAACAACAATGTATGTTTCCAAGGGGTTTCTTCTTCTACGACGTTCGGTCTTCTACCTCCTGTCACATTCTCTCCACTCAATATACATTGAACATTTTTAGATACAAAATCGTGCGGGATCATTGTATGTGCATCAATTCTTAAAATAATATCGCCCTTTGATGCTGTAATTGCTACATTCCATCCTGCTGCCTGAATTTTCTTCGCATTATCCAAAACAACAACTCTTCTAAAGCCATGATCCTCTTCTGAAAAATGTTCCATTTTCCTTCTCGTTTGATCTGTTGACATTGCATTTACAAGAATCACCTCTATATTTCCATGTGGATAATCTTGTGCAATAATATCTTTGAACAACGAATCAAGTGCTTTTTCTTCATTATATGCAATCACGCAAAAAGAAACTAACATGTTCTCTCCCCTTGTTATATAAAATCTGTTATTTAATCATATAAACACTTTTTCCGATAATATACCCAGTATACCACTCCTGATACTACATATACAAATCCTGTTGCAATTCCAGCTCCCCAGATTCCAAATTGACTGATTGCAAAATAAGTAATGATTAAATGTAATCCACAAGAAATTGCTGCCATTATTGCATTGAATTTTGCAACTCCTATTGCCGGCAGAAAATTCATTGGAACCATTCTGATTCCTGCATTCAACGCATATACTATCCAAAAAACAGTTGATAAAGCAGTTGCATCTTCATAACGACTTCCGTACACAATTCTTATGATATACGGACTAAGCACTGCTCCTGCAACAGTTATGATACCAATAACTCCTGCTGTCATCATACCAACTTTCTTTGAAATATTCCACACTTCTTTTCCATCTGATGCTTTTGCAATAATAGTAAAATAATAAATAATAATTGATTGAGTCACGAATGACAACTGACCGGGAATCATAATAGCAATTTTATAATTTGCTGTTATTGTTTCATTCCTCAGTAATTCATTAACAAGTGTCATCTCGTTGATTGGCATAATCAGTGAAAACAGATTAGAAAGCATTAATGAGATAGACATTACCATAAATGCCTTTATCTGTTCCGGACTCAGCTTCGCCGCTTTCTCTTTAGAAATATTTCTCTTTAGTGCTGCCCATACAGATATGATTGCAACTATGATCGCCACGTATCTGGCAAATGCAATTCCTTTGATACCAATCAATAAAACAAAACATACACTACATCCAAATACAACTGTTGTCTGAACCACAGCGGCACGTGCATACGCCTCATTCTCGCTATGTGCTCTCAAATAACTAAGTACTGTAGCCAATATATTATTAAAAACAGGATAAAGCACCAGTACATATACAACGCTACGCGCATTAGGGAACGGAATCGAAGTTAAAGCTACATAAAGTACTACAATCAAAGATAAGATAGCTTCAAATAGAGTTCCATATTTCATTGCAAATTCAAAATATGCTCTATCTTCCTGTTCAGTATCTGCCGCCGCACAATATTTAAGAATCGACGATGTCATTCCGAGACCGGCAAATGAAACTACATAGTTATATAAATTATCAGCATACGTTAAATAAGCATAATCTGTCTTGTCAACTAAACGTACAATTACAATACTTGAAACAAAAGCAATCATTTTCACAAGTGTATTACCTACAAAAATGTGAAAAAAGCCTCCTTTTATCAAACCATTTAACTTACTTTTTATTTTTTCTCCCATAAACGAACTGGCCTTTCACCTTTTCTGATATTCCTGTGATATACCTTTGTATCTTTCCTTCTCTTTCAAAGAAGTAATAAATTGCAAGTAAAAACAGTACAGTTAGTATAAGATCAAAGCTATATACAAAATCACAAAATCCACCTTCCAACGCTGTTCCTAATTTAATTGTTAAAACAGCTCCAAGTGCCAATGTAGAAGGTGTTTTTTTAAGTTTCATAATTAACAAAACTACGAGACTCAAAATAAGAGCAACCCAAATCACCGCAAAAATCACACCTTTATATCCCCAATTTGCATATGCTTCACCTGCAAAAAGAGCATTCATTACTCCGGCCGAGCCATCATACACTTTTTCTGATCCATAAAATGCCATTGTCAGTTTTGCGCTTCTCAAATAATCACTGCTATTCATCCCGATTAATCTTAAAATTGTTGGAGTAAAACTCCGGCCTCCAAGGAAACCGAACACTGTTGGGAACAAATCAAAACAATATGCCAGGGTTCCCACCTGTGTAAACAAAGTTCTTCCAAGCGGTCCATTATAAATGTCAAAAAGCGATCCAGAAAAACCTGTATGAAAATAAAATGCTACTATAATTACTGCCATAAATGCAACAGATATAATCATATAAATCATCTTAATGCCACCCTTATAATAAATTAACATAATTATAAAGGCTGCAAAATAAAAAACAACCGATGATTTTTCAAATTTATATGTCTTTATAATAACAGAAGAAATAAATAGAGCAATTGTGATAATTGTCCATTTTATTTTCTTTGTTTTCAGCATGTATGCAAATGCCACATAAGAAAGCAGCGGTACCATCATCAGAACAAAAATGTTGCTTAAATATGGATGTATAAAATAAAGTCCTCCTATTCTGGTTCTCTCTGTCGCAAAATCAAAATCCGCTGACGCATGAATCAATTTCAAAAGCGGAATATATCCAATCTTCGCCAAAAGACCTATCAACAAGACGATACACCCAATTGAAAGCAATGCAAAATAAGGAAAAATCAAATCTTCTTTTTCACATTCTATTTCTTTCTTTAAGTACTCCTGATACTGTTTCTTCATGTTGACTCTGAACATTTTCTCCCAAAGCAAAATAAATGCCGGTAAAAAAATTGCAATTCCAAAAACAACTACTTCTGTAATCATACAGCTTTTATCACGATTTAACAGATATCCCAGTGTATAGTGTTTGTCAAATCCTAATAAAATTAAAGCCGTTCCTGCAAATGTCTGTAACATGAAAATATAATATATATATGATATAACATTTACCTTACCAGGATTCAACGTTCCTGCTGCTTTACTGAACAAAATCGTTGAAATCCCAAAAATCACCAATATAAGTAATATCTCCAAAATATAACCCTCAATCATTTAAATTATACTGTTTATCCAATAAATACTGCTTTGTTTTTTCATCACCATTCTTAAAATTACCTATCATAAAATCAATCTGTGATCTGTCAAAATCATTATCCAGATAAATTGTATTAAAATTATGAAGATTTTCCAACACGCTAATATCCGTTATCTTCGTTCCTTTCATGCTCAGAAACTCGAGATCCGGACACTGCTCAATTCCATTTAACCCGGAATACTCATTATATGAAATATTTAATCTTTTTATATTCGGACAACTTTTTAAAACATCAAAATCTTCCAGATGATTAGAATAAATATCGAGTTCTTCTAACTGTTCAAGATTTCCCAAATATCCTAATTCAGAAAATGCATTGTTCCCCAAATCTAACAGAATTAAATTTGTCAAGCCTTCTAACTCCGGTGTTTCAGAAAGCATATTTGATGATGCGTACAGGAAATTTAACTGTTCAATTTTTGCTAATTGATTTATATTCACAAGTCGGTTCTTTGAAAGATCAAGAAATGTCAGGCTCTTCATCTTTTCGATTCCTTCTTGAATATTTCCGATATTATTTTGCTGGATAACCAGTTTTTGTATTTTTTCCAATCCGTAAATTGGTGAAATATCTGATATCTGATTATTTGTTAATGTCAATTCAGTTAATGAATAACATTTTGATAACGCTGTTATATCCTTTATTTCATTTCCAGATAAATCAAGCACCTGGAGTTCATTTAACCCTTCTATTGCCGAAATATCATTCAACTTACAATTTTTGATTGTAAGCTGAGTAAGTTTCTTACACTTAGCCAGATCTGCAATTTCTGTAATTTCCTGATTATCTTCTATATCTATTGTCCGCAGACTGTCTAAATCCTCTTGCGTTATTTTATCTTTTTTTAAAATCTGTTGTAGTTCTTTTTCTATATATTTATTATTAAATACTATATACTCATCTTCTTTTGCAGTGTTATGGCGGAATGATAATCCCACCATAACTCCTGCCACAAGAAGAGCTGTAATTAACACAGACCATATTATGATCAATATTGGATGTCTTCGTTCGTATTCTTTTAGTTTAGTCATAAATATTCCACAAAATTGTCTCATAATATCTTCCTTTCAATCTGTTACAAGACTAGTTCAAAAAATCTTTCACGCAATTACATACTTTCTCTAAATCTTCCGCATTCATATACGGATGCATTGGCAATGCAAGAACTTTCTTACAGAGTTCCTCTGAAACCGAACAATCCACATACTTCTTTGTATCAGCAAATGCTGTCTGTAAATGCATCGGCTTCGGATAATAAACCATAGATGGAACACCATTTTCTTTTAAGTAAGCCTGAAGCCCATCTCTTTCTTCCTGATTCTTCAGCTGAATTGTATACTGTGCCCAGCTTGAATAAAATCCGTTCTTAACACATGGTGTCTTAACAATATCTGACAGAGCTTCTGTATACTTCTTTGCAACTTCATTAACAGCTTTCAGTTCATTCTTTTCAAATGCAGTAAGTTTAACTCCAAGAATTGCTGCCTGAAGTGTATCAAGCCTTGAATTCCAACCAATACGTACATTGTCATACTTAAACTGTCCTTTTCCGTGTACACGGATAGACTCTAATAATTTTGCTGTCTCATCGTCATCTGTAAAAATAGCTCCACCGTCACCATAACAGCCTAATGGTTTTGCCGGGAAAAATGATGTTGTAGATGCATCACCGAAACTACATGCCTCTCTGTCACCAATTCTTCCGCCAAATCCCTGCGCAGCATCCTCCAACAGAAGAAGATTGTTTTCTTTTGCAATTGCTTCAAGTTTTTCATAATCTGCCGGCTGTCCAAAAAGGTCTACTGCAATAATTGCACGCGGTATAAGTTTTCCCTCATCCTTTACTTTTTGAATTGCATCCTTCAGAGATGTCACATCTGCATTAAAACTATCCGGATCAACATCATAGAATACAGGTGTTGCACCTTCAAATGAAACTACTTCTGCTGAAGCAAAAAAAGTGAAATCTGGAACAAAAACTGCATCTCCTTCTTTGATATTCCATGCCATCATCATCATCGTTAACGCATCTGTACCATTTCCGCATGTAATACAATGTTTTCTTCCAACATATTTCGCAAGACGCTCCTCTAATTCTTTTACCTGATTTCCGCTGATAAAATTACAATTTTCTAATACTTCAGAAATTGCAACATCCATTTCTTCTTTTAATACCTGATATTGTTTCTTTAAATCTCTAAACTGCATTTCTATTTATCCCTCTTTTTCACATGTTCCGATTTACTCAGCATTATGTATTAACTAATTTTCACATTCTTTGCCATTATATTCACAAAAACCCATATATTTATTTAAAAGATCATTAATGTTTTTTTAATTTTAATCCATCAGTATGTTCTTCATATTCTCGATGACAACATTCACATTTCAAATCTTTTCCAAGAACATTTCCGCATTCACATACCCAACCGATTCTTTTTGCCGGAACTCCTGCCATTAATGCATGATTTTTTACATTCTTTGTAACGACAGCACCCGCTGCGATCATAGCCCATTTTCCAATTGTATGACCACATACAATCGTTGCATTTGCACCTACTGTTGAACCTTCTTTTAAAAGTGTCTTCTTATATCCGGCACTTCCTTTTGGATATTTGGCACGTGGTGTCAAATCATTCGTAAAAACCATAGAAGGACCACAAAAAACGTAGTCCTCCAATTCAACCCCTTCATAAATGGATACATTATTCTGTACTTTTACGCCATTTCCAATTTTTACATGATTTGACACATTCACATTCTGTCCAAAAGAACAGTTTTCTCCTATTTCTGATCCACTTTGAATATGAGAAAAATGCCAGATTTTTGTGCCTTTTCCGATTTTAACATCGTCATCTATATAGCTGCTTTCATGTACAAAATAATCACTCATTAAAATTCTCCTGTCATATCCAGACTTGCAAAATTCTCCAGTGGAAGTTTTACAGCATGACCTTCTTTCTGGCTCTTATAAATTGCAAGAACAAGCTCCAGTGCATTTCTTCCTGCATGTGCATCAACATATGGTGCTCTGTCATTCTTAATTGCATCAATTACATCTGCATAAAGACTTGTGTGTCCATTTCCATATACATTACTTGTCTGCTCTTCAAGTCCTTTGTTTGCCTGATCATCATCTGTCTCATCAGCAAAATTCCATACATCAATGTTATTTGTAGATTTTCCACCAAGCTTGACTGTACCATTCTCACCGAACAAATATAATGTTTCCTCAAGATTCTGTGGATAGACATTTGTTGTTCCTTCAATTGTTGCAACTGCTCCATTTTTGAACTTTACAACTGCCATTCCGATGTCTTCTGCTTCAAGATAATGGTGGAACTGCTGTTTTGTTACACCATAAACTTCATCGATTTCATTTCCCATCATCCAACGAAGAAGATCAATTCCATGAATACACTGATTCATAAGGGCTCCACCATCCTGAGCCCATGTTCCTCTCCATGGAGCCTGTGTGTAATAATCCTGATTTCTGTTCCAACGTACATGAATAGAACCATGGGAAAGTTTTCCAAATCTTCCTGCTTCAAGAGCTTTTCTCATCTCCTGGACTGCAACATTAAATCTATTCTGATGACACGCAGATACTTTTACGCCTTTTTCCTCAGACAGTTTAATAATCTTATCTGCATCTTCAATGCTCATTGCCATCGGTTTCTCGATAATACAGTTGATTCCATGCTCAATACAGTACAAAGCAATCTCTGCATGAAGACCGCTTTCTGTTGCAATACCAACAAGTTCGATTTCATTTTCTTCAATCATTTTTTTGTAGTCTGTATATCTTTTAATACTTGTATCATTTTCAAGTCCATGTTTTGCAAGAACATTTTCGATATGTTCCGGTACAACATCGCAGGCAGCTACAAATTCGAGCTTATTATTTACAACAGCTTTTACATGATTTGTTGAAATTCTTCCACAACCAATTAATGCATATTTCATCTTTATATCCTCCTACAGAACTTCAATATTCTCTCTGTTCTCGATATTCTTCATAACATTCTTTGTATCAAAGATTGCTTTTGCATTCTTCTGAATCATGTCATAATCTACATTCGTATGTGCTGCTGTTACCATGATCAGGTCGTAAGAAGCAATGATTTCCGGATCAATTTTCTCAATTCCCTGATGTTTCTCTCCATGATATTTGTACTCAGAAATCCATGGATCATAGAAATCAACATCTGCCATCTCGCGTTTGAGTACTTCAATTACACGAAGAGCCGGACTTTCTCTATAATCATCAATATCCTGCTTGTATGCAACACCAAGAACAAGTACCTTTGCTCCGTTCATAGCTTTCTTATGACGATTCAGAACCTTGCTTGCGCGCTCTACGCAGTATTCCGGCATCTGATCGTTAATAATCATAGATCCTTCGATCATAGATGTATGGAATCCATACTCTCTTGCTTTCCATGTAAGGTAATATGGATCAAGCGGGATACAGTGTCCGCCAAGTCCCGGACCTGGATAGAATGCCTGGAAACCATATGGTTTTGTCTTAGCAGCATCAATAACTTCCCACATGCTGATTCCCATTCTGTCACAAAGCATAGTCAGTTCATTTACAAGACCAATGTTGATATTTCTATATGTGTTTTCAAGGATCTTCTCCATCTCAGCGATTGCCGGTGAAGAAACTTCATATACATCACCTTCAAGTACAGCACGGTACATTGTTGCAATTACCTCTGTCGCATCTTTACCGATTGCTCCAACAACCTTTGGTGTGTTTTTTGTCTTATAGATCAGGTTACCTGGATCAACACGCTCTGGAGAAAATCCAAGATAGAAATCTTCTCCGCATTTTAATCCTGATCCTTCTTCAAGGATTGGTTTGATCAGTTCTTCTGTTGTTCCCGGATATGTTGTAGACTCAAGTACTACCATTGTTCCTTTTGTAAGATATTTAGAAATAGCTTCTGTTGAGGCCTTTACATAGCTGATGTCCGGCTCCTGATGGGAATCCAATGGTGTAGGTACGCAGATAGCGATAAAATCAACATCTTTTACAAAACTAAAGTCTGTTGTTGCTTTCAGCATTCCCTCGTCAACAAGTTTCTTCAGATCACTGTCTACAACATCTCCGATATAATTATGACCTTCATTTACAAGGTTTACCTTTTCTTCCTGAACATCAAATCCGATTGTCTTAAATCCAGCTTTTGCTTTCTCTACAGCAAGTGGAAGTCCTACATATCCAAGACCTACTACACCAACTTCGATTTCTTTGTTTTCAATTTTCTTCAATAATTGTTCTTTCATTTTTCTTCTCCTTTATTTTAAATCTAAAATAACCTGTTTTGCTCTGGCTTTCCATGTATTAGCCTCGTATGCCGATATTTCCGATTCTCGCTTTTCCTGCAGTAATGCCGGGTTTTGTAAGATATTATGCAAGCATTGTTTTAATGCTTCCTGATTATATTCTATACTCCATCCCAGGTTTTCTTTTTCAATAAATTTACCTGCTGCTGTATCTTTGGTTGCTATAATCGGTATATAATGTCCTAAATATTCAAACACCTTTATCGGCATTGCCATACGCATATAATCACCTTCACCTGCAAAGGCACAGCATATATCTGCTTTTTTATAATATGGCTCTAATCCCTGTCCACTCTCATGAATAATGGAAATCTTTTCGCTCATATATGGTAAATACTTGCTCTTTGCATTTTCCCATTCTTTTTCTCTGCAACAGACATAAGCATGAACCTGATCAGGCATCTGCTGCATCGCCTGGAAAAATACTGTCAAATCATAGATTCTGTCAATTCCACCAACATATAAGATTTCTAGTTTTTTTGCAGTCAAATCCGATATTGCCTGCACGGCATCAACATCATATTCCGCACATCCTGGCATAAGAATTGCACTTCTATTCAACAATTCCGGATATTCTTTTAAGTATGCCCGCATTTCATCTGTTGGAAGATAAAATACATTAAGCAATTTTTTATATTGCCTTAAATCATATCTGTACATTGGAATCGAAAAGCACTTCTTATACCATGATACATTATCACGATACACAGAAAATTTCCACTGTATATCTCTATAAAAAAGTCCGATTTTTATCCCGTTTTTCTTGCAAAATTTAAAAAAGCTAAAATCTAAAAACGGATAACGAGGCAAATGATTTTTTTCAGTCAGCAAAGTTGGCATTGTAGAACTCTCTGAATAAAGAAAATCATATTTTATACCGTTCCTTATATTCCGTTTTATCTTGTTTATTTGAACTTTTCTTTCAGTGCCATATCCTGAAATATATTCAACAAGATAACCATTTTCTTCAAATGCCTGTTTCATCTTGATTGGACGGATATTGGAGCCCGATTTTCCGCTTTTTTCAATATGGTTGGGGATGTGGACAATACATCTTTTTTCTTGTTTAATGTTCATTGTCACACCTCACTCTTTCATATAAATTAAGCATTTTCTCTACATTGTCATTCCATGAATACAGTTGTTCCACTCGTTGACGTCCATTATTTCCCATCTTTGTGCGCATCTTTTCATCAAGCACAAGTTTCTTCAATGCATCTTTTGCCTTATTTATTTCTTTTCGAGAAATAATCAATCCTGTTTTTCCGTCTTCTATAACTTCTTTAAATCCATCTGCATCCGATGCAACAACGGGCTTTTTCATCGCCATGGCTTCTACTGCTGCTACTCCAAAACTCTCTTTCCGGCTTAATGCACAAAAAATATCAAATTTGCTTATTGCTTCCGGCACCTTCGTGTTAGGTATTTTCCCTTTCAGGAAAACAGAATCCTGCAGGTTCTGCTTATTGATCAGATCTTCATACTGTTCTTTTTTGCTTCCCGAACCATAAATTAATAATTTAATTTTCCTTGAGTAATGCTCCTGCTCCAATTCCTTTTTCAGATCTCGAAATGCAAGAATCATTTCTTCGATACCATAAATTTCTTCTAAAGCTTTTATATTTCCTATTATCAGCTCTTCTTTTTCTGTTTCTTTATACTTTTTCGGATCAAACTGATTTAAATCCACTCCGAATGGGGTAATCGTAATTTCCAGTTTTTCATCCTGCATTACCTTTTTCAGTTGGACAGCCATACAATTACTTGTTGAGGCCAAATAAGAAGCACTTCTCACATTTCTTTTTAAAATGTAGTTTTTCACCCTGCTTTCATATGGGAAATCATATACATCACTTCCCCATACTGAAAGAATATATTTAGGTAATCGTGCTTTCCTCGCCAATGTCCCATAACCGCTTGCATAATGTACGTTAATGACATCCGGATTTATTCTTTTGGCAATTTTTCTCAATTCACCGGCATTTAGATAATAGCCTTTGCCACCACTGTGTTTCATCAAGTATAATTTTACTCTCGAATTCAGTGCATCTTCTTTCGGCTCATGGCCTCTGTTTGAAACAAGATACACTTCATGTCCTCTCTCTGCTAATGCATTCACCCATCTAACAGTGTGCGTACTATTTGCTGCCGATACAAACATTATTTTCATCAAAATGACTCCTCTGTTTTACTATCTCGCTTCTCTTCAAAACAAACTTATCGTTTTGAACTATCAATTGCCTTTTTTAAAATCCGCTCAATTTTATTTGTCAGTATCTGATAATCATACTCTTGTGCGCATTCTTTTAAACGTTGGCAATACTCTCCGTATTCTTCTGAAGTAAGTTGACGAAACTTTGTAATCTCTTCCGCATATTCTTTTCCATTCGCAAATCGCTTTGCAATTCCTAATTTTTTCTCTCTTATTAAATCATAATTCACCGGAAGATTACATAAAATCGGCTTTTCACTCGCCATATACTCAAACAGTTTATTCCAACTGCATCCGTATTTATTTAAGCCTGCCCCCTGAACATTAATTATGTTCAAATCAGCATTGCTCAGAATATACGGAATATATTTCTTTTCTACACGCCCTTCAAATTTAACATTCAATGAATACTTTCTGCACTCATCTTCAAGCATGTCTTTTTCTGTGCCATCTCCATAAATATAAAAATGAATATCCTGATTTTTCAATTCTTTTGCAGCATCAACCAATGTCTGAAGATTATTTACTTTTCGAATAGATCCCATGTAAACTACTTTAAATGCATTATCATTCGCAATCTGGCTATTCTCAAGGTTATATAATTTTTTATTCTCTTCAAATTCTGCTAAATCGACGCCATTATTTACGTGATTTACTTTATTGATATTAACTTTTTTCGTCCAGCCCTTATCGCATATGTACTCTTTTCCGCCCGGCATTGTAAAAATCAATTGATCTGCGTGTACGTAAATCCATTTTTCAAGCTGATACAGTACTTGAATAATTGGATTCATTCGAGACATACCATTATATTCTACAATCGACTCCGGCCATAAATCTCGTACTTCCACAACAACTGGTATTTTATGCTTTCTACCAAATAATAATGCAAATAATGCAACAAATAAATCTGGAGAAGATGTATAAATCACATCTGGCTTTTCTTTCTTATAAAACCGCTTCATTGCCTTCCAGGTTTTAAATGGAAGATCCATCATATTGATAACTCTGTCCATTCCATTTCCTTTATAATCACGGCTTCTAACAAAGGTATACTCTACACCATCTTCCATCTCTTCTCTATAAAGAGATTTATCCCTGATCATATTAATATCTGTATTATGAATCTTACTGGATGTAAAGATTTTCACCGAATGTCCCTTCTTCTGAAGGTACTTTGAAAAATAATAATGCCTCACCAATCCCCCCATACTCGGTGGAATGGCGTAATGATTCACAATCCATACGTTCATTGTGAGTTCTCCTTCATACCTTTGTTATTTTATAACTGCTATTACTGTTGCTAACATCGTCTTGATATCTTGCCAGAAACTAAATTCTTCAATTGCTTTCAAATTATATTTCATCTTTTCTGGCAGAATCTGTTCGATATAAACCTGATCTGCATTCTCTGCTGATTCAAGAAGCTTGTCTTCATCTTTATATTCAATACTCGCCCTTGATGTTACTCCTGCTGGCAATAACAGTGTCGCCTTCATTTCATCTGTATAATGGGCTACATACTTTTCAACTTCTGGTCTGGTGCCTACAAAAGTCATATCTCCAGATAATATGTTGAGCAACTGCGGTAGTTCATCTAATCTGCATCCGCGTAATGCTTTTCCTACTTTTGTTATTCTGGTATCACCTTTCGTGGTAACCTGCGTTCCGATTTTATCTGCGTTGTTAACCATCGTACGGAATTTAAAAATCCGAAAAGTCTTACCGTATGTCGTCACTCTTACTTGTCGAAAGAAAACCGGACCTTTAGAATCCAGTTTAATGCAAACTGCTAGTATCAAAAGCAGTGGTGATAAAAGCACAAGCAACACACCTGCTACTATTATATCAAAAAGACGCTTCAGAATCAAACTTGCTTTATGCCGCTGCAAAATATCATAATATCTTTTTACTTCTTTCACTTGCATATTCTGAGGCAATTCGTCCCATCTGCACATCTTTTAAACCTCACTTACACATTTCCTAAATGTTTCAATCACATACTCTACATCCTCATCTGTCAGTTTTGTATGGAGCGGTAACGTAATCTCGTTTTCAAATAGTGCATAAGCATTCGGATAATCTTTGATATCAAATCCAAGATTTTTGTATGCTGTCAAAAGTGGAAGCGGTTTGTAATGAACATTTGTTGCAACGCCTGCTTCAGCCATCTTTGTAATTACTGCATTGCATTCTTCTCTTGTCTTTCCATTTAATCTAACAAGATACAAATGACCACTTGACGCAAAATCATCTCCATAATGGTTCAATACACTAAGATCCAGATCTTTCAATCCTTCATTGTATTTTTCTATAATTTCTTTTCTTCTTGCCAAAATCGATGGGTATCTTCTCAACTGTACAAGTCCAAGAGATGCCATAATATCTGTCATATTGCATTTATAATACGGCGCAATAATGTCATACTCCCACGCTCCCAGCTGTGTCTTAGCCAAAGCATCTTTAGACTGACCATGCAGAGAAAGAAGCATAAACTGTTTGTAAATTTCTTCATTATCTATTCCGTCAATATCTCTCCAGACTGCTGCTCCGCCTTCTGCTGTTGTAAGATTCTTTACTGCATGAAAAGAAAAGCTTGTAAAATCTGCAATTTCTCCACTATGCTTTCCATTTTTTGTAGCACCAAATGCATGCGCACCATCGGCTACTACCGCTATTCTTCCCATCTTTTTCTGTATCTCTGTGCTCGGACGGAATAATGACTTTTTCTTTTCTACAATGTCGTATATCTTGTCGTAATCACAAATCACCCCTCCAAGATCAACCGGAATGATTGCCTTTGTTTTCTCTGTAATTGCAGATTCCAGCTTTTCATAATCCATCTCATAAGAATCCGGCTGAGTATCTACTAATACAAGTGTTGCACCTACATGTACTGCAACACTTGCTGATGCAGTATACGTATACGCACTTGTAATCACTTCATCCCCCGGACCAATTCCAAGAACACGTAAACTCATCTCTGCACATGCTGTAGCTGAGTTAAGACAAACTGCCTTACTCGTATGGCAAAATGCTGCTATTTCGTTTTCGAATTTCTTTGTCTTAGGTCCTGTAGTTATCCATCCACTTCTTAAAGTATCTGCAACCTCTGCAATCTCTTCCTCCGTAATATCCGGTGGTGAAAATGCTATATGTCTGTTTTCCATCTATCTATCCTCCACAACTGGTTCTTCGTGACTCGCTTTTCCAAGACTTAATAATTCTTCATACATCTCTTCATCACGTTCTTTATCTTCTTCTCTGATATGATACGTCGAAACAATTCCAGATACGATTTTTTTCACATCCCTTGATTCCTCTGATGCAGCAATTTCGAGTTTTTTCAACTCGCTTAAGAAATGTACCTCATCAAATTCTAACGGTTGTCCCACATAAATCAGATTATTTGCCGTCTTCTGTAAACCTTCCTCTTTTGTTAGAATCTCCTCATACAATTTTTCTCCTGGTCGAAGTCCTGTATACTCAATATTCATATCCACACCAAGAGTATAACCTGACAAACGAATTAAATTCTTGGCAAGATCAGCAATTTTAACTGGCTCACCCATATCAAGCACGAAGATTTCTCCTCCATGAGCCAATGCGCCTGCCTGCATTACCAATGATACAGCTTCCGGAATTGTCATAAAGAAACGGATAATATCCGGATGTGTAACTGTCACAGGACCTCCGGCTGCCATCTGTTTCTTAAACAATGGAATAACACTACCATTACTTCCAAGCACATTTCCAAAACGCACAGCAACAAATTCCGTCTTGGAATATCTACTGAATGTCTGAATGATCATCTCACATAATCTCTTGGACGCCCCCATAATGTTTGTTGGATTAACAGCCTTATCTGTAGAAATCAGTACAAATTTCTTGACCCCATACTTATCCGCCGCACGTGCTGTCTTATAAGTTCCAAAAACATTATTTTTAATTGCTTCATTCGGACTGTCCTCCATCAGCGGGACATGCTTATGTGCAGCTGCATGATACACTACATCTGGTCGATAAAGATCCATCACACTTTCAATTCTCTTTGTATTACGAACTGAACCAATAAGCACTTCTAATCTAAGTTTTGGATATTTCTTTTTTAATTCTTGCTGTATATCATATGCATTATTTTCATATATATCAAAAATAATAAGCATTCTCGGATTATGTGCAGCAATCTGTCGACAGAGTTCGCTTCCGATAGAGCCACCACCTCCCGTTACAAGAACACTCTTGCCTCTCACATATCCGGCAATACTGTCAATATCAATCTTCACAGTATCTCTTCCCAGCAAATCCTCAATAGAAACTTCTCTTAATTTTGAGACACTTACCTCATCATTGATCAGCTGATACACGCCTGGAAGTACCTTCAGCTTACAGGTTGTTTCATTACAAATACGCAGGATATCTCTGGTGTCTTTATTATCAGCAGATGGAATTGCAAGCATAATCTCATCTACATCATATTTTTTCGCAGCCTCTTTAATTTTCGTACGGTCGCCGACAATGCGTACTCCGCGAATATATTTTCCGGTTTTTGATGGATTGTCATCAATTACACACACAACATTTCTGTTTAAATGTTTGCTTGTTTTCATCTCAGTGATTATTATATTACCGGCTTCGCCTGCTCCGATCACCATTGTATTGATTGGACGATTTGTGTTCTTTGAGATACCTCTTTGAAGAGCATGCAAAATACGATAAGAAAATCTTGTGATCAAAGTTGTCATTGTCAAGAAAAAGAAATAGAACAAATGAAAACTTCTTGGCACTGTCAGATAAAGCAGACTCATTCCAAATGCCTGAAATGCTGTTGATAAAATTGCCGCTGCACAAACAAGTAGCGCCTCATAAAGACTTGCATATGACCAGACTCTATTATATAAATTCAATAAAAGAAAGATGATCATTGTAGTAACTATATTAATCAACAAATACGTATTAACACTTGCCAAATCTTCCACAGGAACCGTGTTCCCATCCATTTTATATCTAACAATCAACGCTAGGTAAGAATTCACTATAATTGTAATGACATCTACAATAAATAGTAATATCATTCTTGATTTTGATGTTTTTAAGCTGAATATATTTTTCATAGAAATCCTCTCCATTAACAATGTTACAAATTATTACAAGTTTTTTACATAACTTATATATTATCAAATTTCATTCCATTATTCAATGTCTATACTTATTTTTTTCATAAATTGTGCAGGTTTTATATTTCTCTGCATTACGTTTTTGAAATCATTACCAATCAACTTTAAAAAAGGAGACGCTTCTTACTATTTCTGCGCCTCCTCTACCCATTCTTAATTTAATTTTTCTCCTTCGGTCAATATGCCGCCTTCTTCAACAACATTCACCAAATCAATAATATTCTGCACAGAAGATTCAATCGGTTCCATAATAAAGAGTTCTGTATCTCCACTGGAATAACAAGTACCTGTTGTATTCGTTCCTTCTGCTGCTATAGACTGGATTGTCCATGTTGCATTATTATTCAACTGATACTTGATCAGAGCATTGATCTGTTCCTGAGACATATTTGTCTCAACATCTTTGCTGACCTGTTCCATAATTGCATTTGCCTTCAAAAGCATTGTAGGCGACAGACATTTCTTTAGCATTGCAGTAATAACCGCCTGCTGATTTTTTCCTCTCTGATTGTCTCCATCAGGAAGATTGTGTCTTTCCCTGCAAAATGCAAGAGCTTCTTTACCATTAAAATGATTATACCCTTCCTGAACATCCATAGTATATTCTGAATCTTTACTTGTCGTAAATGCAAATTCAGAATATACATCAATTCCGCCAAGCGTATCAACAATATCAATTAATGAAGTGAAATTCAATCTCGCATAATAATTAATATCTGTCTCATATAATTCACCCAAAGTTTTCATAGATGCATCTATACCATAGATTCCCGCATGTGTTAACTTATCTCTCTGTCCTCCTGAAACTCCCGGAATAGGAACATAATAATCACGCGGTGTTGTTACAAGTAATATCTGATGTGTTTGTGGATTTACAACTGCAATAATATTCACGTCACTTCGACTTGTTTCTGATACATCACCATAAACATCAATACCACTGATATAAACTGTAAATGGTTCTTTTATAATACTGTCATCTGTTGCTCCTGTTGAATTTCCGAAATCCAACTCAACACGTATATTAAATGTATACAACACTTTCACTTTATCGCTATAACCATCTACTGCTTCTTCCATCAGACTTGTATATGCACTGTTATAAATGATTGCATCACAATCCCCATCAATCAAAGCCTGTGCTTGTGTCTGGACAGAATCATACTCTTTTACTTCGATCGTATCAACGCCAATCTGCTTTTCAATATCGGCCACAGCTGTCTGTATATTGCCAGCACCTTTCTCAAACTGTACACCATACGTATAGTCTGCCGCATCTTCTATTGTCTCTGCCGAATCATCTGCTCGCACTGCAACAACCATCTTATCTACTTTATAGTTGCTGCCTGTGATCTTTCCAATCATATTATTAGCCTGAGCGACATAATAACTTCCTGTAAACATCACAACAGCCATAAGTAAACTGAACACTTTTCCCAAAGTCCCCCGTTTTCTCCTTGCCACCTGTGAATTCAGTGTCACACACCATAAGAAAAACAGTATTGCTGCTGCCAGTATCAGATACTTATCCGGAATCATTCCTAACAAATACAATACCGCCATTAAGGCTATACTGGCAATCGTCTGAAGAATGATACACAAAGTTCCCAGCTTATTACTTCCCGATCTGCGGGAATACTTATTTGTACTTTTCTTTCTGCGTGCAGAATTGCCAGCAGATTCTTTTCGTTTTGCCATCTTACATCCCTTTTCTCAAATTAGAACAATTTTGACGGGTAAACTCCTTTTTCAATCAATCCACGAAGTGCTGCTGTTACAGATTCTTTATCTTCCTTATATGTCACCCCAAACCACTGGTCATGTGACTGCAGTACTTTTACTTCCAGTTTTCCATCACTTAACAGATCTCCAATCATTGTCGGAAGCAGATATTCTGCTTTTAGATCTGTACTTTCTGTTTTCTCAAGAAACTCATCAAATCCTGTCTTAAGAATCTCGAAAAATTCAGGTGTAATTCCCCACATATTCATAGATACCGGTGAATCAACGTCAAGGAATACATCTCCATCCTCTTTGTGGATTACAGCTTTTCCGTCTTCTTTTTCGATGTTATGTGTCTCTTCAATGTCTGCAAGCATGCCATGTCCGTCTACTTCGCACACACCTCTGGTCACGCCTCCGTTATCACTCAATGTATTTTTCAATACAAAGCTGACCATACAAATCTGCATTATATCAGCAGATGGAAGGTTTGTCAAATAACTATATGCCTCTTTAAATGCTTCTTTTCCATAATAATCATCTGCATTAATTACAAGGAATGGAGCATCCACCACATCTTTACAGCAAAGAATTGCCTGACCTGTTCCCCAAGGTTTTGTTCTTCCTGTGAATTTTCCGCTGAATTTTTCCGGAATATCATCAAGCTCTTGAAATGCATATGCTACTTCTACTTCTTTTTCAATACGGTTGCCAATGATCTCTTTGAAATCTTTCTCGAGATCTTTGCGGATAACGAATACAACTTTGTCAAACCCTGCTTCTAATGCATCATAGATGGAGTAGTCCATGATAATCTCTCCATTTGGTCCAATCGGAGCCAGCTGCTTGATTCCGCCTCCAAAACGACTTCCAATGCCTGCCGCCATGATTACTAATGTTGCTTTGCTCATTTCTTTTTCCTCCTAATGTCTCTTCACTGTTACAATATACCGGTTTATAAACACTACTTATTCTCCCAATCCATCTTTCACAAGTTGAACCATGTCTGAAAGTGCTGTTTCTTCGTCTTCTCCTTCACAAATAATTGTAATCTCATCTCCGCTTTTTATGCATGCACCCAGTACACTTAATACACTTTTGGCATTTGCATTCACTTCTTCATTTTTCATCTTCTTGTACACTGTGATCTTGCTCTTGTACTGCATTGCAGTTTTACAAAACAATCCTGCCGGTCTTAAATGAAGTCCTGTCGGATTTTTGATCACTACTTTATCGCTTATCATATTATTCTCCTATTCTATCTCTTTGATAGTTTGAAGTTTTAACTTCAACATCATATAATATGCATTGAAAACTGTCAATGCCGGCCATCTTAATTCTTTTTTAATTTAGACCTGTAATTCACAAAACAATATAAAGTATCACTAATTTGTCTCAGAGTTATTTTCCGGTTGTTCATCTTCTGTGGATTCTTTTTCAGTCAATACAAGCTGCACTGACACTGGTTTTGTCAATGTCACTCCATCTGGAAGATCTACTTCTACCGGTATGTCATAAGTACCTTCCTTCGTGTAATTCTGTAGGTTTACCGATACTGCATTACTGATATCCAGACTATCCAGCGTATCTTTCTCTCCCTGAAATACAAGTGTCACCTCAGCATCTGGCTCATAACTTACCTGAAGATTTTTTGCCAGATAATTCTGTTTGATGGATGCAACCATAAACTCAATTGTACGATTTCCCAACTGTTCGATCATTGCAGTTGCGGTAACCTTTCCCGAAGCACCTTCAATAAGTTCTACACCTTCCGGCAGATAATCTGTAATGTCGAATGCTTTCTCTATCTTTTCTGTTGCCCCATCAATAGACAATTCAGATGCTGGAATATTGATACTTTCAATCTGGGATAAAGCCTCTTCTTTTCCGCAGACCTGCACGCTCGCTGGTTCGCTCGAACAACCCAGATATTCATATCCATCTGCCGGTGTTCCAGATGCTTCAAATTTCAACGGAACCGTCTTGATCCTCATCACTGTCACATCTACAGTGATTCCATCTTCTCCAAGATTATTACTTAGCTGTCCCTGATTGATCACATTTCCAGATGCATCATATAAAACAAGTTCTGCTGTAAGTTCTTCATCTTTCGAAATTCCATCTACATTAATCTTCGCTACAGCCTTATCAATTGATTTTACTGTGGATTCTGCTCCTGTAATCGTTATTTTTTCCGGATTAACTTTCATCTCTCCAATCTGATAACCGTCACGCTGCGTTCCGGTTGTGCTAACAGTCAATGTAAATACATTCTTACCTGTCGGTTCTGTCTTAATCTGTATGTTTCTCGGAACAGACTCTGCCGACTGATAAGATCCACTATACTTTGGAATTGATACTGAAATTGGTATCAACCCTGTCCTGGAATCCATTTCTTTAATATCCGCAGTAGCCACAATATCATCTGACTTAATCTGTTGAATCACTGAACGTTTTGCATAAACAACTACGTTTACATTCTGATCATCTAAAACCGTATAAACTTCCCCACCCTGTGCAATCACATCATCGTTCGCTATCGTAACTTTGATGTTTGTATAGGTTGATTTCGTAACCGGATTAGCAACATTCGCAACAATCAGCCAAAGAAATGCTGCAAAAACAAATGCAATAATCTTAAGCGGAAGATTCGTTGTCAATTTGTATTTTTTCATGATCTGTGCCATCCTTTCCGTATAGAAAACTTGTTCTTTGTCTCTGTCTTTCTATACTGAATCTGGCTTAACTGACTCCGAAGTTCTTCTGCGTTAATAGCTCGAAGCAATCGTCCTCCGGAAGCCACAGAAACAAGTCCCGTTTCTTCTGAAACAACAATCACAAGGGCATCACAAACCTCGCTCATTCCCAATGCAGCACGATGCCTTGTTCCCAGATCTTTACTGATTGTCATGTTATCCGAAAGTGGCAGATAGCATGTTGCTGATGTAATTCTGTCCCCTCTGATAATAACCGCGCCGTCATGAAGTGGTGTGTTATGTTCAAAAATATTGATCAGCACCTGAGAAGACACTTTACAATCAAGCTCTATACCTGTCATTTCATACTCTGTTAACTGAATCACCTGTTCTACTACGATCAATGCTCCTGTACATACACTTCCCATAGCATAACAAGCTCTTACAATACTATCCAGTGTTTCATCTGAAAACCTTTGATTTTCTTTATTTTTATCAAACGGATTAATGTTACTAAATAAATTCTTCTCTCCCAGCTTCTCCAGTGCCCGTCTAAGTTCGGGTTGAAAAACAACAATTGCTGCTATCGCTAATACATTAATTGACTCTTTTGCCAGATACAGGATCGTATTCATTTGAAAAAGCCATGCTAGAAGAATAAAGCCTCCCAACATCAGCATTCCTCGCAGAAGCATCCAGGCTTTTGTGTTCTTGATCCAGAGCATGATTTCATAGACAATAATCGTCACAATCAGAATCTCTATGATATCTTTTATCTGTATATGTGGAAAATACATTCCATTTGAATAATTTCTTATAAAATTCTGAATCCACTCTATCATCTCAAGTCTCACCACCTTATGTAATCATTCGTTGTCATCCACTTTTGAGTCTTTTTTCTACTGATTACTCGTTTTTCTCATTATTCTGATCCAAACCTAATTCCTTACTCAGACTTCTTGTTAAAAGAATGTCTTCCGTCATCTTTGAATCATTAAAAATTGCTGTCTGTGTAAAATCAGGCTCCTTTTTCAATTGTTCTGCTCGGTTTCCGATCTCTTTCTTTTCAATCTTTTTCAAATCAGATACCTCTGATGCAGCAACATTGCTTTCTCTCTCTGAGATATCCAGCATCTCCGATTCCTGTTCCTGATGTTCTGTAATATGTTTCACTTGCTTCTCAGGCATCTGAACTCCTACTTTCGGAACTGCCTTTACATAATAATAGTATTCGTCATCTTCAAACTGAACATTCTCTGTTCTTGAATAATCCACAGAGAAAAAAATAACTTCAAGGAACAATCCTATTACAACACCAAGAATTCCACTGAAAATCATCATCGTATAAGACATATGAAGTCCAAGAGAAATATTTCCCGATGCACCTACGATCACACAAACTGCTGCTCCTGTTGCTGATGCAATCTTCCAGGAATGATCGACTGCCCGATTTTTAATACCGTTCACTACCAGTATTCCAATCACTACTGCAAACAGCATAACCCACATCTCTTGATAGCCTACAAACTGTTTTGTAAAATTGGTTAAAGTGCTGATCATTGTTGTTCCATCTGTACCTTTCAATGCTGTTGCAGAAGCTTTGATCAGGTAAAGTAGATAATAAACAAGAATTCCGCAGGATGCAGGGACAATCCATACTGTAGTACCTAACAGCCCAAATATAACCGGAATCACCAGTGGTATTTTCATGCCGAACACTACTACCGTCAGCAGAATCAGCCAGCTCTTCTCCGGAGTAAATCGAAAGTAGAAAATATACATTAACAAAAACAGTATCACCGTAACTCCGGCTATTGGCATAGATAATGTATATAAATGAGCCACTATTAACACAGTTGCTGCTGCCGTCATTACTGCCAGAGGGAGAAATGTACAGACTACTGCTAAGCCAACAGTACAAAGAACAGATGATGCCATCTTCATAAATCCAATATTAGAATTGATCAGGTTAAACACCAAAAGTGCAAGCAAAAACTGTGCTCCCTTTCGAACCAAGAGAGAGTGAGAAACATAAATCTGCTTAAATCTTTCTCTAAGAACCAGTAAATTGTTCATTGTTCATTCTTCTCCTTTTTACACATCTTCTCTAAACGGGACAAATTACGATAATAACGTTTTACATTCTGTTTGGCAACTGCATGTTTTCTCTTATAAAAACTATTTGCGCAAACCCCATATATAACTAAAAGAACTATATAGCCTGCAATTGCTGCAATCAAGAGAACGAATAGTTTTAAAATTGTCAGATCAGCAGATAAACTATCACTTGAATAAATGCAGAAACTAACGAACAAAATTGCATAACCTATTGTTACCCAGATCAATGTAATCCATGTCTTAAGACTTGCATAATCTTTTCTGTAATAATCGGCAATTTTAAAATCATCTTTGTGATTCTTCTCATATATCGACATTTTTGTCATTAAACGAATCCTGTCTTTATCTAACATATCCGACATTCACCTTTCCAGATTTCTCTCCTAAGTATACCATATGTTCAGATGCCTTGTCCAATGCTTAGAGTCAAAAAGTAGACATTTTCAACACCTGCTTTTTTCAGGATTCCTGCAGCACGTTCTATTGTACTTCCGGTTGTGTAAATATCATCAATCAGTAGAATGTTCTGGCGTGGATTCCACGATTTTGAAACCGCAAATGCCCCCTTCAGATTTCTGTGTCTCTGCTCCCCGTTCATTTCCTTTAAAGGCCGGGTTTTCTTAATCCGATATAAAACATCTTTTTCCATAGGAATTCCCATGCATTCTGATAACTGCTTTGCTAAAAGTTCTGCCTGATTATATCCTCGTTTTCTCATTTTCGATCTATGTAATGGAATTGGAATAATTGCCTGGATCCCCCATCTTCGAATCTGAAATTCAAACTCATCTGCCAGCTCTTTCCCAAAGATTTCCGCATAATATCGCTTGTTGTGATATTTCAACCGATATACTGAATTTGAAACCGGCGGAATGTGAACCCATAGGCTGCGTCCTTGTTCATAATTACTTTTTCTTCTTTCACAATCCCTGCAATACTCTTTCGTTTCATCCTCCAATGGCTTTCCACAATGGATACATTTTATTTCTCCCACCTTAACAACCTGTTTTCTACAGTCATCGCAAATACCTTTTGAGCTGATTTCCTGACAAAACGGGCATCTTTTTGGATACATTTTTTCTAAAATTCTTTGATTCGCTCGTCTAAGCTTGTAAATCTTCCCTGTTCGCTTTTGTTTTCGATCATTTCCTGAAATGTTAGTTCACTCCCTACTATTGTTAAACATTTTTTTGCCCGCGTCACTGCTGTATAAAGCAGATTCCTGTTATATAGTAACTTTGGTCCTGGAAGAAGTGGGATAATGACCGCCGGATACTCGCTTCCCTGAGATTTATGAACCGTAATCGCATAGGCAAGTTCTAACTCATCTGTCATATCGTATCCATATTTTACCTTTCTCCCCTCATCATATTCCACGATAACAGTTTCTGTATATTCATTGATTTCATCAATGACTCCCATATCACCGTTAAAAACTCCAATTCCTTTGTCAACTGTTAATCCAAATCTGGTAGAAACTTCCCACTCTAATTGATAATTATTTTTAATCTGCATTACTTTGTCACCTTCACGGAACAATCTACCATTAATTTCTTTCTCCGTTTTTTGGGAATCTGAAGGATTCAGATATTGCTGTAGAATCACATTCAATCGTTCTACACCCAGCAATCCCTTACGTGTTGGTGTCATTACCTGGATTTCATTTGGGTCAGCCTGCACATATCTGGGTAATTTCTTCTGTATTAAAGTAATAACGACGCTAATGATCGTATTCGCATCCTGGCGTTTTAAGAAGAAGAAATCTCGGCTTTTATTATCAATTGTAACCGGTTCTCCTGCATTGATCTTATGAGCATTTACTACAATATCACTCTCTCCTGCCTGACGAAAAATCTTTGTAAGCGTCACTACGTGAAATTTTTCTGAGCGTATGATATCTTTTAACACACTTCCCGGTCCCACGGACGGAAGCTGATCCACATCTCCCACAAGAATAAGTCTTGTTCCCGGAATAACTGCTGATAAAAGCGCATGCATCAGATTCAGATCAACCATGGACATCTCATCTATAATGATAACATCTGTCTCAAGTGGATTCTCTCTGTTTCTCAAAAATCCACCTACACTGTTCTCTTCCTCAGGATTTCCACTTACTTCAAGTAGTCTGTGAATCGTCTGGGCTTCATATCCTGTAGCCTCTGTCATTCGCTTTGCCGCGCGTCCTGTTGGCGCTGCAAGAAGGATACTCATTCCTTCGCTTTCAAAAAATTGAATCATCGTATTGATCGTTGTCGTCTTACCTGTACCCGGTCCTCCTGTTAATATGAGCAAACCATGTTTAATAGCTTCTATAACAGCTCTGTGCTGCATTGGATCCAATTCTATCTTTTCTTTCTGTTCTACTCTTTTCAGACGTTTCTCCATCATGTCTTCCGGCATCTGACAGTCAATATCAAGATCATTAAGCATTTTCGCAGTATTCAATTCCAAGTAATAATAATGTGCTGGATAAATGCGAATTTCCTCATCCACTTCTTTCATAACTGTTTTCCGCTCTATACACAGATCCATGATGTACTTCTCAATATCTTCAAGATCAACTCCTAAAAGTGCATTTGCCCTTCGAAGCAATATATTCTGTGGTAAATACACATGCCCCTCACCTACTGCCTGTTGCAATGTATAAAATAAACCACTTCGTATACGATAGTCTGAATCTGTATGTATGCCAATCTTGGATGCAATTTCATCCGCAGTCTTAAATCCGATTCCTTCAATATTATCTGCAAGCTGATACGGATTTTCTTCTAGCACTTTATACACTTTCATTCCGTAATACTGATAAATCTTGGCTGCCAGCTTTGTTGAAATACCGTATTTCTGCAGATAAATCATGGCTTTTCGCATATCTTTCTTTTCTTCAAGCTGAGATGCAATCTCCTGTGCTTTTCTCTCACTGATTCCTTTAATCTCCGCAAGTCTTTCCGGCTCTTCTTCAATAATGCGGAAAGTATCCTCTTTAAACTTTTTCACGATTCGGCCAGCCAGTGCCGCACCCACACCTTTCACTGCTCCGGAGCCAAGATATCGTTCAATAGAAACAATATCCTCCGGCTCTTTTACTTTATAATGAGAAATCTTCAACTGCTTACCATAAACATTATGATTCACATATTCTCCTTGAATTTCAAGAAGTTCTCCTTCATTAATATAGTTCAGACTTCCCACGCATGTCACTTCACCATCATCATGTTCAATATGGAATACTGTATACCCATTATCAGAATTTCTATATACAATATGACTCACATACCCTGTAACTGTTTCCACACTTTTTCCTCTCTCTTCTTGTATCTTTTCCTATTTATATGCAGAAAAAGGGTGTGTTCCTATTATACACACCCCTTGTAATTGAATCTTCTTCTCTAAGAACCTGACACTTCAAATTCTTTTTTCAGAATTCTTTCTCTTAAAACTCTTTTCTTCCACTCATAAATTCCACAAACTGTCCGGTACCAATTGCAACGACTTTCATCGGATCCTCCGCTGTCATCGTATTAATTCCTGTTCTCTCTTCGATCAATTCTTCCAGTCCGCGAAGAAGTGATCCTCCTCCGGTAAGAACAATTCCACGATCAAGGATATCTGCCGACAACTCCGGTGGAGTCTGCTCAAGTACTCCGATTACAGCTTCTACAATCTGTCCGGTAGATTCTCTCAAAGCTTCTTCTGTCTCAGATGAAGTCACCGTAACTGTCTTCGGAAGCCCCGTTACCAGATTACGCCCTCTGACTTCCATCTTCTCTTCTTCTACAAGTGGATAAGTCGTTCCAATCTTAATCTTGATATCTTCTGCCGTTCTTTCTCCAATCAGAAGATTGTGTTTCTTTCTCATATAGCGTACGATTGCTTCATCGAAATCATCACCTGCTATCTTAATTGATGTATTCACAACTGTTCCACCCAGCGAAATAACTGCAATATCTGCTGTACCGCCACCGATATCAACAATCATATTTCCACAAGGCTTTGAAATATCTATCCCTGCTCCTATTGCTGCTGCCACAGGTTCTTCAATCAGATGAACTTCTCTTGCTCCGGCTGCAAATGTAGCCTCTTCCACTGCTTTTTTTTCTACTTCTGTAACACCACTTGGTACACAGATACTAATTCTCGGCTTCTTAAATGTACGTTTTCCCAGAGCTTTCTGAACAAAATACTTAATCATCTTCTCCGTCACGGTATAATCAGAGATTACTCCTTGTCTGAGTGGTCTTACCGCAATAATATTTCCCGGTGTTCTTCCAAGCATCAGACGCGCTTCTTCACCAATTGCCTTGATCACATTCGTATCACGATCAAATGCGACAACTGATGGTTCTTTCAGAACAACCCCTTTTCCTTTCACATATACCAGTACACTGGCTGTCCCCAAATCTATTCCAAGATCTACTGACATCATAATTTCTATATCTCCCTTCTAAAACGCTCTTTTACTGTTCTCAGCAATCTACTACAAATAAACAACTTTGTCTGTTACTGATTCCAGCATTCTCTTTCCTCAATCAAGTGTCTTTTGTCCCTTGAAGGGGTTTATCGTTACTGTTTTTTACTATTACTGTTGTCAATATTATGTAGCCAAAACAGTAATGTTTTATCATCCGCATACTTTAGTATAATAGACTTCGCTTAAAATAGAAAGGCATTTTTTGCATATATTTTACGACTTTTTTCGACTTTTTTTCGTCTTTATTTCTCCAATATAGACGCAATATATTTCCCTGTATAAGAATCTGGATTCTTTGCGACCTCTTCCGGAGTACCACTTGCCACAACAGTTCCTCCGCGGTCTCCTCCTTCTGGTCCAATGTCAATAATATAGTCTGCCGTCTTAATCACATCCAGATTATGTTCGATTACAATTACTGTATTTCCATCCCCGGAAAGTCTGCGGAGAATCTCTGTTAATTTATGCACATCTGCAAAATGAAGTCCTGTCGTAGGTTCATCCAGAATATATACCGTTTTTCCGGTACTGCGTTTGCTAAGTTCTGTCGCAAGTTTAATTCTCTGTGCCTCGCCACCTGAAAGCTCTGTAGAAGGCTGTCCCAAACGAATATACGACAATCCGACATCTCTCAACGTCTCCATCTTTCTTCGAATACTTGGCACGTTTTCGAAGAAATCTACCGCTTCTTCCACTGTCATATTCAATACATCATAAATATTTTTCCCTTTATAGCGTACTTCCAGAGTCTCACGATTGTAACGCTTTCCACCACAGACCTCACATGGAACATAAACATCCGGAAGAAAATGCATCTCGATTTTCAGGATTCCGTCTCCTGCACATGCTTCGCAACGTCCCCCTTTAACATTAAAGCTAAACCGTCCTTTCTTGTATCCACGTGCTTTTGCATCCGGCGTTCCTGCAAACAAATCTCGGATCAAATCAAACACGCCTGTATAAGTGGCAGGATTTGACCGTGGCGTCCTTCCGATTGGTGACTGGTCGATATTAATCACTTTGTCAACCTGCTCTAGCCCTTCTATTCTCTTATGTTTTCCAGGGATTGTTCTTGCCCGGTTCAAGTCTCTTGCAAGTCTTTTATATAAAATCTGATTCACAAGAGAACTTTTCCCCGATCCAGACACTCCCGTTACACAAGTCATAACTCCCAAAGGGAATTTTACATCAATGTTCTTGAGATTATTCTCTTGTGCACCGACTACTTTCAGATAACCTGTCGGCTTCTTTCTTTCTGTCGGAACCGGAATCCTGATTTTTCCACTCAAATACGCTCCTGTGACAGAATTTGGATTTTTCATAATTTCCTGTGCATTTCCCACAGCAACAACCTGACCGCCATGTTCTCCTGCCCCCGGACCGATATCTACTATATAATCCGCTGCCAGCATCGTATCTTCATCATGTTCTACTACAATCAATGAATTTCCAAGATCACGCAGATGTTTCAGCGTCGCAAGAAGTTTATCATTATCTCTTTGATGAAGTCCGATACTCGGCTCATCCAGAATATATGCAACTCCGACCAGACCTGATCCAATCTGTGTTGCAAGGCGAATTCTCTGTGCTTCTCCACCGGAAAGTGTTCCTGTCGCACGCGCAAGCGTCAGATAATCCAGACCGACATCCATCAAAAACCTAATTCTTGCTTTGATCTCTTTCAGAATCTGATTACCAATCAACTGCTGTGTCTCTGTCAATTGAAGTTCATCTAAAAATTTCTGAAGACGTTCTATAGAAAGTGTTGTCACTTCTGAAATATTCTTATCTCCAACTGTTACAGCTAAAGCCCCCGGCTTCAAGCGCTGTCCTTTACAGGCTGAACATGGTGTAATATTCATAAATGTCTCATATTCTGCTTTCATCGTCTGAGAACCTGTCTCACGGTAACGACGTTCTACATTCTTGATCAATCCTTCAAATGCAACCGGATAAATCCCTTCGCCTCTCTGACCTTTATAATAAACCTTTACTTCTTTTCCGTCTGTTCCATAAATCAAAATATCATGGATTTCTTTTGGATAATCCTCAAAAGGGGTGTCCAGATCAAAATGATATTCTTTACACAGTGCATCCAGAATTGCACGTGTGAAGCTGCTCTTGTCTGTACAGGACTGCCATCCTAAAACTGCAATCGCACCTTGATTAATAGACAACGACGGATCCGGAATCATCAGTTCTTCTGAAAATTCCATTTTGTATCCAAGTCCAAAACATTCCGGGCAAGCACCAAATGGATTGTTAAAAGAAAAACTGCGTGGTTCAATCTCATCAATACTGATCTCACAGACAGGACAAGAAAAACTCTGACTGAAATTCATTGGCTCTCCATCGATCACATCTACAAGAAGCAGTCCCTCTGCCAGCTGAAGTACATTTTCCACGGAATCTGTCAGTCGCTTTTCAATTCCAGGTTTTACTACAAGACGATCTACAATAATCTCAATATTATGCTTGATATTCTTATCTAATGTAATTTCTTCTGAAAGCTCATACATATTGCCATCCACACGAACACGAACATATCCACTCTTTTTTGCACGTTCGAAAAGCTTTACATGTGTTCCTTTTCTTCCACGTACAACAGGTGCCAAAAGCTGTATCTTCGTTCTCTCCGGAAGCGCCATAATCTGATCCACCATCTGATCTACCGACTGTTTTGCAATCTCACGACCACATTTCGGGCAATGCGGAATTCCAACTCTCGCATATAATAATCGAAAATAATCATAAATCTCCGTAACAGTTCCAACTGTGGAACGTGGATTGTGGTTCGTTGATTTCTGATCGATAGAAATTGCAGGTGAAAGCCCTTCGATACTTTCTACATCCGGTTTCTCCATCTGACCAAGAAACTGTCTTGCATAGGAAGACAGTGATTCCATATAACGTCTCTGACCCTCTGCATAAATTGTATCAAATGCAAGGGAAGATTTTCCAGAACCGCTAAGTCCCGTCAAAACAACCAGTTCATTTCTTGGGATATCTACATCTATATTCTTCAGGTTATTCTCATTCGCGCCTCGTATCTTAATGTACTGTCTGGCGTCCATTTTCTTACCCATTTTGTAATCTCCTATTCCATATCATTGAGCATCTTTTTTAATTCAACAAGCTTATCACGAAGCTCTGCCGCTGCCTCAAAGTTCAATTCCGCTGCTGCCTTCTTCATCTGTTTCGTCAGATCCGCGATCAGTTTCTCCAGTTCTTTCTGGCTCATGGACTCCGGATCTTTTTCAAGCCGCATCTCTTCTGCCGCAACCTTTTTAGAGATACTGATCAGATCACGCACTGACTTCTGAATCGTCTTCGGCGTGATTCCATGCTCTTCATTGTATCTCATCTGAATCTCACGACGACGCTGTGTCTCATCGATCGCCAGCTGCATTGATTCTGTAATCTTATCTGCATACATGATTACATGTCCTTCTGCATTACGCGCTGCACGACCGATTGTCTGAATCAGCGAAGTCTCTGAACGAAGGAATCCTTCTTTATCTGCATCAAGGATTGCAACAAGAGTGATTTCCGGAATATCAAGTCCTTCTCTCAAGAGGTTGATTCCAACCAACACATCAAACACATCCAGACGCATATCTCGGATGATTTCCGTACGTTCAAGCGTATCAATATCCGAATGAAGATATTTTACACGGATTCCTACTTCACGCATATAATCTGTCAAATCTTCTGCCATGCGCTTTGTCAGCGTTGTGACAAGGACTTTATTCTTCTTACTGATCTCTTTGTTCACTTCACCGATCAGATCATCAATCTGTCCTTCTACCGGTCGCACCTCAACTTCCGGATCCAGAAGTCCTGTCGGGCGGATTACCTGTTCTGCACGAAGAAGCTCATGATCCTTCTCATACTCTCCCGGTGTTGCAGATACAAACATCACCTGATTAATCTTACTTTCAAACTCATCAAAATTAAGCGGTCGGTTGTCCTTCGCAGATGGGAGACGGAACCCATAATCTACCAATGTCTGCTTTCTCGACTGGTCTCCGTGATACATTCCACCAATCTGCGGGATTGTCTTATGTGACTCATCAATCATCATAATAAAATCATCCGGGAAATAATCGATCAATGTATACGGAGCCTGTCCCGGTCGAAGCCCTGCCAAATGTCTGGAATAATTCTCAATTCCGGAACAAAATCCAGTCTCCTTAAGCATCTCAATATCAAAATTCGTTCGCTCCGCAATACGCTGTGCCTCTAAAAGCTTATCATTTCTCTTAAACTCTTTGACACGTTCTTCTAATTCTTCTTCAATATCTGCCACCGCACGCTTGATATTCTCACGGTCAACCACGTAATGAGATGCTGGAAAGATTGCTACATGTTTCAGTTCGTCCTTCACTTCTCCTGTCAAAATATCAATCTCTGAGATCCTGTCTATCTCGTCTCCAAAGAATTCCACACGAATCGCTGTGTCACTCTCATATGCTGGAATGATTTCCAAAACATCTCCACGCACACGAAATGTACCACGGTGGAAATCCATATCATTACGATCATACTGGATCTCAATCAGCTTTGCCATTACTTCATCACGATCTTTGATCATACCAGGACGCAAAGAAACTACCATGTTCTGGTAATCTACCGGGTTACCCAGCCCATAGATACAAGATACACTTGCAACAATGATCACATCTCTTCGCTCCATCAGTGACATAGTTGCGGAGAGTCGAAGCTTATCAATCTCGTCATTGATGGACGAATCCTTGGCAATATATGTGTCTGAAGATGGAACATATGCTTCCGGCTGATAATAGTCGTAGTAGGAGACAAAATATTCCACTGCGTTATTTGGAAAGAACTCTTTGAATTCCCCATACAGCTGCGCAGCCAGCGTCTTATTATGTGCAATAATCAATGTCGGCTTGTTCATCTGTTGAATGACATTCGCCATGGTAAATGTCTTACCAGATCCAGTAACGCCAAGCAACGTCTGACACTGGTTTCCTTCTTTGAAGCCTTCGACCAGCTCTTTAATTGCCTGCGGCTGGTCGCCAGTTGGGTTGTATTGTGATACTAATTCAAAATGATCCATGTAATTTCTCCTGAGCGCTCTAATTTAGCGGTGATATTTTAGAAATAGTAGTTGTTTTCTTAGCATTGTTACTTGTATAGTATATCATTCAGGAGAAAAAAAGTACAGAACTAAATCGAATGTTTGTTCTGTACTTTTACATCTTAGCTCGATTCTACATACCTTTAAAATGTATCTGGATTTAAAGTCAACTTTTTTATTTCGTTGACAGAATAACCTTTTAAGATATATAATATTTTTATTACACTTGTAAGATTTGGAGGAATATCACATGAGCAATCTGCCTCAAATTTCAGAAGCTGAATTTGAAGTTATGAAAATCGTTTGGAAATACGCACCAATCAGCACCAATGAAATTACTGAAAAATTAACACAGATTTCCAGTTGGAGTCCTAAAACAATTCAGACATTGATCAAACGTCTCGTTTCTAAAAAAGCACTAACCTATGAAAAACAAAGCCGGGTTTTTGTCTATACTCCATTGGTCAAGGAAGACGAATACATTCGGCAGGAAAGTAATTCTTTTTTAAAGCGATATTATAATGGTAATATCACTTCTATGCTTGCCTCTTACATTGAGGATGATAAATTGTCTGAAGAAGACATTGCCAGCTTACGGAATCTTCTTTCCAATCATTAACCATGGGAGGAGCATATTTTGATATATTTTAGTTTTCGATTTTTACTCTGTAATGCCATCATTTGTATTTTTTTAGGTAGTTTACTGGGATTAAAAAATTTATTGCAAAGGCAATTATCCGCACGTATGCAATATAATCTTTCGATTATATTTCTTGCCGTTCTAATTGTTCCCTTTTTACCGATAAACTCTGCCCCATCTTCTATATCGTGGAGACATTTGCTGACAGCCAGTTCAAGTACCAATGGTGACATTCAAACCACTTTTCTTTCTGGTAATGGTTATAATTTGGATAAAATAAATGATTTTGCTGTCTCTGTCAGCACCCAAATACCAACTTTTATTCACACATTACTTGTATTTTTCTGGAGTATCGGTATATTCATAATGTTTTTTCTTCTCTACCGCTCAGTAAAACAAGTAAAAGCCTTACATAGTTCTGCTTTACCTCTTCAAAATGAAGAACTAAACGCTCTTTATATAGAATGTTTAAACGAAGTGAACAGCAAGCATACCATTCCGATTTATAGTACAGCATTTTTGAAATCTCCTGTTTTGGCTGGTTTCCTGCATCCTCGCATTTATCTTCCAATTCACTTGATTTCAGATTTTAACGCTGGAACTATAAGTGCAACTGATATTCGCTATATGCTTCTTCATGAACTGCAGCACTACAAGCATAAAGATATTCTAATTGGATATTTGATAAATACAGTAAATGTTTTCTACTGGTTCAATCCCCTAATCTGGTATTTTCTAAAAAGAATATGTCAGGAACGGGAACTTGCCTGCGACAGTGCTGTATTACAATTATTGAAAGAAACAGAATACAAGTCATATGGAAATACACTGATTAACTTTGCCGAAACAATAGCTCTGTCTCCATTCCCTTTTACTATGGGAATCACTGGAAATATAAAACAGTTAAAAGGACGTATTTTAAATATTGCATCATTCCACCAACCTACTTTTAAACAAAAAATTCGTGGATATCTTATATGCATATTCGTCTCTACTATCATCATTGGATGCATTCCCATACTTTCTGTTTATGCTTCTGATCAGACTGGCTATCATTTTGACACAACCGAAAAGAATATTACTCAGCTAAATCTTTCTTCCAATTTTGGGGACTACACCGGAAGTTTTGTTTTATATGATCAGTCTGCTGATAAATGGAATATTTATAATATGGATCATGCTTCCACACGTGTATCACCGAATTCGACTTATAAAATATATGATGCATTACTTGGCTTGGAATCTGGAATTATTACACCAGAACATTCCACTTTCACATGGAATGGAGAACCATATCCTTTTAATTCATGGGAAGCCGATCAAGATTTAACCTCAGCTATACATAATTCCGTAAACTGGTATTTTCAGGCAATTGATTCACAGGCAGGTTTTGAAGCCGTAAGAACATTTTTACAGACAATAAACTATGGGAATCAGAATACTGGAACAAATCTAAATCTCTATTGGACAGATTTCTCTCTGAAGATATCACCCATAGAACAGGTGGAATTGTTACAGGATTTCTATCAAAATAATTTTCATTTTGACATTAAAAATATCCAGGCAGTAAAAAAAGCCCTGCTGCTTTCCACTACTTCTTCCGGTTCTCTTTACGGGAAAACAGGAACCGGGCGTGTCAATGGTAAAGATGTCAATGGCTGGTTTATCGGATACATTGAAACAGCGAATAATACTTACTACTTCGCAACAAATATTCAATCCTCTTCTGGTGCAACTGGAAGTCAAGCTACCGAAATAACAGAATCTGTACTTTCTAATCTTGGTATTTGGAAATAAATAAAGAGAACTGATAGCATAATTTCCCGTTATCAGTTCTCTTTATTTCATTCTTCTCTACTGATCAATTCTGCAAATTACCTAACCGGTACTGATACCTCGGTATATTATCAATACCATTATCTAAAATCCTGTTTCCAACATACTGAATCGTTCCATCATCCTGAATTTTCATCGTAAGTTCGTGTGTAATAACAACATCATTACATACAACAGAATCACATACTGCATGAATTGTCAAAACAATGCTTCCATCTTCATTGTGCCTGACTTCTGTTACTTCCGGTAAAGACAATCCAAAATGTGTTGGTGAATAATTACCACATCCCAATCGTTCCCAGATAAACATATTACTTTGTTCATCGTAGACCGCCCATTCTTTCAATTCTTCTTTTGTAACAGGAAGATATGTCATAATTACATTTTCGAACTCTTCTGCTGGAATTCCCACAACCTCTTTTTCTGCAGTAAATTTTTCTCCATATTTCATTTGATAAAAATATTCATAAAGTCCATTATAATCCAATCCCTGCATATCCTCCGCATTCCAGTTTGAACATAACAGATTGTTTCCCTGATAGCCGAACGTACTCACATATTTTTTTGAATATTCCCGACACTCCTCACTCAAAGGCTTTACCCGGATAATACAACTTCCATCTACAATCTCTGTCACTTCCGGTGGTTCAGGTACGCATAATTCATAACAGAAATTCCCATTTTCAGTATATGCCCATTCTTTTATTTTTGATAGCGATATGTATGTAAGTACAGGCTCTGTATCCTCACTCCAGATCATTTTTGCGGACATCACACTCATTTCTTTTCCATCATAACTATATTCTTTTCTGGTAATTCCACCATCTGTATCTGCTTCATATAAAATTACACTTCCTTTTTCTTCTTGTTCTGCAGATTTTAAAAATTGTTCCATCTTCTGATAATTATCCATAACAGAATAATGATCGGAACCAATGACCGGATTCCCATTTTGTTTGATAATTTCTTTCATCCGATTCATCATTTGCTCAGCAGTATTCTGATCTGCTTCTTGTATTCCATTATATTCAGAATAAATATCTCGGATAATGCCCATAATTTCTTCACAATCGTTCACAGCTTCCTTTTTCTTGTCTTCATCGATTGGTAGATTATATCCCTTATCCGGATTTTCCATGGTAGTGTTTTTCTGATTCTTCTCATTTTTTACATCTGTGCTGTTTAACGATATCTTACTTTCACAGGAAGTCAGAATCATTCCTATACAAAGTACTAACAAAATACTTTTTCTTTTCATATTGCCCCCTAATTATTACTGTAATTCTCTTCCCACTCTTCTTCTGTTAACCTTGGCATATACCACCCTGCATTTGCATTTTGATCTGACCTGATTACCTTATTTGATAAATACTGGAAACTTCCGTCTTCCATAGGTTTTATCATCAATTCACTGGTGATTGCCTGATCTAACATTCTAATTTCCCATACTGCTTCTATCGTAAGTTTTAATGTTCCATCTTGTAATTTTTCATATGAGATAACTTCCGAATATGGCTCATATGGGAATTCACAATCATATAACCCTCGCGGTCTGTATCTAAAAGTTCTATTATCAGAGTTATAAAAAGTTCCCTTTTCAATCTCGGTATTACTAAATGGTAAATAGGTCTTTATAACCTCTTCAAACTCATCTTCTGGAACTTCATATTCTGCTCCACCATAATTTGCTTCATATGGAACTTGCTTTCCATATTTCATATAATACATTTTTTCATAAAGATCATAAAAATCAAGTTCCGTATAATTCTGGTTATCCCAATTTGTAATCAACAGATTATTAAGTGCATACCCCAACGGCATAACATATTTTCGATTCAATTCCCGGCATGTTTTATCTAATGGCTGCACTCTGAATCCAGTTTCACCCGGTGCTCCATCAAATCCCGGTGGGTGATATTCCTCCAGAAACAAGTATCCTTTTTCTGTATATTTCCACTCATATGCTTCATATTCATCATAATAATTAGCCTGTGGGCTATTATCCTTCCATTTAACCTGACATAATCGAACATTTATCTTTCCATTCATTGACTCTAAATGATATTGTATAATTTCCCCTTCATCAAATACAACAACAATATCAACTGCTGCCTGTTCTTCTTTCTCCGCTGCCTTACAAAATTCTTCTACTTTTTCACGATTGACCATATCAATCTGATTATCACAATCTACTGCCGCATATCCTTTCTCTTTCAGACAATTGATAATTTTTCTTTTCGCCTTTAATGTATTTAACTCCGACTTCTCCTTCATATAAACAGACCGAAAAGTTTGCGCTGCTTTTTTTGCTTCTGCATTCATTTCAGATTCTACGGTTTCTTTCTTTTCTTCTTTTTCCGTAATTCGATTTTGTCCGCACCCTGTAAAAACAATAAGAACTATCAATATCATCGCAAATTTCTTACATATGTAATAATTCCCCGTAAAAATTTTTTTATTTTTCAAAATATTCCTCCAATACGGTTGCATCCTTTTTAACAACATAACCACTTCCACCGATTCCTTTCACATTCTCAACCATACTGATAAGAAGAATTGGTTTGTCCACGCTTTTATCTGCCGTAAACACCGAAAACCACCCGATTTCTTTGCCAGAAGTATCTTCTTTCGTTTCCTTCAACTCGGCTGTCCCTGTTTTTCCAGCCAGCAAAATATCGTCACGATGTGCAGCATATCCGGTTCCTTCCGGATCATTTACAACACCTTCCACCCCTTGCATAATTTCTTCTACATTTTCTTTGCTAAACGCATTTTCTATCCATGTTTCACCGGATGCTTCTTCTTTGTATTTCAAATACGGTTTTATCATATTCCCTTCATTTAAAAATGAAGTATAAATACTTGCCAGATGTAATGGATTTACAAGAATCTGCCCTTGCCCATAACCACTATCTGCCAATTGTATTTCTGTTTCTATTTTATCTGTATTGGAATATGTTGATTCCTGCATCGCAATCTCAAACGGCATATTCTGATTAAATCCTATTTCATTTAAAGTATTCATAAAATTCTCACTACCAATTTTAAGAGCTGCCTTTGCAAAATAAATATTATCAGAATAGATAATTGCATTTTTCATAATAACCGGTTCATATTCATGAAGTGTTGTTACTTGATAAGATCCCCAAGACGAATCTTTCTGCCATGCCAAACCTTCATTTCCAAAATCTTCTTTTGGATCTATGCTTCCCGTTTTCAACCCAATTCCAGCCACAACTGGTTTAAATGTTGAGCCAGGACACCATACTTGACGAAAACGATTATATAATGGCTTCTTTTCATCTTCGTTTAATGATGTCCATTTCTCTGATGATAAGCCCCGTATAAATTCATTATTATCATAAGATGGGGTACTTACCAAGGCCAATACTTCTCCCGTATAAGGATTCATTGCGACAGAACCCCCCGGATCTTCTCTAAACTGCTCGTATAATGATTTTTGCAAATCGGAATCTATCGTTAATCTTATATCCATACCATCTTCTTTAAAAATACTTGCAAGAACCTCTTTTACTTCCCCATCACTATCCAAAATCTTTATATCACAACCATCTTTTCCTTTTAATTGCTTTTCGTATAACTTTTCCCCCCCAGATCTTCCGATTACACTTTCAGCTGAATATCCTTCCCCTGGATGATTTTCCAAATCTTCTGCTGTTACAGACTGTACATAACCAATTAAATGAGCTGCTGCTTCCCCTAACTCATAGGTTCTAACTTCCACATCTGATAGCATAACCCCTGGAATTTCCAAAAGTTTATTCTGACAATCCTGCTCCTCAAGTGTCTTTTCTTCTGGCTGTATTTTCATTAAATCTATTTCTTCTACTTTCGGAATAGTTTCAATTGGTACAAAAGAATCTTCTTTTACCCACTTTGCTGTGAGTTTGTTATTTATTGTTTCTACATCTATCTCTAATAACTCCGCTATTTTTTCAATAGATACATTCCTGTCTTCCAGCTTTCCCGGTATAATGCCAACTGATGTTGCTACTCCTTTTCCTGCAAGCATTTTACCATCTCGGTCTAATATTTCTCCTCTCTCCGCTTTTGAGGTAGTAACGCTTATTTTATCATCACTCTCTAGATCTGGAAAAATCAGGCTATCCTGCCATACTAATTTATATCCCTGTTTCGTCTTCTTCAGTTCCACCATATTGTCAAATTGTATTGTTCCGGCAATTGTATTACATGATGTTTCATACGAAAGCGTAACTGTATCTGCTTTTTTCTCTTTCACAGCTATATGACTGATTTTAATGTCACTGACCTCTATTCCTTCGTATATCTTAGAATTTCGTTGTATGTATTCTTCTTTTGTCAAATAAACTTTTTCATCTGAATCTATCATAGTATACATTACTTCATATTCCTTTTTTTCAATATGGTTCATATATTCCACAAGTGTGTCTTCTGGTGATTCCGTTATCGTCCTTTTTAATAAAACACCTCCTGAAACAGCAATTACTGTTATAGCCATTATTAATCTCCAATTCCTACGAGCGTAAGATTTTTTAGTGCTTTGTTTTTTCCGTCTTTTTTTCATAGATACCCCTTTCTTTCAACGCTTTATTTTCTTAAATCTTACACTTGTAATATTTGAAAGTCAAGTCTTTTCTTAGGCATTATATACGTACGTCGCACGATGCATATAAAAAGAAATCCTCGATCACAAGTAAACTTGTGGGGTTTTGGTCTAGGTACAGCTTGTGCATTGTAGGTGCATCAAGACATCCGCACAAGCACGCTTAGCTCGATTTCGCTTCGCTTCATCTCGCTATACGTGCGTCGCACGATGCATATAAAAAGAAATCCTCGATCACAAGTAAACTTGTGTCGAGGATTTCTTTTTATATACGCCGTGCTTGTGCTAGACGCTTACATTCCAGCCTGAGCTGCAACTTCTGCTGCGAAGTCGTCAACTTTCTTTTCGATTCCTTCACCAGTCTCGAAACGAACGAATTTTGTAACTTTAACGTTTGCACCGTTCTCTTTTGCTACCTTATCAACGTATTTTCCTACTGTAAGGTCGCTGTCCTGAACGTATACCTGATCAAGCAGACAGATCTCTTTGAGTTCTTTGTTCAGACGTCCGATGATCATCTTCTCGATGATGTTTTCCGGTTTCTCCGGGTTCTCTTTCTTAGCCTGAGCGAGAAGGATCTCTTTCTCGTGATCAAGGTAATCCTGAGATACTTCCTCACGGGATACATACTTCGGAGACATAGCTGCTACCTGCATAGCTACGTTCTTCAGTGCTGCTTTGATCTCGTCGTTAACAACATCTGTATCAGCAACAACAAGAACACCGATACGTCCGCCACCGTGGATGTAAGGAACAACCACACCGTTGTCTGCTGCAACTTTCTCGAATCTTCTGATGTTCAGGTTCTCTCCGATAACTGCGATCTTCTCTACGAGAGCATCTTTTACAGTCTTTGTTGTATCAGCTTCCCAAGCCTCTGCCATAAATGCATCAAGATCAGCTGCTTCTGAATCTACTACCTGGTTAGCAACTGCTTCTACGAATCCCTGGAACTCGTCGTTCTTTGCAACGAAGTCTGTCTCAGAGTTTACTTCTACGATTGCAGCAACTTTGTCATCTTTAACAACTGTCTTAACGATACCTTCTGCAGCGATTCTTCCAGCTTTTTTCTCAGCTTTAGCCTGTCCGTTCTTTCTAAGGAACTCTACAGCTGCGTCCATATCTCCGTTTGTCTCAGAAAGCGCTTTTTTACAGTCCATCATTCCAGCGCCTGTCATTTCTCTTAACTCTTTTACCATTCCTGCTGTGATTGCCATGATAATTTTCCTCCATTATTCATAATGTGTATGTCACTGTAAGCAGTAACATATGCTTTTCTCTATAGAACTATTTCTATAAAGTAAAATGCTTCAACCTGATAATCAGGCTGAAGCATTTTCTTTCATATCAAGAACTGATATTACTCTTCTACAGCCTCTTCAGCTTCAGCTGCTTCTGCAGCCTCCTCGTAATACTCATCCTCAGCTGCACCCTGGTTTGCTTCGATAACAGCGTCTGCCATCTTAGAAACGATCAGTTTTACAGCTCTGATTGCATCATCATTACCTGGGATTACGTAATCCAGTTCTTCTGGATCACAGTTTGTATCACAGATACCGATCAGCGGAATTCCGAGTGTGTGTGCTTCCTGTACACAGATTCTTTCTTTCTTAGGATCTACGATGAAGATAGCGTCTGGCAGTTTCTTCATGTCTTTGATTCCGCCAAGGTTCTTCTCAAGCTTTGTCCACTCTTTTTTGATTTCGATAACTTCTTTCTTCGGAAGTACTTCGAATGTTCCATCTTCTGCCATTCTCTCGATGTCTTTCAGACGTTTGATACGGCTCTGGATTGTCTTGAAGTTTGTAAGCATTCCTCCAAGCCATCTCTCGTTTACATAATACATTCCGCAACGCTCAGCCTCAGCTTTGATTGCATCCTGTGCCTGTTTCTTTGTTCCTACGAAAAGAACTGTACCGCCTTCTGCAGCGATGTCAGAAACAGCCTTATATGCATCGTCAACCATTCCTACAGATTTCTGCAGGTCGATGATGTAGATACCATTTCTCTCTGTGTAGATGTATGGAGCCATCTTAGGGTTCCATCTTCTTGTCTGATGTCCAAAATGAACACCTGCTTCCAATAACTGCTTCATTGAAATAACGCTCATGTTATTCTCCTCCATTTGGTTTTTTTCTTCCGTATGTTTTACTCTCCTTCGCAACCGGACGAAACTCCTGTCTCGACTTAGGCACCTTGGAAGGAATCCGCATACGTGTTTTTTAGCAACGTTCGTAGTATAGCATAAAACAAGGGACGTTGCAAGAACTTTTTCCCACAACACCCCCATTTTTCAACATTTTTTGTTATTGTTCGTACTATGTGCGACCAACAGCCATTTTTATCCTCCTACGCAACAAAATGTGAATTTCCTATTCCTATACCAGCTGAAACGCTTTCAGCACATACAGCCATCCTGTCAACGTGAATGCACTGAACAATGTTGTCAGCATCACTACACTTGATGATAAAACTCCTTCATGTCCCATATTCTTTGCCATAACAAAACTGCTTACTGTTGTTGCAGATCCAAGCATTACAAGGATTGCAATCAGTTCTTCCTGATGGAATCCCAGTTTCACAGCAATCGGAAGAAAAATTGCCACAAATACGATCAACTTCATAATTGTTGCTGTCACAGCCGGTTTGATCCTTCCAAGTGCTTTCCTAAAATCAAAGGTAGCTCCCATTGCCATCAGCCCCATTGGTGTGGACATTCCTCCAATACTTGTCACCGTTTTATTAAGAATTGCCGGCATTGGGATCTTGCAGGCTGACCAAATCAGACCAGCCACGATTCCAATGATGATTGGATTGGTTACGATTCCCTTTAACGTTTTCATCCATACAGCTTTATCAATTGCTTTTCGTTCCGGATGGAAAAAGGATAACACGATAACTGCCATCACATTATAAAGTGGTACACTTCCAATGATCATAAGTGGCGCCATCCCTGCATTTCCATAAATATTCTGGATAAATGCAATTCCAAGAAGTGCTGCGCTGCTCCGGTACGAAGCCTGAATAAATTCACCCTGGATTGAACGGTCTTTCCAGATGCAAGATACCAGCGCAGCAATTGTAATACAGATAAATGTTACTACAAAGCAGAAAATCACAAATTTGATATTCCACACTTCTTTAAAATCAACCTTTGCCAGGTCACCAAACAACAATACCGGCAATGGAATTAGAAAGACAAATTTATTCATCTTTGCTGCAAACTCTTCATCCATCCAGCCAAGCTTTCTGAACAGCATTCCCAGTACCATCATCAAAAAGATCGGTACGGTTGCATTCAGACTAAAAACTAAATTTTCCATTCTTCTCACCAGTCCCCTACTCTGTACGAAGCGCTGTCACAGGATCACTCTTTGCTGCTTTCTTTGATGGGATCAGTCCACCAAGTAATGTAAGGACAACACTTAATAAAATCAGTATGATTGCCGGAACAATCGGCAGAACTGCATTTACCTTCGCATTATCCGCCACATTGTGAATAATCGCATTTCCCGGAATCAGAAGTAATAAAGTCAGTCCGATTCCAATCAGTCCTGCACAAAGTCCGATAATAAATGTCTCCGCATTAAATACCTGTGATACATTTCGCTTTGACGCACCGATTGCTCTTAATATTCCAATTTCCTTCTTCCGCTCAAGCACACTGATGTAGGTAATAACACCAATCATAATGGAAGATACCACAAGAGAAATTGCTACAAATGCAATCAGCACATAACTTATCGTATCTACGATTGTTGTGACAGAGGACATTAAAGTTCCAACTACATCGGTATAAGTAATTACCTGCTCATCCTTCCCTTCTGCCTCCATCCTGCTATTATAATCATCCAGAGTCTTTACTACTTGTTCCTTTCCTTCAAAATCCTTTGGATAAATGTTAATAGCAGACGGGACTGCAAAATCTACATATCCCAGTTTCTGCAGATTACTATCATAAGAAGCCAAGCCTTTCCCACTCATCGACATCATAAGCTCTGCCAGATCATCTTCCGTCATATTCATCTGAAATGCGTCTGCAAATGCTGTCGGATCAATCTGCATTGCATTTCCGAGGCTGTTCTGAAGCTGCGTTCCTACGTTGGTCATCATCTGTTTCATTGCAGATTCAAGCTCTGTTGTCATCTGACTGATAATCCGCGTCATTGCAGAGGACACCTGTGTCTCAAGTGCCTGGCCTATCGCATTTCCCATAGTCCCCATTGCCTGATTCATATAATTTCCGATGATTTTTGACACCTGGCTTTCCAGCTGATCCATATCGATCATTGCTGACAGACCTTCCTGAAACCGCTTCTTTCCATCATCTGTTTGCAGATAAGCCATGAAATGTTCTCCCATCTTAGACGGATCCGGAAGACCATTCTCTGAAGCATATGCCAAATAACCTTTCACAAGATCATCTGATAGTTTCTCAAGCTGTTCCGGTGTTATCTCAATCTCCGGATCTTCCGGCATAACTTCTGACATCCAATCTGAAATTATTTTCTTCGCTTCATCCGTCTGAAGATATTCCATCAAATATTCATCGAATTGATCTGGATCTGTATATCCTTTTTCCGTAATATACTGTTCGTATCCGGCCATAATATTTTTGATCAATTCCTGTATTTTCTCGGTTGTAATCGTCACAGTTCCGCTTGATTTCATGATATCTTTTATATTATCGGAAATAATCTTTTTTGCTGCATCTGTCTTAAGAAATGCTGTAAAATCCTCTCCAAGACCTGAATAATCTGCCTCTGGATGTGTCTTTGCATACTCCTGATATCCCGTCAGCAGTCCACAAGCCATCTGTTTCATACCATCCGGTGATACCTTCAGTTCCAGATTCGAAACGATCTCTCCCAGATTCATCTGCGGCATTCCGGAAAGATCTAAGTTCAGAGAATCTGGATTCACAAGTCCCGACAGATCCAGTGTATTACTTCCTGTCTGAAATGCTCTTGACAGATCCATAGACTCACTGAGATTTAACGAATTCCCGAAATCCAGAGAATTTCCTAAATTGTTCATCGCACTTGCGTCAAATCCAAATGCTTTCTGCAGTGCTGCTTCGTCAACCGTAAATAAAGAATCCATGGAGAATCCATTTTCACTATCTTTCTCTCCGAATTTTTTATTTGTAAATACGTTAACATCCGGATTTGCCAGCTGCTGTTTCACAATCTCACTTTTTGCTGCCTGTTCTGCCACATGTTTCGTCAATGATGTCGGATATGCAATTCCCGGACTCAGAGAGGAGGCTTTCGCATCTTCAGCGGGTTTCACAATTCCAACCACGGTAATATCTTCCCCATTCGCTACAAGTGATTTCATATAATCTTCATTATCCGTCTTATCTTTCCAGACCTGATACTGACTGTCATACTCATAATAATCAGAACTGTTCACAAGCTTGAACTTTGTTCCGATAATATCATCATAAGAATAAGTTCCCAAATCATCCGGTGTAGTAACATTTTCCTCTTTCATAAAGGACTGGATCATCTCATCAAGCTCCAGCGGATCACGAAGTCCCAATGTATAAAGCATAAAATCACTCATTCCGCCATTCGAAGTCAGAACCACAACACATTCATTATATTTTTCTGGCCAACGACCCTTTTCCACTTCATACTGATTTTCATAAAGTTTACTGCTCTCCGGCATCTCATAAAAAACATCTGTACTCATCATAGATGACATCATACTATTCGTACTTATAGAAGAACCCAATCCCATAGCAGAAAAGGATTGATCTGGATTCACCTGACGGATACTGTCTTTATTTTCTTTATAAATCTGCGGAGAAATGCTGTACTTATATTCTATAGCATTCGTATATTGTTCCACTCCACTCTTGCCAGTATCAAGATACTTCTTCAAAGCACCAAGGTCATTTGAATCCATTGTGGAAAACATATTCGTCACCATCTGAATTACTTTAACCTGATCCTTTGACTTTTTCTTTGTATCCGACTTCTCTTTGTCTGTTTTTTTATCATCCGCAGAAGCACTGTCCATCCCGACCATCATGGATGTCAGATCAAAGCCTGTACTTTGTATCTGTAGAGGATATTCTGAAAGCGTCTCTTCCTCTACGTTCTGAATATATTGATTCACACCTGTAGATAGAGACAGAATTAATGCAATTCCGATAATTCCGATTGAGCCTGCAAATGAAGTCAGAAGCGTTCGTGCCTTCTTTGTCTTCAGATTGTTAAAACTCAAAGCTAAAGCGGTCAGAAATGACATCGAGGATTTCCCCATATTCCTGTGTTCTGCCACTCCTATCGTTGCTTCATCTACTTCAAACGGATCTGTATCTGAACGGATCACACCATCTTTTAATGTAACGATTCTTGTCGCATACTGCTCTGCAAGCTCTGGATTATGTGTAACCATAACAACCAGGCGGTCTTTCGCTACTTCCTGAAGAAGATCCATGACCTGCACACTTGTATCACTGTCCAGTGCACCTGTCGGTTCATCTGCAAGCAGGATATCCGGATCATTCACTAATGCCCGGGCAATCGCAACACGCTGCATCTGTCCTCCGGACATCTGACTTGGTCGCTTATGAAGCTGCGCACCCAGACCAACCTTTTCAAGCGCTTCTATCGCACGTTTCCTTCTCTCGGACTTGCCAATCCCCGAAATCGTAAGTGCCAGTTCAACATTTGCCAGAACAGTCTGATGCGGAATCAGATTATAACTCTGGAAAACAAATCCTATCGTATGATTACGATAAGAATCCCAGTCTCTGTCTTTATATTTCTTCGTTGATATTCCATTGATGATCAGGTCTCCGCTGTCATACCGATCCAAACCGCCAATGATATTCAGAAGCGTTGTCTTTCCCGAACCACTCGGTCCCAGAATAGCAACAAATTCATTATCTCTGAGATTCAGACTGACATCATCCAATGCTTTCTGTATCAGATTACCTGTTCGATATTCCTTGCAAATATGTTGTATCTGAAGCATGCCTTCTCTCCTTTTCCAATCACTATTCAGCCATTATTTTACTATTCTACACCCTGTTTGGATGAATTGTCATTCACTTTATAAGGATTTTTCTTGATTTCTATACATTTTTTCCATAATGTGATTAGATAGTATGTAATACACGAAAGCATTGAAGGAATTTATCATGGTGTCTGGGATCGCTGGGGTACTACTGGCGGTAAAGGTCTTGCTACAACAATAAACGCTTGCAAAGGAATCTCGGAATTTTAACACCAATGGAAAAACACGAAATTTACTTGCAAGCTGCATAAAAACTGCCAGCAGATAAATTTCTACTGGCAGGAAAAATTTATATTTTTTCAATTGTCTACTTGACGGGGAGCAGTTCACATTCCAATCTCCTTAACATAATCCTTTAATTGCTTCTATTGTTCGGGTATATTCTCGTTCTACTTCTTCAAACATCTCTGTAGTGTTTTCTTTGATTTCTTTGTCTCGAAGCTCTTCTGTTAATGCTGAGCTGACCTCGAATAACTTTGTAAATCCAAGATTCATGCACACGCCTTTCAATGTATGTGCACTTCGGAATGCGAGTTCTGCATCCTGATTTTCAAGTCCTTCTTTTAATCCCTGAAAACTTGTATCATCCAAAAACTTCAATACAAATTTACGGACCAGTGTTTCACTTCCAAGTCTTCTCATCACATCATCATAGTCACTATCTATTGCTTCATAGCATTCTTCTAAATTCATTTTTGTTTACTCCTTAATTTTCTTTTATTTCAATAGTCCCATTAATTCTTCAAAACAGACACCATCCGTCAACGGAATTTCCATTTCAATTGACTTTTGTATGCACTTCTTTATAAATGCGGATGCCTTTCGGACAGATTTTGTAAATTCCACTCCATTAACTGCATCTGCTGCAATGATTGCAGAGAAAATATCTCCTGTACCACATCTGGAATGTCCTACTTTATGTGTACGGATCATCTCGTATCCTTTACCTTTTTCATAGCACAAGTTGGATACATACGTTTTCTGTGGAATTCCTGTAATCACAACTTTTTCTGGTCCGGTCTGCACAATCTGTTCTGCCATCTTTGCCAGCTCTCTCGTTGTCCAACGTTCCTTATACGGTGTTCCTGTCAGGATACATGCCTCTGTCACATTTGGAACAACTACATCCGCATAGCGGACTAATTGAATCATCTGTCTGCACATTTCTTCCGTATAAGTCGAATATGCCTCCCCATTGTCCCCCATCACCGGATCGATCACAGCCACTGTATTCTCGTCTCTAAAATACCGGATAAACTCACTGACAATCCGAATCTGTTCTGCTGATCCCAAAAAACCAGTACAAATTCCTTCGAACTTCAGATCCAGTTTCTTCCATTGTTCAATATATGCTTCCATATTTGATGTATAATCTGTAAAATAATAATCTTCATATGCGGTATGATTTGAAAAAATCGAGGTAGGCACTGCACAACACTGCACTTTCAGCATTGAAATAATCGGCATCTGTACCGCAATTGAGCATCTGCCAAAGCCTGTAAAGTCATTGATCAGCGCAATTTTTTTCTGTTGATTATGATTCTGCATCATTCTATTCCCTCGTTTCTTCTATATAAATAGACATACTAATTTAATTACAATATGTCATAGATGTCAATATTTCTTTTTTACTATTCTCTTTCACCTTCTGTGTAACTGCCTTTTCTACTATAATAATTTCTTATTAAATAATATCTGATTTGTTTATGATACCTCAAAAACATTCTTTTTTTTTTACTTTTCACCCAACGTATTCCACAATCACTCCCTTTATTTTTCCGTTGTTTTTATACAAAAAACACAATTTTCCACATTTTTCCTTCTTCAATGATTTTTCACACCTCTCTTCCCACATTTTCAGCCCGCTTGACAGTTTCCCCTAAAAAGTGTACGGTTACGTTGTAAATTCTAAGAAAATTCTATGAGGTGAAAAAATGCAGGAATTAAAACCAATCAAAGAAGGTAAAGTTCGTGAAATTTATGATAATGGAGACAGCTTAATCATGGTTGCTACAGACCGCATCAGCTGCTTTGACGTGATTCTCAACAATGAAGTTACAAAGAAAGGAACTGTCCTGACTCAGATGTCCAAATTCTGGTTTGATCTGACAGAAGACATTCTTCCTAACCACATGCTCTCTGTTGATGTAAAAGATATGCCGGAGTTCTTCCAGCAGGAGAAATATGATGGAAAATCTATGATGTGTAAGAAACTCGAAATGCTTCCGATCGAGTGTATCGTTCGTGGTTATATCACTGGAAGTGGCTGGGAAAGCTATAAAGAAAACGGAACTGTTTGTGGAATCACACTTCCGGAAGGATTAAAGGAATCTGACAAACTTCCTGAACCAATCTATACACCTTCCACAAAGGCTGAAATCGGAGATCACGATGAGAACATTTCATTCGAGCAGAGCGTTGATCACCTTGAAAAATATTACCCTGGAAGAGGACGTGAACTCGCTGAGAAACTTCGCGACAACACAATTGCTCTCTATAAGAAATGTGCTGAATATGCTCTGAGCAAAGGTATCATTATTGCAGATACAAAATTTGAGTTCGGACTTGATGAAAATGGAAATATGGTAATTGGAGATGAGATGCTCACTCCTGACAGTTCCCGTTTCTGGCCTGCTGACGGTTATGAAGCCGGACATGGACAGCCATCTTTTGACAAACAGTTTGCCCGTGACTGGCTGAAAGCAAATCCAGACAACGACTGGACACTTCCACAGGAAATTGTAGATAAGACGATTGAGAAATACCTTCAGGCATATAAGATGCTGACAGGAAAAGATCTGGATAAATAAGATTTCATAAAACAAACAGGGACGAAATGAACTGCTTAACAAGCTTTTCATTTCGTCCTTTTTTACTACATTTCTGTAAAAAGAAAACGAGGATCAACTCCTCGCTTTCTCTCTGGTTTTTAGTTTGTTGTTTTCACCCTACCTGTGTGATCTTTTGTGATTGCTTTGATTGCAAGCAGAACTCCAATCTGCAGAGCAATTCCGATCACGAGACAGATGACTGCATTCTGCAAGATACCTGCGATCACATATGTAATACAGGAAACTGCTGCTACAGTCATTGCATATGGAAGCTGCGTGGATACATGATTTACATGATTACACTGCGCTCCTGCGGATGCCATGATTGTTGTATCTGAAATAGGTGAACAATGATCTCCGCAAACTGCTCCGGCCATACAAGCTGAGATTGAGATGATCATCATTGTCTCGTTCGTACCCTGGAATACTGCAACTACGATTGGAATCAGAATTCCGAATGTTCCCCAGGAAGTACCTGTTGCAAATGCAAGGAAACATCCTACAAGGAAGATGATTGCTGGGAGAAGGTTCATCAATCCGCCTGCTGCTGAATTCATTACAGAAGCTACGAATGGAGCTGCTCCGAGACTGTCTGTCATTGCTTTCAGAGTCCATGCGAATGTAAGAATCAGGATAGCCGGAACCATTGCCTTAAATCCTTCCGGAATGCAAGCCATAGAATCCGAAAAACGAAGAACTTTTCTTACTGCATAAAAAACAATTGTAATTACCATTGCAAAGAAACTTCCAAGCATCAGTCCAACCGATGCATCACTTCCGGAGAAAGCCGCTACAAAGCCTGTTCCTGAGAAGAACCCACCAGAATAAATCATACCAATGACACAGCATACAATAAGTGACAGAATCGGGAATACAAGATCGATTACTTTTCCTTTATTGTAAATCGCATTTTCGGATGTATTTTCAAATGGTCTGTCTCCTGTTGTAAAAAGATCCCCTTCAATCGCATTTTTCTCATGCGCCTTCATCGGACCATAATCTTCTTTTGCAAGAACCAGTGTTACCATCATTATAACTGTAAGAATTGCATAATAGTTATATGGGATTGCACGAATAAAAATTGAAAATCCATCCTCCCCTTTAACAAATCCTGTTACTGCTGCTGCCCAGGAAGAAATCGGTGCAATAATGCAGATTGGCGCTGCTGTAGCATCGATCAGATATGCAAGTTTCGCACGGGATACATTGTGGCTGTCTGTTACAGGACGCATAACGCTCCCAACTGTAAGGCAGTTAAAATAATCATCAATAAAAATCAGCACTCCAAGTACGATTGTTGCAAGCTGTGCCCCCGCTCTTGTCTTGATATGCTCTTTCGCCCAGCGTCCGAATGCTGCGGAACCACCGGCTTTATTCATCATACATACCATAACACCAAGAATTACCAGAAATACTAGAATCCCCATATTGTAAGAATCTGTAAGAACTCCTACTATACCATCTTGAAATACATGTAAGATGGTAGCTTCCGGTTTAAATCCTGACCAAAATACACCTCCGATCAAAATTCCAACAAATAAGGAGCTATAAACTTCCTTTGTAATAAGTGCCAGTACGATTGCAACGACCGGCGGCACCAGAGACCAGATTGTTGCATAGAGCTGAGGTACATACTCGGCAGATGTATCTGCGGCAAATACTGTTGTTGAACTACAACACAGAATGAGCAGAGACATCAGAAACACATACCCCATTTTTCTTTTGTTTCTCATTTTCTTTTTTCCTTTCCTATAAACTTATGTTTGTTAAGTTTGTGTGTAAGCATAGTGGGTTTTGCCTGGGATTCTCTAAACGCAAAAAATGCCATAGGCACTCTCTGCTGGTGAGTCACCCATGGCATAATAATTCTAGCGTCATCGATAGCTCTCCACACCTGTGACAGTCCGGCGTATCTTCTACATCCGGCCCAGGAATCATATCTGGGAATATCATTCCTTCGGCGGCTTCTCCTTTCTCTCACTGACAGTCTTCCCAAGACTCTCGTCAGCGGGTACTCATATCACCGCGCCTCTATCAAACGTTACTATATTATCACATTCTATTTAAAAAAGCCAGACTTATTTTATAATAGTTTTCATTTAGAAAACTCCAATATTAATTTCACCGCTTTCTTTAATTTCATCTAATGTTCGATAAGCCTGATTTCCTTTATCGGATGTCTTTTCGGCTCCGCATCCTGTCAAAGCAACTACTCCTAATGATGTGGCTAAAACTCCTGTTACTAACTTTTTGAATAAATTCTTTTTCATCTTCTCGATTCTCCTTTCAGTTCATGAATCGGATTATATGCCCTATAAGCCTACTATATCAATAGGTATTATATTTTTTTAGAAAAAAAGACTCTTTTCAGAATATTACTGAAAACGAGTCTTTATTCCCATTATATTTCTACATTTTTATTAAACTTCTATTAAATAAAGTAGTAGCTGTCAATACTCTCATATCAACAGCTATCACTTTCGTTTCCTACACTATAAAATTAGTTTGTTCGAAATCCGCTCAGTACATGATATATTCCCGTCTTTGAAGGCATCCCTGCAAATCCTTCCTGATTTTCCAACAATAACATCGTTCCGTCTGTTGAAATATAAACACGATAATCTTCTGACCAGTTAACAGGATTTTCTCCCTCATAATACCATTCACCACCTGTCCGCGTACTTTGTATAGACAAATAAGGATGTCCATCCTGCTGCGTACATGACCAGGTTCCTTCATAAATTTCATAAATGATATCACTATAGTCTTCTATTCCGTATTCTTTCTCACTCCAGGAAATACGTGCATATCCGTTGTCTAATAATTCTACAAAATAATCTCCAAATATATCACTATTATACTCATCTACTCCGAATTCCCAACAGCTGCCTATCAGATCTGCTTCCTGTATGTTCTCATGTACATCTCCATACCAATCTGTAAAACGACTTGCATCACATGCTTTATAGTCTGTAAAGTCCTTTGCCTGCTCTGCATTATTCTCCGTTGTTGGCAGCCAGACATGTCCATCTGTTCCCATCATCGGCACCCAGTCAGCCTGATATCCGGCTTCTGTTCCCATAGATACCATAGTTCCACCAATACCTTCGTTCTCCCCATTACACATTACCAGGAACGGTTCGCCTGTCTCAGACTGATATAAACTTTCCACAATCTCCGATATCCCTGTGTCATAATTCAATTCCATTCGACCTACACTAACAGGATCCTCGCCACTTCGAGGTACAATGCAGAAAAGCTCCGCCGGACCATGACCACAGATTCGATCCGTACCGATTTCTTTAATAAATGTCATTTTACTTAACAGGTCAGGATACTTCTTCTCAATCCATTCCTGCACATGATCAACATAATCCGCCTCAACATATCCCAGGTATGCTACTGCAAATTGCTGTAATGTGCCATCCATACTCTTTCGTAGATTCGCAAGAGACTCCTCTGGACTGATAGGCTTATCTGTATCTGTTGTTTCAGGCTTTTTCCCAGAATCCGGTTTCTTTGTTTTCTTCTGTTTCTTTGATTCCGCATCCTCCTTTTCTTCTTTTGAATCACCCAGCCTTATCTGCCCTAATCCCGGTATGTCAATTTTTATCTGACAGCCCGTCAAGGTAAACATAAGCAGCAGACAAATCATTCCTGTTACAATTCGTCTAATTCTCTTTTTCGTAGTTCTCATAAAAAGTTTCCTCCTATCTTTTCTAAACAATTATTGGAAACTCCTATTCCTTAACTTTATCTTACCATATCGTTATCATTAAAGATACTTAAAGTTATATATTTCCCATAAACAAAATAGCTGCTTCCCCCACTCAGAGAAACAGCTACTATAATCACTGAAAGATGATTCATCTAAAATCTGATTTTTTAGTTCATTGAACCGTGCGTACGGGTCTCTTATACAGATCTACAGCTTATATTCCAACTTTAACTATGGTGTTGTGAAGTTCAATCAACTTTCAGCATCCGATACCCCACGCCAATGTGTGTTTGGATATATTGTGGAGAGTTTGGTTCTTTCTCGATTTTTTTACGAAGTGTTGCCATAAACACACGAAGGGAAGCAATATCATTATCCCAACTACTTCCCCAAATGCTTTGCGTAAGGAAAGTATGGGTCAGAACTTTTCCTATATTTCTTGTCAACAGGCAAAGCAACTTATATTCAATAGGTGTTAAATGCAACTCTTCTTCATTCAAATAAGCACAACCTGCAGCATAATCTACACGAAGTTTTCCGTTTACAAAAACAACCGCTTCGGCAGGGGATACTTTTTGCATCATCGATAACCTTCTTTGCGTGACTCGTAGTCTGGCAAGCAGTTCCTCAACAGAAAATGGCTTTGTTAAATAATCATCTGCGCCAGCATCCAACGCATCAATTTTATCGGTATCTTCACTGCGAGCACTGATTACGATAATTGGCATATTTGACCAAGTACGGATTTTTTTAATAATCTCAACACCGTCTATATCAGGAAGTCCTAAATCAAGTAAAACAATGTCAGGATTGTGTGAAGATGTTTCTAAAATTGCCGATTGACCATCGGGTGCCGTCAGATATCGGTATTCGTGCGTTTTTAAGGTTGTTGTAATTAAATTTCTGACAGATGTGTCATCTTCTACAACTAATATTAGTGACTTATTCATATACTTTGACCTCCCCTGCCGGTAATGTAAATGTAAATACTGTTCCGTGCGGCAGATTATCTGAAACAGTAAGTTCTCCGCCGTGGGCGTTAATAATGGACTTGCACAAAGATAATCCGAGTCCTAAACTTCGGCGGCTGTCTGCAATTTGATTGGCACCGCTATAGAACATGTCGAATATCCGTGGCTTTATTTCGTCAGCAATTCCGTTTCCGTCATCCGATATAGATACGATTGCTTGTTTTCCCCGCTTTTCTGTCCGAATAACAATATGAGAGTTTTTAGGTGTATATTTGATAGCATTATCAACAATATTGATGATTACCTGAACAATAAGCTTTGCATCCATTTTTGCAAGAAGAAATTCTTCTTTGCTTTCAACGGAAATATGATGTTCTTCACTCTTTCGGTTAATATGATGTAACGCTTCTGTGATCACGTCATCCATCAAATCTTCCGTTATACGGAGATTCAACCGTCCTTCTTCAATCCGGGTTACAGCCAGCAAGTTTTCTACAAGATTAATCAGCCACATGGAATCATCATAAATATCCATGTACAGCTGCTTTTTTGTATCATTATCAAAGAAATCACCGTTGGACAAAAGATTGCTGGCATTACCGGAAATGGATGTCAGCGGTGTCCTCAAATCATGTGAAATAGCACGCAGCAGGTTCGCTCGCAACTGTTCATTTTTTGCAAGAATGGCCGCCTCCTGTTTCTCACGGGCATTTTTCTCATTTTCCAAAGCCAGGGCACATTCTCCGAGAATGGATAGTAGAATACTGTTTTCAAATGGATCAAGAGGTATTTCCCCCATCACGATTCCAATAACTCCATATACCATACTGCTGCTGCGAACAGCAAGGTACAGGCATTTTGCATTGGAAAGCGTTCCTGTTGTAGCTCCGGCACGTTTATTGTTTTTCAATACCCAGCCGGCAACGGCCTTTTCATTTTCGGAAATACACGATTCCAAATTTTCTTCAGTTACAGAAAAAATATGCGGCGTATCCAACACTTCTCCATCAGCTAAATAAAAAACGATATCTTTTCTCAAGAGTTTAATGAGCTGATTTGAAGTTGCAGATACAATTTCATTTTTATCTTTTGCCTGTTGCAATAGCTGGTTTGTATCAAATAACACTTTGGTACGGTAAGCGGATTGTGCCGCCTGTTTTGCTTGGTTTTTAATCCGTATAGCAAGAGAACCGGTTAAAAATGCCGCCAACAACATGATAATAAAGGTAACAGGATAACCCTGATCATACGCCTGCAAAGTAAATTGAGGTTCCGTAAACAGGAAATTAAAGACCAAAACACTTACAATCGAGGAAATTAGGCTGTATATCTGATGTTTCGTGATGACAGCGGTGACAAGAACACCTAAAACAAAAACAGTAATGATATTTGCTTTGTCAAATCCAAATTTCTGGAAAATCATTCCGACTAAACTGGATAAAATCAGAATCGCAGTAGATTTTAATGTATCAGTGACAGAGAATACGATATGATTCTTTTTCCTGCCCCCTCTTAACTGATACACTGCCGCATTAGAAACCGTATCCGGAATAATATGCACATCCAGGTTAGGGGCATAATCAATCAATTTTTCTGTCAGGGTCGGTTTGCTGAGCAAATGCCGTTTTGTAGCAGAACTACGTCCGATCACAATCTTTGACACACCGGACAAACGAGTAAATTCCGCAATCTGAAACGGAACATCTTCTCCGTAAACTGTTTCTATTTTTGCCCCAAGCTGCTCAGCAAGACAAATATTTGAACGCAGGCGTTTTACATTTTCCTCGCTCATCACCGAAAAATCTGGGGTTTCTACAAATAGAGCCGTAAACTCCCCTTTAAAAGCAGAAGCCATTTTTGCGGCGGTACGGATAATTTTCGCATTGGATGGAGAAGAAGATAGACATACAAGAATATGTTCGCCTGTGTGATAATCTCCATGATTTTTTATGCGGGTATTTTCTGTGAGGATATTCACCCGGTCCGCACATCGCCGCAGTGAAATCTCCCGGAGAGCTGTCAAATTTTCTATTGTAAAAAAATTTTCTACTGCCTGTTTTTCCTGTGTCTGTCTGTATACATTTCCTGTATTCAAACGGTTGATCAAATCCTGTGGTTCAATATCTATTAATTCAACCTGATCTGCATTATCAAAAATAGAATCCGGTATGCGTTCCCGTACAACAATTTCCGTAATGGATGCAACTGTATCACAAAGGCTTTCAATATGCTGAACATTGACAGTCGTATAGACATCAATCCCTGCATTCAAAAGTTCCTTAATGTCCTGATACCGTTTTGCATGACGGCATCCTTCGGCATTCGTATGCGCAAGTTCATCTACAAGGATAAGCTGTGGTTTTCTTTTCAACGCCATGCCAATGTCGAATTCGTCCAGCATCATACCATTATAAAAAACTTCTCTTGTAGGAAGAACTTCTAAGCCATTCAAAAGAGCTGCTGTTTTGGGATGTGCGTGGGGTTCTACATAACCGGCTACCACGTCAATTCCCTGCTGTTTTTCCATATGAGCTGCTTCTAACATGGCGTAGGTTTTACCCACACCAGCTGCATATCCGAAAAAGATTTTCAAATGTCCTTTATTACGTTTTTCTTCATCAGCTTGGATTTCCTTTGATAACTGATCCGGATTATGTCTGCTTTCACTCATACGGTCATCTCCTTGTACAAAAACATTATATAGAATAATACGTAAATTTCAGAAAAGCATTTTAGCACTGACATTAAAATCGCACAAAGATTATACCACCTTTTCTTCTTTTTTTCCATTCGGGCGTGTAGCCGAAAACAGAAAACGCTCCGAAAAATCACGCAATTTTTCGACAAATAGACCCTTCATACAATTAATGTCATTTTGCCATATCACTCTCGCTGGTTTCTCAATCGTATTGATAGGATGTACCGCATTGTCTATAGAGCCTGGAGTAATGACACTTTGCTTTATTTGAAAGGATAAGGAACAATACTCATCTTTCAAAATATCGTTGGAATTTTCTATGATAAAGCCAAAATCAAGTTTATTATTTTCCAACCCATTTATTATTTCACTTACAGAACCATAGAACAGGTTCAGCTCATAGTTTGGGTATTCGCTTGAAAATTGTTCTAATAGATCTGCAATAGAATCTATGATTGCAGGTGTTTCAAATCCAATCCTGAGCTTAGAATCTGAAATAAGTTTTTGAGATTGATTTTCCTTGAGAAATTTATCCAGCTTTTCCATAAGAAAATAACCATAAATAAATGCTACCAATACCACTATAAGTAAAACAAAGTCTTTCATATCACCAACTTCTTTCAAAAATTAAATATGAAAACATTTTTGAATATGTTTCGTCTCCCCAAGAACAAGCATGGTACTGCCCTTTAACAACTGCGTATCGGAACTTATTTTCAAATTCATAATATCATTTGTTTTCAGCGCCATAATATTGATGTCATATTTTTTTCGTATATCCAACTGACCGATTGTTTTTCCTATCCATTCTCCCGGTATAGATATTTCAAAGATTGCATGTTCTTCATCTAGTTCTATGTAATCGAAAATATGATCAGCACTATAACGGATCGCAACCCAATCGGCAAGCTGCCTTTCGGGATAAACAATTTCATCTGCGCCGTTTCGTAAAAGAAATTTTGCATGAACATCACGAGCGGCACGAGACACCACCATTCTTGCACCGAGTTCCTTCAAAAGGCACGTTACTTCCAATGAACTCTGAAAGTTATCTCCGATAGCCACAATACAAACATCAAAATTTCCAACACCAAGCGAACTTAAAAAATCCTCATTAGTCGCATCCCCAATCTGAGCGTTAGTTACAAAGGGAAGTACAGCATCAACTCGAGTATCTTCTTTATCTACCGCCATCACTTGATGATGCAATTCATCTAATTTTATAGCAATGTGCCGTCCGAATCTTCCCAGACCGATAAGTAATATTGATTTCATTTTTTTATTCTCCTTAACCTACTGTAATTTTTTCCTGAGGATATTTTGAACCGTTAGGCTTTTTTTCAGAAATGGTAGCAAAAATCAAGGTCAATCCTCCCACTCTGCCAAAAAACATCAGGCAAATCAAGATTATATGGGAAACAAGCCCCAGGTCAGGAGTTATTCCCAACGATAACCCTACCGTCCCGATTGCCGACGCCGTCTCAAACAAAGCGGTCATAAGTGGAATATCTTCTGTTCTGCAAATTACCATTCCTCCGACAAGGAATAAAACGATATACATCAAAAAAATCGTAGCTGCATTTCTGATAGTGCCATCCGGAATTTGTCTGCCGAAAAAATGGGTGTGTTCCTTTTTTCTAAATACAGATAATGCCGATGAAACGAGAACTGCAAGAGTTGTCGTTTTCATACCACCTGCAGTGGAACCAGGCGAGCCACCAATGAGCATCAGCATAATGATAAGCATTTGCCCAACTTCACTGAGTAAAGTCAAATCTGCCGTATTGAATCCTGCTGTTCTCGGCGTAACGGATTGAAACAAAGAAACCCATACTCTTTCTGTAAGAGGCACATTTGAAAATTCAAAATAAAAAAAATAAAGAGCCGGTAAGAATATCAATATTCCTGTTACCATAAAAATCACCTTGCTTTGCATCCGGTATTTTTTAAAATGCCATTTACGATTCTTTATATCCTCCCAGGTAAGGAATCCAATACCTCCTGCAATAATCAGCATCATAATTACAAGATTTACAATCGGCTGTACAGAATAAGAGGTCAACGAGGAAAAAGGGGTTCTTATACCGATTAGATCAAATCCTGCATTGCAAAAAGCAGAAATAGAATGGAACAGTGAATACCATATTCCTTTCCAAAACCCAAAGTCCCTGCAAAAAACAGGGGCTAAAAGAACCGCACCAATGATTTCGATAAGAATAGTAGTCCGAATAATAAATTGCGTTCTCCGCACAATACCACCCACCGTTGGAGCCGAAATTGCCTCTTGCATGGTACTTCGCTGCATCAACCCGATTTTGCGTCCGGAAACAACAGCAATCGCAATAGCAATCGTAATAATTCCCATACCTCCGATTTGAATCAGCAGTAAAATAACTCCTTGGCCAAATAAAGACCAGTAGGTTGCCGTATCATTAACAACCAGTCCCGTCACACAAACCGCAGAAGTTGCGGTAAACAAAGCATCCAAAAAGGAGGTACACTGACCGCTTTTTGTAGCAATCGGCAGCATCAAAAGCAGACTGCCTAAGAGAATCGCGGATAAAAACCCTAAACTAATCACTTGAAATGATGTTATATGTCGATGTCTTGATCTGTTTGTCTGTTGCATAACTATATCCCCATAGTCTTAATTTCTTTTTTATATTTTCTTTATTCTATCTTTATTTGTATTAAATGAGCGTAAGTAAGTTTGTTTTGAAATTAAGATTGTATAAAGATGAGCAGAAGTCTGAAATCTTTTGCTCATCTTTTGAGAGGGGAGATATGCTGATCAAGTCCGCTACCGGAACAGGTCACAAGTTCAACCGGAATGGCTGTTTCCTCCATATCGGGATTTGCCTTACGAAGCATCAGCACCCGCTTGGCAACCAAATCTTCAAATTTCTCACTTGCAGGAGAAAGATTGGATGGAACTGCCCACACTAAATGAGATCAACGATTTAATTGAGACTGGTTTTGTCCAAACAACAAAACGTCGCACTATCTCTCTGCATCCGATGATTCAGGAAATCACCCTTTCAGAGACAAAACCATCTGTAACTCGCTACCACATATTACTGGATTCTTTACAGCACATATGTTTAATGCATGGAATGGAAGTTGATTATTACAAGAAACTGTTTCAAACAATCGGATATATCATAGAATTGATTGAAAAGGATGATATACCAAAGTATCTGCTTTTTCTGGAAAATGCATTTCCATACATGGATAACTATAACTACTACAAAGGTATGAATGGAATCATTCAGGAACTGACGGGGCTGTTAAAGACAAAAAACATTGGAACCGACTCTGACCGGGCATTATTACTAGATTTTCAGGCAACTCTTGAAACCAAACCTGAAAAAGCAATAAAACTGGAAAAGGATGCACTTGCCCAGATAGAAAATATCACTGCCGACAATGCTCGCCTTGTTTCCAACCTTCATGCCAATCTCGGTGGACTTTATCGTATGAACGGTCATCCCGATCTTGCAAGAGAACACATGGAAAAAAGTATCTCACTGCTTGACCAATTTAACCTGCTTCATATAAATGACAGCATACCTCAGATTGCCAATTATGCAATGTTCCTGACAGAACAGCAGGAACCCGAAAGAGGCATCTCCGAATTGCAAAAATTATCCGGCATCATCAAGGAATACCATTCCGATGACTGTCTGGATTATGCCAAAGTACAGGAAACCCTTGGAACCATTTATCTGATGACTGCCAATCTTCCGCAAGCCAAAACACATTTTAAAAAAGCTTTCAAAATATATGAAAAGATCTGGGCTGATGAGCCTGAAATGATTGAAGCAAAATATCAGGAAATTCAGGAGTTATATCCACAGATTGGATTTTGCATTGGAAAAAATCTATCCGGTCTTTTAACAAAATAAGTACAATTTACGGCGGGCAACTTGCCCGCCGTTATATTCAACTATTCGTCAAATAAATATACGCATCTTCCAAAGTGATATCATTATCCGGGACACACTTCTCATTTGGCTTTTCTTTGCTTAATATTTTCATATGAATTCCATTTTCTACATACTGCTTAGATGAAATAGAATAATTGGCTTCTAACAAACGGGCTTCTTCTGCATTTTGTACCGTACAATTCCAAACACAGCCCTTTGCATTTTCCAGCAATCCACTCACGCTTCCGGAATATAAAAAATTCCCTTTTTTCATAATGGCAAGCTGTGTACAGGTTGCTGCTAAATCTTCTACTACATGAGTGGAAAACAGCACAGTTCTATCCTTTGAAAAATCAACCAGAAGATTGCGGATCCTAATTCTTTCTTCCGGATCTAACCCAGTTGTTGGTTCATCAATAATCAAAAAATCCGGATTATTAAGAAGTGCCTGTATGAGTCCGACACGTCTCTTCATACCACCAGATAATTGCCGCATTTTTTTATTCTGATGCTCTGTAAGAGAAGTCTTTTCCAGATAATAGGTAATTCTTTGTTCGAGGTCATTTCTTGCTACTCCTGACAGTCCCCCCATATATACAAGACATTCTTTCACCGTAAGATTCGGATATAAGTCGATTTCCTGTGGAAGATAACCAATCTTTTTCTGTATTTTCTCATAATTTTCCTCGTTATACAGAATTCCATCAAGGGAAACCATTCCTTCCGTTTGTTTTAAAACAGTTGTAAGAACCCTCATCAAAGTGGTTTTTCCGGCACCATTCTCACCCAAAAGTCCGTAAATTCCCTTAGGTATTTCAAGAGATGCCTTATTTACTGCAACTACACCATTTTTAAATCTAACTGTTAAATCATTTATTCTAATACTCATAATCTATCCTCTTTTCTTTAAAGTCATTGGTAATACTGCAAATAAAAACAGCCCCGCTATAAAAGACACAAGCGTTCCATAAATCCAACTCTCGGACATTAATTGAGTAGGTTCACAAAAGCTGAAAGAAAACAATCCCAGATTTCCGAAAAATGAACTTCCCGCTTTTGATATAAGTCCAATGACAATTCCAAATAAACATCCAATACCTGCCCACATATTTCGAAGCAATGTACACAAAATCACAGAGCATATACTCCAAAGCCAGATAGTTCCAAACATTGCAATGAAATATAAAAGAAATATCTGAATACCCGAAATGCCTTCGTTTACACTGCCCGGTTTTTGCCAGTAAAACAAAACATATCCAACACAAGAAAGTATTAATAAATATAATATTTGAACGCCCACTCTCTGCGATATTACTTTTAACTGCTTTTTTTGATCATACAAATGAAATACATCGGCACGCTTACTTTTTACTTCCATCAAATATGTGTCACTACAAAAAATAATTGTTAAAAATGCTATTGGAGACTGAATTGCTGAACCGATTTCTTCATAGTATATAATCGGATGAATAACACACAATATCAGTATAAATGCACATGAATAAAAAATCTTATATAACGACAGGCAGTTTTTGAGTTCCGTTTTCAATGAACCCTCCTCCTTTTCCAGATTGTAACAGAAATACATACTAATATAACTGATGAAATTACAAGAATAATCTGATTTATGTTTGACATTTTAGCTGCATGTGTTTCAAAAAACCTGCCAGGGAATCGCACCATAATAGAGAACGGTCTCATATAATAAATATCATTCTTCATGGTCAGCATATTTGAATATATAATGTGTAAAAACAAGATTGGTGCTGCCGGAAGCGGATTTTTAAATATTAATGCTGTAATTGTATAGACACAACATATCATCAAAAGATTCGGAACAATATAGATCAGAGAATTCACGCAAAAATCAATTGGTGTTACTGGAAAGCCCGATTCTAAAGACGTTTTCAAACACAGCATAAAGAATATAACATTCAAAATCACTAATACTCCCAGCATACTAATGAATCCGCTTATTACTTTCCCACATATATATTGGATTGCCGTAACAGGCTTTGTATGTAATAATTCATAGGTACTTTTTCGTGTATCCTGAATAAATAAAAATGATAGCAAGACTGTTGCAAAAAAGGCCATATGCAATCCTGCAAAATCCGTAAATTTTTTGGCAAAGTACCAGGAAAAAGAATGTTCGGATAATTTCCGCTCGATATAATGATTGATTTCTTCTGCTGTCCCCTTATGAATTTCAAGGTCCTCATAAGCATATATTGCATTATAATAGCCATATTGGGATTCCAAAAACTCAGAAGCAGTCTTTACATCCATATTCTGAATTTCTTTCATTACATGATCTGCTTCCTGCCTGCTAAATCCAAAACCATTTTTGGAGGTGTCCATTAACGTCTCTTTGATCGTATCTTCCCACTCCCTTCTTCTTTCTTTATCATCAGATGTGGGAATGTACCCATCCATGACATCAGCATCTTCCAATGCTACGTCATTTTGTGTGATCTGTTCATTCTGTTTGATATAATGAATTTGCAAATACGATGACAGACATTGATACATACTGGCAACTATAATAATCAAGCCAATCCACAAAACAGGGTTCTTTAAATAATCAAGTATACTTCTTTTTATGATTGTTTTCATTGTATCTCTTCCTTTCTTTATTTCTTTAACAACATCATACAAATCAATTCTCAATAAATTCACAACAAAAAAGACTAAAACCACTTTATTTGTGATTTCAGCCTTATAAAGTATTTTTATTCAGCTTTGAAAAGAGCTTCTACATGAGCACCGCCTTGTCTGGCATTATATATTTTCAAATTTCCTCCATGCTTTTCACAGAAAATACGAGAAATATACATACCAAGGCCAAAATGCTTTAAATCATCTTGTGGATTCTTATGATAAAATGGCTCTGTTACTTTTTCCTCAGTATCCACAAATCCTATTCCATCATCTTCAACAGAAATTATAAGAAAACCATCCTTTTTCTTTATCTGCAAAGCAATACTTTTTTGTGCATATCGAACCGCATTTTCCAGTAAGTTGTCTGTCACTTCCATGACAAGTTCCTCATCCACTTTCACAATGTTTTGTTCCTGCACTCTTTCTACCTTACATAATTTACTTTCCTTCTTGGGCAGCATGGCAGCTTCTGCCTCAATCTTTTTTGCCAGTTCCGATAACTCTATCTCTGAGCATTGCAGTTCCCTCTGTTCTAAATGGGACATTTTTCTCATGTTTTCCGTGAAATGCTCTATACGGTCAATCTGATACATGCCTGTTTGTAAGATATCAATAACATCCTCTGTTTTTATACTCTCGGCAGAAACAAACTCTAAGAGCATTTCCTGATACCCACGCAATATGGAAAGTGGAGAACGTATATCATGTGCAATTGCATTCCGCAAAGCCTTCTCGTCATCAATCATTCGCCACATCTTTCTGTTGTTATCTGCTAAATCACTTCGCATCATTTCAAATTCTTTACACAAAGTTCCCATCTCATCTTTATTTTCATAGGACACATGAAAATCCAGTTCATTATCTGCAATCATTTGTGAGGCATCTTTTAGTTCCTGTAGAGGTGTCTTTAACTTATTTTTATAAAAAAAGAATACCGCAACAACACTCCCAACAATCGAAAAAATCAGTACCGAATATGTTTCCATAAAGTCACACATTTCCGAAAGATGATAGTCCAAACGATTCATCTGCGATTGATTAGGTCTTGATATCTCAATCTCGTATTTCTTTCCATATTGCTGAAACACGTCCGTATAATCTGCATAATCAATATATTTTTCCCATATTTTATTCTGCATATTTCCTGCAAAATGAACTGTAAATCCAGATAACAGAAATGCTGCCGTTAAGCTGATCACAAAATAAAGCAGAATTGTTTTTTTCAGTGACAAGTTTCTTATTTTTTCCATCGGTATCCAATCCCCCATACAGTTTCTATGTATTCTTTTTCTGAATAATCCGCTATTTTTTTCCTTATACGCCGTACTAATTCCGTTATCGTTCTACTGTCCCCTTCCGCATCATATCCACAGACTTGTGCATATATACGTTCTTTATCAAACACCTGCCCTGGATGCATGGATAAGAATTCAATAATCTGATATTCAATTTTTGTGAACTCCATCCTGTGTCCGGCTATAGCTACTATTTTTTCAGAATAATCAATCAGCATTTCATCCATGAAACGGTATTCCGTTTTTTGTTGATGCCTTTCTTCTCTCTTTATGTTTGTGACAATCCTTGCTTCCAACTCCCGAAGACTAAATGGTTTCGTAATATAGTCATCCCCACCCGAAAGCAACCCATTAATTTTATCATCTTCATCAACTCTTGCTGTTAGAAACAAAATCGGGCATAACACTTTACTGCGTATCAGACGACATACTTCAATCCCATCCATGCGTGGCATATTGATATCCAACAAAATAATATCCGGTTTCATTTTTATTTTATTTAATGCTTCCATTCCGTCTGTAGCCGTAATGGTTTCATATTGTTTCATATTAAAATAACTACAAAGCATTTTCACCAATTCTTTATCATCATCGACAACTAAAATCTTGTATTTCATCCAAACCACCTCCAGTATCCATATTATACGATAAAAAACAATGAAATCACAACAAGAGTACATGAAGAATGTACGCACAATATATCTTTTTTCTCAATTCCAGCTCAATTTCCACTCAATGTCTTTTACCTCCGATTTTCGTATGCTTATCTCACAGCAAAGCAGTACCACACCGGTATGACCTGCTGAATCAATCAATACGAAAACGGAGGTATTTTTTATGCGAGAACTCAAAAACACAAAAATCATCGCTGTAGATCATGGCTATGGCAATATGAAAACAGCAAACACCGTCACGCCAACCGGAATCAAAGCCTATGAAACAGAACCAATCTTCACTGGAAATATCCTGGAATATAACGGCATTTACTACCGGATTGGCGAAGGACACAAAGAATTTATCCCGGATAAAGCTATGGACGAAGAATATTATCTTCTGACGCTAATGGCTATTGCAAGGGAACTGAATGTCTTTTCCATCCGTGAAGCAGATGTTCATCTGGCTGCCGGACTTCCTCTGACATGGATCAGAAATCAAAGAGAAGCTTTTCGTTCCTATCTGCTCCAGAATCCAGAAGTCCATTACCGTTTCAACGGCAAAGAATATCATCTCCACTTTGCGGGATGTAGCCTTTACCCACAGGGATATCCGGCTATTGTAAACCACCTTGGAAATTTCAAGGGAACTAATCTCCTTGCAGATATCGGAAACGGAACCATGAACATTCTGTATATTAACAATAAGAAAGCGCAAGAAAGCCGATGCTGGACAGAAAAACTTGGTGTAAACCAGTGCATGATTGCCGCAAAGAACGCTGTTCTGGACAAATTCGGAGTGAAAATTGAAGAATCCACAGTAGAACAGATTCTGCGGTTTGGAACAGCTGACATTTCAGCACCATATCTGGATTGTATCAGTTCTATTGCCAGACAGTATGTGGCAGAACTTTTTTCCACGCTCCGCAAATATGAATATAATCCTGACCTGATGCGCCTGTATGTGGTTGGCGGCGGTGGATGCCTGATCCGTAACTTCGGAACGTATGACAAATCACGAGTCACAATCATTGATGACATCTGCGCCACTGCCAAAGGTTACGAATCTCTGGCTTATATGAGCCTGAAAAGGAGGGGATAAACCATGCAGAACAATATCCGCAACACAAACCTGCGCTTTAATCTGGACAAAGAACAACAGCGGAGAGCCTGGGAATATTTACAGACGATGGACAGGCAGGATTTTAAATCTTACAGTCAGGTAATCTCTCTTGCACTGGTAGATTATTTTGACCGCTACTACCGCACACAGGCTGATCCTTATCTGGAAACAAGAGAACGGGAAGAACTTTTTGTGAAACAGATTGTAGATGCAGTGGAAAACAGTCTGAAACAGGAATTGCCACTTTTTCTTTCCGGACTGACTGTAGGCATGGCGCAAAGGGAGCCCCAAATCAGGGCGTCCTTTCCAACACCTGAAAATTCACAGCCGGATAATGATGTAGACTGGGATTTTCTTGGAGAATAACTGATTGGAGGTGAACACATGACGGACTTTCTGACAGCAGACACCAACCTGCCATCTTATATGATGTTTCCCCGTTTCCTTCTGGACATGGAAATAAACGAAACTGCCAAAATGCTTTATATTATCCTGCTCGACCGGGCAAGGCTTTCCCAGAAAAATGAGGGCTGGTCAGATATCGATGGTCATGTGTTCATTTACTTTACAATTGAAGCACTGGCAGAAGTTCTCCACAAAAGCCAGATGACGATTAAAACTGCTCTGGCAGTACTGGAAAAACAGGAGCTTATCTTCCGAAAACGGCAGGGACCCGGACAGCCCAATCGAATTTATGTAAAACTCCCAAAAGAAACCATCCACTATACAGACAGATTTCTTTCCCTAAGACAGACAGAAAACTGTCCTATTGACAGACAGGATTCTTTCCCTAATACAGACAGAAAACTGTCTGGTAATAAGAAAGAGATAAAAAAGAACAATTTAGCAATAAGAGGGAGTAAGGAGCCACTCTCACCCTATGGAAAATTTCAAAATGTTTTTCTGTCAGAAAAAGAGCTTGAAGATATCCGGCAGACAATCCCTGACTGGAAGGATTATATTGAACGCTTATCCGGTTATATGGCTTCTACCGGAAAGCAATATCAGAACCATGCAGCTACCATCATCAGTTGGGCAAGACAGGATCATCCTGCTTCCCGGCAAAGAAATTACGAAAGTGAGGAATACGAAACACTATAACAAGATTTACAGAAAAAGCAACCGCTATAACACCAAACAGAGAGCTTCAGCCTGATGAATATTTTAACGAAACAGACCACCTGATCTACTGTTCCAAATGCAATACGCCAAGACAATGCCGGCATGAATTACAGGGAAAGGTTCTTATTCCTTCCATCCGCTGTAAATGCTAGCAGGAAATCTTTGAGCAGGAAGAAACCCAGAGAAAACTTCATGAAAAACAAATGGAAATAGAGCATCTTAAAACTAGCGGCTTACAGGACAAAGCACTCTATGACTACACTTTTGCCAGGGATAACGGCATCAATCCGGAAATAAAACTGGCACACAATTATGTAAGCAACTGGGAAGAGATGAAAGCAAACGCCTCCGGACTTCTCATCTGGGGTGATGTCGGTACTGGAAAATCTTTTTTTGCAGGCTGCATTGCCAATGCCCTGCTGGAAAAAGGCGTTCCTGTACTGATGACCAACTTTTCCCAGATTCTGAATACCCTTACCGGAATGCATTTTGAAGACAGAAACCAGTTCATCAACAGCTTAAACCGCTACAGTCTTCTGATTATTGATGATCTCGGAATTGAGCGGAACTCTGACTTTGCACTGGAACAGGTATTCAATGTGATCGGCAGTCGTTACCGCAGTAAAAAGCCCCTGATCATAACGACCAATCTCACTTTATCAGAGCTGAATAATGCCGCTGATATCGCACACAAACGAATTTATGACCGTATTCTGGAGAGATGTATTCCTGTCCGTATCAATAACCGGAATATCCGTCAGGACAATGCAACAGATAATTTAAAACGGGCGAAAAAAATCCTGTTGAACAATCATGCTCCGAACCAGAATTGACTCAAAGAAGTATAACGCAATGATTATTTTTCACTGACAGTGGTACTACTATCTTTCCTTATTTTTCACCAAGAACATGCCACTGTCAGTTATCTAAAACCATAGTACCAAACCAAAAGATTTTAAAACCAAAAATGCCCGGATACGGGCATAAAAAGGAGGTGCCAGGTATGGCAGATAAAAGAATCATGACACCGGAAGAAAAAGCACTTTTACAGGCAAGACACCGCCAGGAAGAAGCTGAAGCAAGAAATCGCAAAAAAGAACGTGATGCCAGAACACACCGATTAGTCCAGGAAGGAGCCATTCTGGAAAGTATTGTTCCCCATATTAAAGAAATGGATTTAGATTCCCTGAAACGGGAGCTGATGATCCGGCTACGGGGAATGTAAACGCACAAGTTCTACTCCCGAAGGGCGCACTTATTCACCACCTGATAAATCAGGCAGTGGTATCCCCTTCGGGGCTCGTGCGCTCTGCCAAGGGCTTTATACACTGTTGCAGACAACATCGAAAGGAGGTACCAGATATGGCAATTTATCATATGCAAGCCAAAGTCATCAGCCGTGGTTTCGGTCGGTCTGCTGTTGCTGCTTCTGCTTATATGAGCTGTAGCCGCATGTACAATGATTATGATGGCATTCAGCATGACTATACCAGAAAGCAGGGGCTGATCTATCAGGAGGTGATGCTTCCTCCAATGGCTCCATTGGAATGGAATGACCGGGAACAACTCTGGAATGCTGTGGAAGAAAACGAAAAGACCAAAGACAGCCGACTGGCAAGAGAATTTGTTGTCGCACTCCCCGTTGAGTTGGATAAAGACAGCAATATTTCTCTTCTTCAGGATTTTATTAAAAAGAATTTTGTAGATATGGGGATGTGTGCTGATTTTGCCATTCACAATACAGATGGTCACAATCCCCATGCACACATTCTTCTTACTGTCCGACCACTAAATGAAAATGGAACATGGCAGTATAAAACCGAAAAAGAATATCTCTGTATCAAAGATGGAGAAGAAAAAGGATTTACTGCTTCTGAATTTAAAACTGCTCAGAAACAGGGATGGGAAAAGCAATATCGCTATAAAGTTGGGAAAAAGAAAGAATATCTGACTTCCTCTGTTGCACAGGAAAAAGGATATGAACGGATTGATAAACACCCCAAGAGCAGCCGATATGGCAGACAGAATCCTATTTCCGAACAATGGAACAGTGATGAACAACTTTGCATCTGGCGGGCAAACTGGGCAGATGCCGTAAATAAAATGCTTGCACGTAATCAGATAAATGCTACCATTGATCACCGCAGCTTTGCAGATCAGGGAATCACCGAACAGCCAACTATCCATGAAGGCTACATTGCCCAGAATATGGAAAAGAAAGGCATGATAGCAGACCGCTGTGAAATCAACCGTCAGATTCGTGCGGATAACAAAATGCTCCGAGAATTAAAAGCTAAGGTGGCAAAACTGGCTGAAGCTGTAGAAAAGTCTGTTCCGATAATTGCAGAAACACTGGAAGCAATCCGAAATCACATGATTTTTACACAATATCATTTGCTCCACAATGAGATGCAAAAAGAAGTGATCCATGACTGGATGAATCATTTTAATCCAATACTGAATAAATACAACACCGTTAAAAAGAAACTCAAAGCTAAAGTTACAGAACGGAAAGAGCTGAATGTAAAAAAAGAGAAAACCAGTATTTTGAATCCCATTCAGCATATAAAATTGAATCAGCAACTTACCACTGTTACCGAAGAAATTGAAGAACTGAAATCAAGGAAAGAGCAGCTAATCTTCCAGGCACAATGCTCTACCGATAAAGCTATGACAAATCTATCCAAGAAATATGACCAGATGAATAACAATCTTGATATCCTGGATTCTCAGGACATCTCGCTCCAAAAACAGCTTGAAAAAGACGCCGCCGCTTTCCGGGAAGAAAAATTTCGTCCTGAACCAGAACAATATACCGAGTTACTGGATACCAGAATCCAGATACGTCCTGATTTCCGGGATAAGCTGATTGAACAGTTCAAGGGGACTTTCGGGAAATATTATGACTATCACCGTCGTGATATTGCAGCCGATGAGGTGGATTATCTCAATGTGGAGGATCCTGATGTTTTCTCCCATCGTGCATGGGAACTTAAATATCAGCGAGAACAGGAAATGCGGCGAAATCAGCCTGCAAGAGCTAAGAAAAAGTCCTATGATATGGAATTGTAATCATCTTCGAGTAGATAACATGCTCTTACAAATCTCTTGTTCAAAAATAAACTCCTTTCAAAAAGGCGTATGGAAATCAAAACTTCCATACGCCTTTTTATATTCTGCTCTTCAAATTGTCTAAAAGTTGACTAAAAATATATCACCGTTCATATGATACAATAATTTCTTTGCTATCTGCTGTTTTATAATCAATTGTTCCCAAATTACCAATCAAATCAAATGTCATATCTGCATTAACCTGCAATTCATCTTCAAGTTTGACTGCAGACGGCTCATCTTTTAGAAAAACTGTTAATCCATAAGGCTCTGTTTCAGATTGTATCTCTATACTATCATATGAGTATCCCTCCGGATACTCTTGACCGCTTACAATATTTATAACATTCGAAGAATCTCCTACATAATCTGTCTTATACTTCGATAGGTCAGGAATTTCGTATAGTTTTTCTTTTTTTCCGCACGCCGAAATCAGCATTATTGATACGGCAACCAACATAATTGCAAGTACTTTTTTCTTCATAGAAACACCCCCGAAAGCTTTATTCAAAAATTTACGATTTGAGTAAAAGCCCAAGGAACTTTAATGTCCCTTATGCTTTTCTCTTTTCTTTCGCTGTTTCAGTTCAAACATTCGCTGCTCTTCTGCCTCTTTTCTCTTGCGGCTTTTCTCTTTGCGTTCCTGCTTGTTCTGTTCCTGCTGTAATTTCAACGCCTGTTGCGATTTTGTACCAATGCCTATTTCCAGCATCTGCTTCTTTGTTTCCCGCTGCATCCGTTTCGAATTTCTTTTGATATCCTTTACAACAGTTTCAACAACCGGACTGAATTTCAAACTGAAATAGCACTTTTGAATATATTCCTGTACTTCATAATCTTTTGGCTCTGCACCAAATGTTACCTTTGCCACAGATAGTTTACCATCTTCGATGCGTTCAAAGATTCCCACCCAAAACGGCTCTTCAAAAAATACTGTCAGCTTTACATTTACTTTGTCCATAAGAATCCCTCCTAAAATTGATTGAACAAAGAATGGACAACCCGGAGGGGCAGGTTACTTACCCTATTTATATAGGACGGCCGGGCTACCTACCGGCTCTGGTACATCAAAGATGTACGTTGCGTTTTTATCTTTGCTTTTATAATCAAGCCATGTGGCACGATTAACTTAATTCTGAAACTTCTAAGTTACTTTTTATGCTAAATAGCGAAACCATCACCTTTTGAGAAAAAATTTATACTCCACTTAGGGAGATATCATTTAACTCACCATTTAAAAATCAATATCGGTATACTTATTTTTCAACTTGTAAAATGCTATTATTACGCTTGTATAATATTGCATCATCCAATCATACCATATTTCTTTGCTATAATCGTTCTTTTGATCTGCACGATTATGGCGAATATTATAACCATTAACTATACCAAAAATCAACTTATCATGTTCATTTTTAGGAACTTCATACTCAGCATTTAAAGTATCTTTTACTTCTTCACGTTCACTTTCCAAAATATCGGCAAGAATATTAATAGCTTTCTTTTTCTGTTCTAAATTGGCATCAAAACGATAATACATTTCTGTGGCTGTTGCTAATTGCTCATATACTGAATCGGGTAAATCAGAACCGTCATATTCTAACTGTTCACGCAACGCACCGTTAGGTATTTGCATTATAAATCCATTTGTCGGTTCAAGATAATATCCCTCTTTATATGCACGTAAGATATTATTAATTTGTTCAGCAAATTCTTCCTTTTGTGCTTCATTTTCAAACTGATCTGTTTCATAGTTATAAACACCAATATGGTCGTATAAAATCTCAATCACTGAAAACAATGTCTGCTCATCATATTCTTCAAGATATTGCCAAATTGGCCAAACCTCTTTATCCTGTAAGCATGTTGCAAAATACACTTCCGGTGATGGCAACAAACTTGGTGGTAAAATCTGCTCCGAATCCTGCGTATAAGGAATTTGCCTCCACACTCCTCTTGTAGCCACTTCAAAATACTCTTTATCACAAAAATATTTATATACCTGTCCGAAATACTGTAATAACTCATCAAAATCTATCTGTAGTTGCTTTGTAAGTAAACCATGTCTTTCTGCGTAATATTTTTTCATATTTTTCTGTTCTCCTTATGTCAACTAAAAATTGCCTTGTTCATTTTTAATACTATTTTCCATTAATCTAATCAAATCATCAATGAATGCATTACAGATTTCCCCAAAGTCATAAGCCTTATATTCGCAGGCAAATTGATTTGCAATTACATTTCTTAATTCATCAACTTTCCTCATTTCTGTCCGTTCAATCTAATAGTATTATTTTACCATATCACTTGTTTTTTTACCATCTTCAAAAGAGCAATAGCAAAAAAGCTGATCAAGAATCATAACCTTCCAATATTTTTTCTCTCTGCATCTGTTCCATGTAAATAGATTGCTTTCCGGCACGAGAAAAAATTGTTTGTAGAAACGGTAAAAAGCTCCCGAAGGAGCTTTCCACGCTTTAAATATACACTAATTCTTTTAAGACAATCTCTTCTGCTACATTTCGGATATTATTTACAGCCCTGACCCATTCCATCTGGTCACGAGCTTTCAATTCTTCCGTAATGCCCTGCTTCTCCATCATCTGACTCACCAGAATATCCATTCTCTCCTGTGCTTCATCGTCCACAGCATTCAGATGTTCTGTCAATCTGTCTTCCAACATATACAGTGAATACATTGCCGGACGATGCTCTTTCAGATATGTTTTCCGCATCATTCCATATTTCCCATAATGCGGTTCTTCATCTGTACTGACAAGATTCGGATAGTAAATTCCGTCTGCGCCAAGTGTGTAGGTTCCACCCATTTTTTCAAATGTGCTTTTCATGTGTTATTCCTCCTTGAAATCAGCGATGTCCTTAGATCATCGCAAAATATTTCAGGGCAGCCTTGATAGCTTCTTCCTTCTCTTTCGGGCATTGTGGAACTCTTGCATTTTCTGATTTTGGAAGATTATAGTTTTCTCCCACTTCAATTCCACATTTGCGTTTTACCTGAGAAATATATAAACTTGAAACCTTCAAGCCAAATTCTTTCAGCACATAATCTTTGATTTCCTGATAGGTTGCTTTCAACTCGGCACTGGTGGCATCCAGCTCGTCCAGGTCTAAGTCGATCTCTATCGTGTCATCTGGTTTTTGTTGGGACAAAAGAACAACAGTCTCGACATGTGTCGGAGCTACTATGTAAACACAATTTGTTATCCTCGACACTTGCATAGGAACACAATTCTGCGTCCGTATGTACAGCCGCAGCATTTTTACGCTTTGGCTTAAAATCTTTTGCATTAAGATTTGAGTGGATACCAGTTTTATATACAAAAGTTATCTTCAACGGATCTTCCACTCCTTCATCATTATAACCGCCGATAATTATTCTTTCAACTACACTTTCAAAAACCACTCTATCGAAGCTCTCCAATAGTTCTCCAGAATTTAAGTTTTTCCGAAATTCTCTTATCCTTGTTTTGGTACTCTCCTGATTTTTGCTCAACTCAACCAACTGCAACTGTTCACCTTGAAGTTTTTTTAACTGCTCCGATAACTCCTGATTTTTCTTATCATAAATATCCCTGTCGATATTGTTATCAAGCCTTAAGTCAAGCAGTTTTTCTTTTCTTCGCTGCAAATCTGTCATTTCTTTTTCAATCTTCGGCAAGCGTTTCAAAGAAGCGTCGTCTTTAAGAATATCCTCAACTTTTTGAAGAAACTCACTCACAACCTCATGTTGATCGGAACATAAGAGCTGATAGCTTTTTACAAAAGCATTTTCAATTACTTCTTCAGGTATGCCTTTACAATGTGGGCAATTCTTTTTTCCATGTTTGGTAGCCGTCACACAATGCCAGATTGTCTTAGTATAAGCAGAACTACTGTGCCAATTTCTTCGGCTTAGTGTACCTCCGCAAAAACCACATTTAATCATACAGCTAAAAGCATATTTTCTGCTAAATTTGTTCCGCTTCTGACCTTCCTGATGTACACCACGATTAACATTTCTTTTTGCAAGTATCTTCTGTGCTTCTTCAAATATCTCCTCACTGATAATTGCTTCGTGATGGTCACGGATATAAAATTTATCTTCCTCTCCAAAGTTTTCCAACCGTCTTTTAGAAATAGGATCAACCGTAAATGTTTTACCTAATAGCAAATCGCCTTTATATTTTTCGTTTTTAATAATACCGATTACTGTGGATTGCACCCACCGTGAGCTTCCATATTTTGTCTTATAGCCAAGATTCTCAAGCTCATTGGCTATCACTGTACACCCCGCCCCTTCTATATACCGATTAAAAATATATCTCACAATTTCAGCTTCTTTTTCGTTGACAGATATGCTTTTTGTGTCTTTATGATAGTCATATCCCAAACATCCTTGAAAACCTACAAGTTCTCCTCGCTGCATTTTCATTTTCAAGCCCTTTTTGACATTGGAAGATATATTCTCAACTTCCTGCTGTGCAACAGAACTGAGTACCACCAAAAGCAGTTCTCCATCCATTGTTAATGTATTGATATTTTCATCCTCAAAGAAAACAGCAATGCCTTTCTCTTTCAGCATACGAACATATTTCAGAGTATCTAATGTATTTCTGGCAAATCTCGAAATGGATTTTGTAATGACCATATCAATATCTCCATTCATACAATCGTTTATCATTCTCTGGAAATCCTCTCGCTTTGTTACCTGCGTTCCTGTTATGGCTTCGTCAGCATATATGTCAGCTAAAGACCATTCTGGTTTTTTCTTGATTAAGTCCGTATAATACATAACCTGTGACTTATAGCTGTTAAGCTGATCCTCGCTATCTGTACTAACACGGCAATAAGCAGCAACTCTCAGTATCTCTACCTTTCTACCACGAATACGATTTTCGTTACGGTTTGCTTTGATTACTTGAACATCATTCATACGATTATACCTCCGATATTTTATTTACTGATAAGTATTAAGCCGCAAGATTTGAAACGACATTGAAATCACTCATAAGCCGTTTTTTTATGGCTTCGTACTCATCTACCGTAATTAAACCGTTTTTCTTTAACTTCTGCAAACATGCAAATTGAATACTATAATGTGCAAATTTCTGTTCATTATTTTGCTCCATCAAAACACCCCTCTCCGTTCATTGCAAGACTAATGGCAAGAGCCTTATCAACTCTTGCCATTATGTGGTCGGGCATCAGCCCTATATACTGTTTTAATCTCTGCTTATCAATCGTCCTTATCTGTTCAAGCAGAATAATTGAGTCCTTATCGAGCTTATCAAAATCTTTCACCTCTGTATGTGTCGGTAGTTTTGCTTTCGTATGCGTACGGCTTGTTATTGGTGCGACAATAATTGTCGGACTATGCCTGTTCCCCGTATTATTAGAAATAGTAAGAACAGGTCTTGTACCACCTTGCTCTGATCCAATAACGGGATTAAGTGTTGCGTAGAAAATATCTCCACGCTTAATAATTCTTTCCATAAATATTCAGACCTCCTATCTGGTTGTAGGTAAGAAAAAACTTACCTATGTAACAGCCAGACAAAAGGAAGTATTTAATATTGGAAGATCATTAGCAAAATCTGTTCCTATGACTACCTTTTATCTGGCTTTATGATAGAAGCATCTCAATTTGTCCTCGACACCCCGAAATGCAATGTGTTCATAGAACACAGGGAAGTCGCCAAACGGTCAGCAGCGAACTGACACCACGGGAGTTTCACCCCTCTGACGGTCTGCCAGAGCCGCCCTCATTGTCTGCGACGGTTTTATCACGCTCGGACTTGTGACTGGACGGGAGTACCATTATTCTCTTTGTGGGTTATTGCGAAATCGGAAGCAATCCGATATTTTCAGTCGGTAATGAATGAGATCACCCCCTTTCATCGCTCGCTGCTTCTTAACAGGTCTTGGCGTACCGCTGCACACGCTTATGCTCATCACAATCACAAAGAGGAAGTATTTGACGAATGGATATTCGGTTGTCAAGGATCACTCCCGTTTTCGCCACACAAAGCAAAACAGGTGGAAGGAATTTAATCCCTCTCACCTGTTTGCTCACTCAAAGTCCATAGCACAAGGCACTATTTCAAAAATTTTTTCAAAGTTTTGATTGCCGCATAGATAGAGCTTTGAATAGCCTGATATTTACATCCCTCAAGCTCTGCAATCTGTTCATAGTTCAACTCTCCGAAAAAATACAGAAGCAGCCTTCGTTTTTGTATTTCGGGCAGTTTTGAAATTGCCTTATGTAACTGCTCATATTCCATACTCCTTGAAACGGTTTCCTCAAGACTTTCTTCCTTATAAAAGGCTCGGTCATTTAAGGAGCTTTCTGTCAACTCAGAGTGTTCAATGTGCCTGCTCACTCGATTAAGATAGGAAATGTCCTCAAGCTCAAAACGGTTAAACAGGTCATACAGCACTTTATCTATTTCAATATTTTGCATTATCCCCCGCCCATCTTTAAAAGAGAGGTAATATCTGCCCTCTACAATCATCAGCGTATAAGGGTTATGCTTGTCCTTTTTTCGGTTAGGATGTTTTTCATTCATTTTTCGTTCCTCCAATCAATCTGAATTTTTGAAATTTCAGATTGATCGGCGGAGAACGACACCCTACACCCCAAACAGGCTTACGCCTTAATTCAACAAAAAACGACAAAAGAAAAACCGCAAAGGCTGTCAGACCTTTACGGTTATAAGAAATATCAATTCTATTATATAGATATTTAATATCTACTCTTGGAGCATAATTTCCCCAAATGGAGATAAGAATTTTTTTAACAAATTATCCTCATCTCTATCGAACGGTATGTAAATAACTGCTGCTTAAAATCAGCAGCACAGTGTTATCAGACCAACACATAAGAAATCCCTCCAAACTCAAAACAGGTCTGGAGGGATAAAATAGCTATCTGAGCATGACAAAATTGCCCACCAAAACACCGTTTTTTTTATTTGGCGGACTTGTCAAATTCTATATTTATGTAAAAAAGAGCCGATGACTTATAAGGTTATCTCACAAGTTCATCGGCTCTGCGTCTATGCGTCTGGCTCTTTGATGACGGTTATATGTAATTTCTTTGCATTTATTAAAGTTTCTTGCTTACATTTCGGACAGTAAAGAGGATAATTTTTTAAAATAGTATCTTCTCTAACTCTATCACGAGTTTTGTTGCCACAAATCGGGCAAATTATCCATTCTGAAATCATAAATTATCCATCTCCATTTATCTTGTTTTATTTGATCTTTCTATTTTATATTTACTATCTTGACAAATTCATATCGTACACTTATCTGAAATTACTATTGTTCTCTAAACTTTTTTCAAAAATAAAGAAAATGTTGTACCTTTTTCATCGGATGCCACCTTGATATATCCGTTCTGCTTATTCACAATATCACGGGTAAGATATAAACCGATTCCCACACCGTCAACTCCTGCTGACTGCTTTCCACGGTAAAATCTGCCGAAGATTTTTGCCTGTTCTTCTTCAGGAATGCCAATTCCGTTATCGGATACATCCAATCGCAAATACGATGGATATTCGGTGATTTTCAAGTCCACAACTCCTCCGCTTGGTGTGTATTTCACAGCATTGTCAAGTACATTGGTAACAGCTTCTGCCGTCCAGTTAAAATCAAGCAGGGCTTCAAAGGTCTGCCCACAATCAAAGGTAATCGTAATATTTTTATCCCTTGCTTTGGCATAAACCGTTTTCACCGCTTGCATAACAATATCATTTAAACTGTTTTGTTCAAGTTTCAATCGGATAATGCCACTTTCCAAACGGGACATTTTAATCAAACTGTTTGTCAAAAAAGTCAGCTTTTCAAGGGACATCTGCAAGGTGGCAATATATTCACTTCTCTCCTCATCGGATAACCCTGTATCACCTAATAACTGTGCAAAGGTGTTTGCCGCTGCTACGGGCGTTTTGATTTGATGCGAAATATCGGAGATTAAAGTTTTGATCTGTTCTTTCTCTTGTGTCAGCATTTGATTCTGTGCCTTTAAAATATTGCGGAGTTTTAGAAGTTGGTGCTGCAGCCGTGCAGTCAGGGTATCCTCAGCTTCTGAAAAGACCGTCCGTTCCTGCTGTTCTACCAAAGCTTCAATGAGCAGCGTAATCTCCTCTAACAGATTATCGTTATAGCGGTTGTGCAGAAAGTCCATTAGGAACAACAAGCCACATAAAAATACAAATGCAAAAGAGATAAAAAGCGTACGGAAAAGGATGTCCTCCATAAAAAAGAACACACCAACAGATACCACCGCCGTAGCAGTACCTATAATTAAAACCAGTTTTCTGTAAATTTCAAAATGCTTCATCGTCATTCTCCAAAAGTGTAACCCATACCAAAAACCGTCACAATGTATTCCTGCTTTTCATCATGCAGTTTCTGCCTTAGTCGCTTAATATTCACACGCACGGTATTATCATCAACAAAGTTTCCGTCTATATCCCAAAGCTGTTCCAAAAGCATTGCCTTTGTAACAACCCTTCCCCTGTTTTCCATTAGATAAAGGAGCAATTTGTATTCTGTTGAGGTCAAATGTATTTCCTGTCCCTTCATTAAAACAAGACACTTTTCTTTATCTAACTCTAAATCTCTGTATTTCATACGAAGTTTTCCTACGCCGGTTCGTTTTAGAACTGCCAATACTTTTTTTCGTAAAACTTCAATAGAAAAAGGCTTTGATATATAATCATCACAACCAACGCCAAACCCTTCCAACATATCTTCTTCCGTATCATTAGCGGTTAAAAATAATACAGGTGTTTCCGATGTTTCCCGAATTTTCTTACAAAATTCCAAACCATTTCCGTCAGGCAGGTTAATATCAAGCAGAAACAAATCATACTTTTGCTTTTGGTATTGTTGCAATGCTTCCAAATACCCATAGACTGCTATAACCGTATGCTCATCTTTTTTTAAGGCGATAGAAATACCCTTGCTCAGAATTTTATCATCTTCAAGGAGAAAAATATTTGCCATAGCCGTAAAACGCACCACCTTTCTCAATATGCAAAATTGCAGGAACAGACGCAGCAACGCTGCGTCCGTCCCGTAACCTCATTTAATTATCAAAATTGTGCAGTCTTTCAATGACCGTTTCATCAGAAGTTGCTTTGTAAACAATGGCAGGAACGCTTAAGCAAATTACAAAGATTGCTGCAATCAAACCGATGACAAGAGCAACAGGGTATTTAAATACTGCATAGTTTGCTATATGCGGAACTGCATCTGCCACCAACATTAGGAACGCATTGCCAAAAGTCATAATCAGCAGAGTAGAAATCAGAGCATAAATACCGCCTTCTAAAGTAAGTATCTTCATAATCTGCTTTTTCGTTGTTCCGATACTTTCCATAATGGCAAATTCATTTTTCCTTGCCACCACACCCGTCAGCATTACATTGACAAAGTTAATCAAACCAATGACAATGAGCAGAATTGCGGCACCGTTCCCCAACAAGCTTAAAGAGTAGTTCATCTGTTCAAATAGTTCTTTCTGGTTAACTGCTGATTTAAACTGCCATTCTGATCCAGTCAAGGTACTGTTGATCGCCTGTAATTCGCTGTCAATTCGTTCTAAATCGTTAAAATCTTTAATATTCACACCGATTGCGGAAATGATTGGTTCTTTTGTCAGGCGTTCCATACCTGCTTCGCTGACAAAGATAATATCTGGAACCATATAAATATCTTTGCGTCTGCCAATACTATCAGAAAGATTATTTGCATAATCGTCATAGTAAAAAGAACCGTCGATTTTAAAATCGGTCGCCTTGCCGTCTGTATTGTCGGCAGTCAGCGTTAACATTTCCCCCACTAAAGCGGTAGTGGGAGCAAGAATTTCTGTATCTCTTCCGGCAATCGCTGTTTCACCACGCCTAAATGCGTCCATGTCAATGGGCGTATCAGGGTGCTTGGCATTGTATTCTTCCAGTATCCTGTCGTCTGGAAGCGTTGTAATATAGCAACCGTAGTCACCGGCATCAGCATACCCTTTCATTACCTCTATCATCTGTTCATAGGACTGTCCCTTCGATTTATATTTGCTGTCCTCATATTTAATTTTCATAAAGCCTTCTAAAGCGGTTTCATCAAAGTCAATACCTGCCCAGACTGTCTTTTGAATATCTACATTTTCAACACCGTCGATTTGCTTAATCTGTTCCACAAAATGTTCGTCGAATTGAGGTACTTCCTTGTTGAGTTGCTCAGGCTGTTCAAATTGAATATCATTGTATTCAAAGTTATAATCCATGTATTCCTTAATAAAGTTCTCAGCCGACATACTGCTTATAACTCCATTTACGCCTAAAATCATAGTAATTCCCATAAACAAGGACATAAACACAAGAATAGCTCGCTTTTTGTCACGGAACACATTATGAAATGCCATCACATGCAGCTTGCCGCCATTGGTGGAATTTCTGCTTTTTGTTTTCTTCGGTGCAAAATTCTGAAACTTCAATGCTTCTATTGGCGAAATTTTTGCAGCCGCTTTTGCAGGAGCATTGCAGGCAATCCAAACAGTTACCGCCGAAAAGAGAATGGACAGAATATAGATAGATGGATGAAAAAACACTTCGGCATCCATCATCGACTTGCCCTGTTCAAAACCCTCGTTCAAAACAAAGGGAACAATTCCAAAGGAAACAGCGGTGGCTAACACAATACCAATCGGGATACCAATGCAGGCAAACTTAACCGCCTGATTTTTTACCAGTGATTTAATCTGTTTTTGCGTTGTTCCAAGCGTTTTCATCAAACCGTAAAAACGGGTATCCTTTGAAATGGATATATACAAAACATTGTAAATAAGCAGATAGCCGCTGCCAATGATAAAGAATACCAATAGGATTACCATTGCGATAACTGAACCGCTTGATGATTTCATGGAAACCGCACCGCCGAAAGATTGATTTTCGTTAAGCTCCACATCTTTTTGAATACGATAAAAATCATCGGGCATTTTATTCAGCGACAAAGAAAGAACGCCGTCCTGTGCCATTGTATAGCCTGCGTTTTTACAATAGCTTTCTGAAACAAAGCCCATTCCCGTACCTGTATAGGAATGAAACCATCCGCTTAATGTGAAATTATTTTCCTGCTGACCGTTTTTATCATAATAAGATAAAGGAATTTCCATATTCAGCTTCGGCTCTTTCATTCCAAGCTGTGAAAGAGCATCCTCTGACAGCATAATTTCATTTTCATTTGAAGGATATTTCCCTTCTATATCTTTGATTGTTTCTTTATAGTGTTTATCCCATTCAGTAGTGTCGTAATACGAAAGTGCGATAGAAAGCTCACGCCCCTCGTCGTTCTTCTCGGCAACTGAGCCGACCATATACTGCGTACCTACGGTTTTAACATATTCCAAATTCTTAATCTGCTGTTCCTGCTCCGCTGTCGGCATCGCAAGGGACGCATTAGCGGTCGTGCCTGCGGTACGCACCTGCATTAACTTCATATTTTCCATATAGTTAATGCCCAAACTAAACACGGTAGTAATCATAAAGGTAGTAAGAACGATCGCAAACACCGCAAACAGGTTACGAATACGGTTTGCTTTCATCATTCCCTTTTCTACTCGCTTAACTGCTTTTTTATTTCGGTTAGCGTGCATATCTGCCACCTCCCGAAACAACCTTGCCATCCTCAATGCGGATTGTGCGGTCTGCCATTTGAGCGATTTCCTCATTGTGCGTGATCATAATGGTGGTTTGGTGGAACTGACGGCTGATCGACTGCATCAGCAAAATAACATCCATACTTGTTTTTGAGTCCAGATTTCCAGTCGGCTCATCCGCAAGGATAATGGCAGGCTTTGTCGCAAGGGCACGGGCAATCGCAACCCTCTGCTGTTGACCACCTGAAAGATTATTCGGCATATTCTTAAGCTTTTGTTCCAAGCCAAGAGTATGGATAATCTCTTTTACAAACCTTGTATCGGTCTTGCCACCGTCGATCTCAATAGGGTACACAATGTTCTCATACACATTAAGAACAGGAAGCAGATTATAATTCTGAAAAACAAAGCCAATGTTTCTACGCCTAAAAATCGTCAGTTCCTCATCTTTCATTTTCAACAGTTCTTTTCCTCGGATAGTAACACTACCAGAAGTAGGACGGTCTAACCCGCCGATCATGTTGAGTAGTGTAGATTTACCGCTGCCTGATGTACCTATAACAGCAACAAATTCGCCTTCCTCTACGGAAATGGATACCCCATCCAAAGCATGGACTTCGTTTTCTCCGCTTCCGTATATCTTTCGTAAATCTTTTGTTTCAAGTATTGCCATATTAAAACCTCCAAATTTCTGTTTTTATTTTGTAAGTTCAGTATAGCAACCACTTCTTACAATCTCATTACAATCCAAACTAAAAAATAACAGCATCTCTTTTGTTCCTACCATGCACTTTTACGAATTGATTTCTTTTTTTAATGAAGCAATCCACTCCTCTATTGCCTCTGCCAATGTGTATTGTTGCTGTAAAACTGCCATACCCGTAACAGGAATATCTTCTTTACTTTTTTTCAAAGCAATATTTTCTTCCAGATATTTTTTCAATACCTCCATACTGCTCTCAATATTATCCAGACATTCTTGCTGTCTTTCTCTGGGCATACTGTCCAGATTTACAATGACAGCATTAAAATCTAAAAAAATGTTTATCGGCTTACAGGATATTTCAAGCATCAATTTTTCAAACTGCTGTTTCCCTTTTTCAGTTAAAGAATACACTGATTTTTCTGGCATTTTACCCTCTTTTTCAATATGACTTGAAATATATCCTTTTTCCTCCAACTGAATAACCTTTTTATAAATAGACGGGGTACTAATTTTTACCCATTTTGAAATATTGCGGTACTCTACCAACTTTTGAATGTCATACGCACTCAGAGGTTCTTTCTTTAACATTCCCAAAACAATTAAGTCAATGGTCGCCATATCAATTTCCTCCTTTACTCTCTTGACAACTACTATAAATTATAGTAGAATACCACTTGCGTTTCAACTACTATAATTTATAGTAGTGTATTTTATTCTATTTGTCAAGTGAAAGGAGAACGAACACTATGGACAATCAAAACAGAAAATTGGAGTTATTGGGCAATGCTCCAATCCCAAAAGCCCTTTTAGCTATGGGTATTCCAACAATGATTGGTATGCTCATCAACGCCTTGTACAATCTCGTTGACGCATATTTCGTAGGCGGATTAGGCGAAAGTCAAATGGCTGCCATCTCAGTTGTGTATCCACTCGGTCAAGTAGTCGTCGGCTTAGGATTACTTTTTGGCAATGGGGCAGCATCCTACATTTCCCGATTGTTAGGACAAAGAAACAAGGAACAGGCAAACAAAGTGGCAAGCACTGCACTATATAGCAGTCTTGTTGTCGGTGCAATTATGATTGTTTTATCAATCATCTTTTTGAAACCCATTCTAAGACTTTTAGGTGCAACAGAAAGTGTCCTTCCTTATGCGGCTACCTATGCTGGTATTTACATTGTTTCCTGCATTTTCAATGTTTTTAATGTTACAATGAACAATATCGTGACAAGTGAAGGAGCAGCAAAAACTACAATGTGTGCCTTGTTGTTAGGTGCAGTCCTCAATATCGGTTTAGATCCATTATTTATATACACTTTTAATTTTGGTGTTGCAGGAGCTGCTATTGCCACAGCAATTTCTCAGGTAGTATCTACTCTTGTGTATCTATTTTATATATTCAGACAAAAAAGTGCTTTTCAGTTTAGAATAAAGGACTGTACCTTTTCTAAAGAAATTCTATCTGAAATTTTCAAAATTGGCGTTCCGACACTTGTATTTCAATTATTAACAAGTATTTCTATCTCTCTAATAAACAATGCCGCAGGTAATTATGGCGATTCAGCCATAGCGGGAATGGGCGTTGTTACCCGTCTTATATCTATGGGCAGTTTAACAGTATTTGGTTTTATCAAAGGTTTTCAACCGATTGCAGGTTACAGTTATGGGGCGAAAAAATTTGATCGTCTGCGTACTGCAATCAAAGTTTCCATCTTATGGTCAACTATTTTCTGTGTGATCGTAGGTTTATTATTCAGTCTGTTTTCTACGACTATTGTTTCACAGTTTACAACTGGAAACACAGAAATGATTCACATTGGAGCTTCCTCTTTAAGAATAAACGGTATTACATTTATGCTGTTTGGATACTATACGGTATATTCCTCTTTATTCCTTGCTCTTGGAAAAGGAAAAGAAGGATTTATTCTTGGAGCTTGCCGACAAGGTATCTGCTTCATTCCCGTTATTTTAATTTTTCCATTTATATGGGGATTAAACGGTATTTTATACGCACAGCCGATTGCCGATGTTCTCTCTGCACTTATTACAGTATTTATGGCAATCCCTTTGCATAAAAGTTTAACTGTTGCCGAACAAAAAATGAAGATAACAACTTCTATCCCCTATGGCAGACAATAAAATCAAGCATAAAAGTAGTAACAGAGCCGATGAACTGTGAAACATTTCTCAAGTTCATCGGCTCTGCGTCTTTGCGTCTGGCTCTTTGATGACAGTTATTTGCAAGTTCTTTGCATCAATTAAACTTTCCTGTTTACACTTTGGGCAGTAGAGGGGGAAGTTTTTCAATTCCGTATCTTCCCTGATTTTGTCACGGGTTTTATTGCCACATATCGGACACATTATCCATTCTGAATTCATAAATTATCTATAATCCTCTATTCTATATTGTTCTACAACTTCATTTCCTAAAAGAGTTATTGCCTTTTGTGGGCATAGACTAATACAGCGATAACACATTGTACAGCGATCATTCGACACAACTTTCTTATTTCGTAAAATAAGATTTTTCATTGGGCATATAGAAACACATTTCCCGCAACCAATGCAATTATTGTTAATCTTCAACTTATTAGAATAACCTTTTGTTTTTTTATAAAACCAAAGCCTTTGTCCCAATAATCCGATGATATGCGAAACCAGCGTAATACCTTCTTGTGGATAATCTCCATTTATAATCTGCAAAGCCACTTTCTCGATTTTTTTATCTGCCCGTGCTATAATACAACGATTTTCATCCATTGTCTTTTTTAATAACTTGCTGTCACAAACAGAGTCTGGCATATGAATGTGTATTCCACCCAAAATAGTTGCCCCGTACCTTTTTAACATTCTTGTCGTGCATCCCGCACCATCACCACTAAAAGCCCCCATTGTCGCAATGCACAGTATTTTCTTGTTTTTCCAGATGTCAGCATTCTTTTTAATAAAGTCACGCACCATATATGGAGCATTAGAAAACTGTGTAGGATACCCTATGTAAATCTCTTCGTTTTGTTGAATTGCTGAAATAGCTTCAGGGCTTTCCATAGGAATAGCTTTTGCAGATGAATGAATAAGAGATGCCAACTTTTCAATGCAATATTTTGTGTTACCCGTACCACTTAAATAAATTCCAACCATAAATTCTCCTAAAACTCACAACTAAATATTCCGATTAAATCTGTCAGTTTATCTTCCCATTTGTATGCGTAATGAACATTCTCCATCGTTGCAAGAGTCGTAAGACCTTGCACATAAGCAAATAATGCAACTATCAAATCTTCTTTTTTGCTTTGTGTCATATTTGTATCGGCAAGTAATTTCAACACCTGTTCTTTGTAAATCACAAAGGGCTGATAATTGCTTTCCCTACCACTGCCAATATTCAAATCAATTTGTATATTTCCTTGCTGAAAAAGAAAGTTAAAATATTGCGGATGGCTTATAAAAAAGGAAATATATGCTTTGCCAAATTCCAATAAAAAAATAGGTGTCCCTCTATATTGGGAAACTGTATTTTCAAGTACCTCTGTAAACTTTTTCGTAATATGTAATTGCATTTCTTGAAGCAATTCTTCCTTGTTAGAAAAATGACTATATGGTGCAGCGTGACTTACACCACAGGCTTGTGCCACCTTGCGGAGAGAAAGTTGATTGATTCCATTCTTATTCACTAATTCAATTCCTTTTTCTATCAAATCATTTTTCAAATTTTTATGATGATAAGGCTTCTTTTCCATACACACCCTCCAATCTTTACAGTGTCTATATTATATCTCAAAATCTTTACACTGTCAAGATTTTAGATGAGGTTTCACTATAAATACTGGTTTAATGATTGTGATTACTCACAAATTCATTATCTCTTTAATAACTATTACAAAATTGATATTTTGTAACATACTCAAAGTCATTATTCTCAACATAATATACTCTATTTTCATTTACTGAATATACAAAGGAAACTCTTGTCGCCCATATTCCTTCCTGCTTCACAGATTTTAATATCTGGAATGCTTCAGCAACGGAAAAACTATCATTACAATGCTTAAGAAGTTCGTCAGCTCTTTCAAATCTGTCATCACCAGATACAATATATGGCTTCGTTATTTCTGGACTTAATATAGAATAGTTGGTTATGAGCGAATATTGGACTTTCTCCAATCTATATCCTAATCCAGGCTCTATTATTAGTACACGCCCTTTTTTATCTGATAACATAGCCTGCATAGTAGCATCTGGAGCATATACAATCCTGTTATTTTGCACGATATTTAATACATCATCAAGAGTAATTACACCTTTGATAAAACTTTCTGTTAATTCAGAAATAGTACGACACTTTGGAGCGTTGCTGTATTTTCCTTTTTCATTTCCATTTACATAAAGAAGCGTACCGACATTACCGTTCTTATTTACTCCGTGAAAAGAATGGTAACTACTATCAGGCATTTTTATACCAATATAAAATCTGTTCTTTTCTTCAATAACTTTATGAGTCCAAACAGAAAGATCTATGTCAAAGTTAAATCCAACAATGGTGTCTTTTCCATTATAAACAAATCTTGTACACATAGCTAAACCTCCACAATACGCTCCACACAGCCTGATTGAATGGCATCAAGATTTAGAGCAATCTTTTCATCTGACCAATTCCACCATTGAATATCAAGCAATGTATCGATTGTTTTGTCATCAAAGCGTTTTTTTATCGGCTTTGCAGGGACGCCGCCAACTACAGTATAAGGTGGAACATCTTTAGTAACTACAGCACGAGTGCCAATAATCGCTCCATCACCAATCTTAACTCCTGCAAAAATAATAGCTTCATAGCCAATCCAAACATCATTGCCAACAATAATATCACCTTTATTGTCCCACGATTTAATAACATCTTTTTTGCCAAGTGCCCATTCTTCAAAAAACAATGGGAATGGATAGGTTGAAAGTGATGACATGGAATGATTTGCACTATTAAACAAAAACTTTGCACCACATGCAATAGAACAAAATTTTCCGATAATCAACTTATCGTGATTTATTGGATAATGATACAATACATTATTCTGTTCAAACCCCTTTGGATCATTAACAAAGTCATTGTACATCGTGTAATCTCCGATTTTTATGTTGGGATTTGCAATCACATTTTTTAAATAAACTGTTTGTGTATCTCCTGTCCTTGGATAAATCTTATTTGAAATAGGCATTTTGTAATCCTCCTTGTGTTATACATTATAATTTTATCAATCACAAAAATGCTATTCAATGCACTAAACAATACAGCTTTGTTTAGTGTAAAAAAGAGAGCTACTTTCTCAGCAGCTCTCCTAAAATTATCTCTGATATATAATTTTTCGTATAGCAGATACCGAAAGAAAATATCGTTCAGCAAGCTCCTCCACAGAAATACCGTTATCATATTCCATAATGATAGCAGCATTGCGTTTTGCAAGTTCTTTTCGATACCCAGATAATTCACCCCAAGGTTTATGTTGTTCGTCTTTAGCAGGAATATAAATATATTCTGCCTGAACATACTTTTGCAATTCTTCGACCAACATATCAGGAAGAATTGCATTTGCATTAATGTATTTCATATAGGCTTCCTCCTTGATTGATAAAGTCAAGTAGCAAAGCCAGATATATTTACTTAGCGACTATAAATACTCCTTGCAAATGTCGCTTAACTTACTGGCTTTGCAAGGAGAAAAGCATCATTTTTCCTTTTTTTATTGATACACATATATATCACCGTCCCATTAGTATCTTGTTTCTTAGCATATCATATTCGAGCATATAATTCAATTATCCATATTCTTATTACGAATTTTAATTTCTTGAAACAAGAAATATTATCTCCTGTTTTAAGCACTGTCACTTTCTTTAATAAGAAGCCACATCTCTGTACAATATAGAAATATGAAGTATCAGAGGATAGGTGGTGAGTAAATGGACGATAGAAAGTGCAATCTGGACTTCGATTTTACTCCGATAGGTCAAGCTATTAAGAAAGCCCGCAATACGGAACATATGACAAGAGAAAGTTTAGCAGAGCTGTTGGACTATTCCGTGCGTCATGTACAGTCCATTGAAAACGATGGGCAGTTTCCAAGCATTCAGCTATTATTTTTCCTTGCCCGACGATTTCACATCTCACTTGACCAGTTCCTTTTCCCAGAGGAAAAAACGGTAAAAAGTTCTACACGCAGACAGGTCGATGCCCTGCTTAATGAGCTTGACGATAAAGAATTGTCGGTTATTGAAGCTACCGTCAGAAGTCTATGTAAGGCAAAAGAACCAGAGGAATAAACCTCTGGTTTTCTTTTGCCCTTTTTTAATATGCAGGGATACCATAACCGTAGATTACGCTGCTTCCAACAGGATAACTTCTCTGCTTACATTCATCCCCAGAGTTACCCTCAACGGTATAAACCGTACCATTTTCGCTTTTCTCCACGATCCCTGTGTGGTCGATTGTTCCATCTCCCTCCCAGTCAAAGAAGATGAGATTGCCCGCTGTCGGCTCGTAATCCCGACCTTGCCATTGTCCATTGTTCCGAAACCAATTCACACCATCCGAACAAAGGGAATATTTCGGTATAATCCCGCTTTCCAGATAACCGCATTGCTCGGCACACCACGATACAAAGCAGGCACACCATTCCACACGGCTGTCAAAACCGTACCACGACCAATAAGGCTCACCGCCCACATTACCAAGCTGCGTTAAAGCAACCTCTACAATCGCCTGATTACCACCGCTTGTAAATGCCCGTCCGTATGGATAGTAACGAAGCACATGAGCGACATACTGCGTATCGCCATAGCTGTCCCATCCCAAGCGTTCTGCCTGTATTGCGGAAAATTCTACGGCATTTGCATAGGAATATCCTCCATAGTTATTTTTCGCCCAAGATATATAGCCATTTCCAAAATTGTAGCCCTGCAAAGCAAGTTTAATATGCTCCATATCTACGGGGTTTTCCACCTCTGCCGCATTTAAGCAGTCTGCAAGATTTTGAATACCCACATCAATCGAATACTCTGGATCGGTAATTCCATTCGGGGTGTTGGGATACCTCGTGTTATATCCACACTCCGAAGCCTGCATCGGGTCATTTCCACGACCACCCGATTCCTGCATCATAACTGCCTTGATAAGCTCCACATATTCGGGAATACCGTGTTGACTGGCATACTGGCGTATCAATGGATCATAGGCTTCCACTTCCGCACTTACAGGAGTATAAGCGTTGCTGTTACCTCCGCCGCCAAAGAGGGACACGGCACAGCCAAGCAATACAACAATCAAAATTATAATTACTGCAACCCAACCACCTGCAACAATGGCGGCAATCAATGCTTTTGTACCCGCTATAATCGCTTTTACTGCTGACACGGTAGCTTTTGCTGTCGTTTTGACCGCAGCAGCGGACGCTTTCGCCGTGGCTCGTGCCGCCTGTGCCGCTTTCTGGGCAGCCTTGGCAGAAGCCTTTGCCGCTGCCTGTGCAGATTTAGCGGTGGTCTGTGTTGTTTTAATGGCAGCTTTTGAGGTTGCCTGTGCAGTCTTAACTGATTTCTGTGTCGTCTTGACTGTTCCTTTTGCAGCGGTTTTAATTGCATTTTTACTGTTTCGGGCAGATTGCTTTATGGTCTTTTGTGTCTGTCTTACCCCTTTCACACGCTGAACAGAGGTATTAGACGCAGAAGAACGGCTCACCGTTCCGTAATGGAATTGTGAGCCATTCTGTCCTGCAGCATTTGCCCTTTGGCTTTGGACTGTTTCCATCATCCTTTTTTGCTTGAACTCAAAAGCCTTGTCCTTCGCCTTAACAATGTTCTCTTTCGTGGTGCGAACGCTTTTCTGTCCCTGTTTGTCAAATTGATAGACACCCTCAGCAGTCACACGCTCAGCGGTGTGGGACACCTTATCAGCAGCATATTCTGTGGCAGAGTTTTCCTCCGCATAGCAGCTCTGCTCTGCTTTATCCTTTGTCTTGGTATAAGCAGATTTCATACGCTCCGAAGCAACAGCAGCCTTATCAATGGTCTTGATTGTTCCTTTGACCGCATCTCTGGTTTTAATCTTCGCCATACAAAACCTCCCTTCCAAGAATACAGCACATCCTTTGAGATTTTGCGGTCACATTAAACAACCTTTTTTGCCACAACCACAAGCCTGCCATTTTGAGCAGAATATTCACAAGTCGAAAGGGTAATGAGCTTATCTCCATACTCAGCACTTACTCCCGTATCATAAAGAGCAAGTTCCTTACACTTGGCAACATATTCCGCAAAAGCTTCTTCTGTTTCTGCATTTACAAAATCGTAATAGCGATAACCCTCTGCACTATATGCCACAGTCTTAAATACCGCCACGATTTCATATTCTGCCTGCTCGGTCAGCGTATCAAACTGAATGGTCTTATGCTTTTCATAAAAGCTCTTGGACTTATAGCTTTCCAACGCACCAAACATCTTGCCGCCTTTGATGTGGTGTCCGTAAATGATCAGGTTATCGCTATTTAAGATGTCACAATTTTCCTGAATATACGGTACACCCAAATCGCTGTATTCTTTTTCAAAATTTCGCTTGAGATAAAAGTTCGGATTGTTCTTTGTCTGCATGACAGGATAATTGAGCTTTGTTCCATCAATAGCGATCCATCCCACCATATCTTCATTCTGCAAATAAAGTTCTCTATACTTTGCAAGAACATCCTCGCCCTCGCTGACAGGCGTATCCCCAGAAGCAGGCTCACTTTCGGGAGCTTCTTCCACCACTTCGGCAATCTGTTCAAAGGCTTCTGTCTGTTCCTCCACCTGTGCATAATGATGATAGATGTGAAAACCGCAAAAAGCCGCCGTACCAAGCAGGCACACGGCGGCAGTCAAACAAATCTGTTTCTTATATTTCTTCAGATAATCTTTCATAGGCTATTCCTTTCTTCATTCCTGCCCTGTTTTCTGGGCATCGTGGTACACCCGCAGGGTGTTTTCTTTAGCGTGTATGGTCGTTCTGTTTTTGGGGCGTATGAAGTTCCCTGCAATATTCTGGGTATCGAACCTTAATGCCCTCCATAAAATACGGGGCGAACTCACAGCAAAATAAATCTTCTGGCGTAAAGCTCGTTTCCCGACCTTCCTCTACATAGTTGTTCCAGAGATTAAAGGCAAGGTGGCAGACCTTGACCGTTCCGCTTGTCTGCCACCCTCCATACATCCCTTCTGGTTCAATACAGTCTTGCTTAAAATCAAACATCTGATTGATATTTGCCCTTGTTTCTCCTGCAATGCCCATTACATAGAAAAATGCCCTGTGATAACAGTCGTTGACTTTACACTTTGACATCATTTCCAGAAAGAAATCACGATGCTCTTTCGATTTAAAAATAATTTGTGACATTCCTCTTTTCTACCTCCTTAATTCGATTTTGTGCAATTTCAAAATACGCCTTATCAATCTCCGCCCCCAGATAGGCTCTCTGGGTTTGTATCGCTGCTAATGCTGTACTGCCTGTTCCCATAAACCCATCAAAAACCAACTCGCCCTGTAAACTGGAAATCTGTATCAACCACGATAAACACTCCACATTTTTTATCGTTGGATGATAAATCTGATGCTGTTTTTGCCATACGGAATTATAGGTCGCTTTCGGATATTCTTCGCCAAACCAACAGGCATTGAAGCGTGTCTTATATTTTTTACTTCGTTCTCTGCCTGCATGGTACTGCGTTCCTTCTTTTTTCCTATTCTCAAGAAGTGTTGTATGCTGAAAAGTTCGCCGTCCTTTCTGGCAGAAAATAATCCACTCTGCATTATTGGCATAGCTGCCTGTTAAGTCGCCAATCCCTCCAATCGTACCTTTTTCCACGATCAGACAATTCTTTACCGTAAAGCCTGCCCGTTTCAAACAGTCATAATGGTAGGGATAGCAGTCAAAACGGGTAAAAAAATAAGCGTGGGAGTTCTCACGCAAAATGCGGTAGCTTTCCCTCGCAAACCGTTCATAATCTATCCCCATATCTCCAGTTAAAACAGCGTGGGGCTGCCTTGCAAAATGATTTCGGTAAGAGATACCATAAGGCGGATCAGTTAAAATGAGTGATACATAGTTATCGGGAATTTGTGCCAACAACTCCATACAATCGGTATGATAAATTTGATTACACAATCCCTTTCTTTCCACCTGTGCCTGTAAAAGCTCTCCGTCACCCATCCGATTAAACCTCTCCAAACTTGGTTGTCATCAGCCTGTAAAGCTCTGTATTTCTTGGGAACTTATTGACAAACGGTACAAGGGAGCTGCCTACCTTTAAAAGCCCCTGTCCTGCCCCCACATTTGTGATATAGCTCATCTGAAGGTCTGAGATATTCAGGAGTTTGGCAAGCTCAAGTCTGTCGGTGGATGCCTGATTGAGCATAATGATAAACTCGGAGTTTGCAAGCATTGTCCTTGCCGTATGGCTCTGTAACAGGTCGTCCACATTCTGGGTAATACCTGTACAGTAAGCACCGTACTTACGCACACGCTTCCAGAGGGTAAAAAGGAAGTTTGCACTGTATTCGTGTTGGAACAGCAGGTAAATCTCATCAATGAAGATAAAGGTGTTTCTTCCTTTTGCTCTGTTCTGGGTGATACGGTTTAAGATACTGTCAAGCACTACAAGCATACCAATCGGCTGCAACTGCTTTCCTAAATCAAGGATGTCATAACAGATAAGTCGGCTCTTTGTATCCACATTGGTATGCTTAGCAAAGGTATTCAAAGAACCGTCTGTAAACAGCTCAATGGCAAGGGCAATCTCCTGTGCTTCTGGCTCATTCTGCTTTAACAATTCCTCACGGAAGTCCTGCAAAGTCGGCGGTGTTCCCATATAGTTGCCCTGCTGATAATAGCGGTACACACTTGCCGTACAGCGGTCAATGATGGACTTCTGCTTTGCACCAAGACTGTTGCCGCCGATAAGCTGCTCGCACAGGGATAAAATAAACTCTGATTTCAGAATGACAGGGTTTGCACCGTCACCATAATCAGAGTTCATATCCATAGCGTTGATGTGGCTTTCACTTGTGGCAGAGATGTGAATGACTTCTCCCTGCATTGCTTTTACAAGAGGGGAATATTCTCGCTCTGGGTCAATAATAATGACATCCGCATTAGGGTCTGTGAGAATGATATTGGTCATTTCTTCCTTCGCCGTAAACGATTTACCTGCACCAGATACACCTAAAATAAAGGAGTTTCCGTTTAACAGGTGGCGGCGGTTTGCAATGATCATATTTTTGCTGATCACATTCTGCCCGTAATACACACCGTTCTCGTGATAGATTTCCTGCACACGGAAGGGGATAAATACCGCAAGGCTCTCTGTGGTAAGGGTACGCAGGGCGTCAATCTTGCGGACACCAAAGGGCAGGGCGGTATTCAATCCATCCATCTGCTGATATTTCAGTACCGCAAACTGGCACAGGTGCTTTCTGGCGGTAGTAAGAAGTGCTTCCGTATCATTGTCAAGCTGCTCTTTCGTTTCTGCCGTATGCACCATTGTCAAAACAGCAAACATCATCCTCTGGTCACGGGTCGTCAAATCGTCCAGAAATTCCTTGCTTTCCTTTCGCTGCTGTTCAAGGTCGTAGGGAATAACTGCGGAAAAGTTATTGTTCTGGTTTTGCTTTCTCTGCCAGTTTGTGATGTTGGTTTCCACACCCAAAAGCCTGTTTTCCACTTCTCTTACCGCTTCGTCCGTAGGAACAGGAACAACATCTACGGACAGCATCATATTTCTGTTCAGCTCACAAAGCTCTGCCACCATACTGTCTTTGATATATGCCGCATACTCACGAAGAAAAATCACACGCCCATATCTGTCACCAATACGGAAGTAGTCCTTTTCAAACTCGAAAGTATCAGGACAGATATAGTCCTTAAAATCGTGACCTTTTCGCATACTCAAAAGCATATCAAAAGCAAAACCTGTTTCCTCGCCTGTACGGTAAAAATCGTGAAAAATACGGAGTTTTTCTCCTGCGTCAAGCTCCACACACTTTGAGCCAAGACGGTTAAAATGCCCGATCAGGTCAGCACCCACACGGGCAAAATAATTTCGGGCTTCTTCAATATTCTTTTTGCAGACAGATACCGTCACATACTTATCCTGCACAATGGCATTTGCACCTGTTGCCTTATCAAGCAGCATTTTGTTATATTCCTTGCGGTACTTATCCAGTCCATCGTCTGCCATTGGGATTAAGATCGTCTGCTCAAAGTCTGCCTTGTTAAGACGCCTGTTGTTAATGGTAATCTTCGTAGTCGCACCGCTGTCAAGGGCGTTGAGAAGTTCTGAATATTCAAGGAACATCGCTTCCTTATCCTCACGGCTTGCCACCGCATAGTTAATATCCTCAAACTTAAATGTCTTTGCATACTTGTTCTTTCCCACAAGGAAAACGCCGTCCTCCCAGATCGTCTTAATCGGGATCACCGATTGCACCGATTTGGGTACGACAAACTTTTCCTTATCCTGTTTAAACAGATTTTTCAATGTTTTAATCATTCGATACCTCCTTGCTCTTTTGAGATTTCTTTCTCTGTCTGCTCTTTTGCTTTCTGTGGATACGGATACCCAGAGCTTCTTTTTCGTGGATGTCAATCGTTTCTTTTAAGGCTTCATAGTAGAGATTATCTGGGGAAAACAACAGCTTTTTCGGCATGATAAACTCTGATTTTATCCACGCCCAGACGAACTGCTCCGCTGTCATCCCGTTGTACTTGATAAAACCCAACGCTGCAAAAGGCGAAGTTCCTAAAATACACATCCAGCTTAATGTTTCCGTGCCAAAGTAGGGACGGAGAAGAAAATACAAAGCCACCGCCACACCGCAGGCAAGGACAGAAAAAATGAACTGCCGCATCGACAGTCCAAAAAACATACTCTCCGTATAATTACGGATCTCCTTATTTATCTTGACTTCCATATTAGCACCATCCCTTCTTGACCTCTCCTGTCGCTATAAAAAGGATGCTGCGTTTTGGAACATAAAGCAATCCTGAAACAGCATCTCCTATTTCAAATATTTTGTTGTCGTCTGCCTTTTGGAATTTTCCCACCAGTCCTTTTTCAACAGGCAGATCGTATTCTTCTGACGCTTCAATCACTTCTCCGTTCAGTAAATGGATACGATAAATCTGGTAATATTTTTCTTCTTTCTTCATTTCTATCATCCTTTCCTTGTTGATAATTTTAGGCATAAAAAAATCGCCACCAACTGTAAGTGACGATTTCTGAAAGTTATTTTGTTGCTATCGAATGAGCCAACTGTAATCCTTACGGCAATCTAAGATATACTCCACATACACCGTATCATCTTGTATTTGATAGAGGACAAGATACCACTTCTCAATAAACATCTTGTGATATTTATTCGGTGTGATATAGGGTTCTTCAAAAAATGGAAAACGCTGCGGCATCTGGCAGAGGGAACGCATAGCGGTCATAATCTCTTTCTTTTTTGCCGCTGCTGCTTCTTTGTTGACCTGTGCCATAAAACGGATATGTGTTCCCAACATTCTCTTTGCCCTGTCAGAAACAATGACTTTGTATCTCTTGTTCTCTGTCATACGCTACACCTCTGCAATCACATCATCAAGGTAAGCGTCCAGTTCATCAAGCGTACAGCCAACTCTGCCTGCCATTCTATCTTCCTCTACGGCAAGCAGTTCCTCACGCAGCTTCAGCATTTTCTCCCTGCGGTTATAAGTTTCAATATCCATAACGACTAAATCTCCCTCGCCGTTCTTGGTAAGGAAAATCGGCTCTGCGGTCTTTCTGCACATATCGGCAATCTCGTTGTAATTCTGGCGGATTGCTGCGGATGGTCGAATATTCATAACAAAACCTCCTTCTCGTATATTAGATAGTATTATTCTACCCATATTATACTCATTTCATACAACCAAGTCAATATGCACAGAAAAATTTTGCATTACAATCCCATCATCTCACGCACTACTCGGTCTGCCATTTTGACCGCACCGACTAAGATGAGCATATTAAAAATCAGCTCGCCCACATAACTCCACACCATTGTAACTGCCGCCGCATCAGGATTGACTACGGGCGGAGCTGCGGCAAAGAGGGAAAAGATAATACAGGCAAGCACAATGATTGCTCCCTCAAGGCAGACCGCAGAATAGCTCTTGATAAAACTCTTGCCTACACTCTGGCTCGGCTCTCCTGCAAATGCAGATAACGGCACAGGTGCAATGGCGGTATAAAGATAGAGCTTAAAAAACCTGCCGTACACCGACATAATCATAATGAACGACAAGACCGTAATAAACAGACCGCCGATCAAGGTGACTGCCCATAAGGGAATACTCTCGAAAAAGCCACAGTCCTCAACTGCTGTTACAATTTCCTGCGGCAATACCGTATCGGTTGCCGAACCAAAACCTGCGGCGTTCATTATGGTAGAAATCAAGCCTTGTACGATATTAAAAAGAGCCATCATCAACTCCAGACCATAAGTGACCGCACCTTTCGCAAGGGCAAAACGGATAAACAGCTTCAATGCCTGTTCGGGGCGTTTGACCTCTGCAAAATTGCCACAGGTACGCATTACGCCTACCACAAAAAACAGCACCAAAAGGGCAAGTCCGATCGCCTGCACCGCACCGTGGATACCGACGATCACATCCCATATCGTGCCGCCTTTGAACTGCTCTGGGGATTGGGTAATAATCTGCCATATCTCCGCTAACTTTTCATTCCAAGTGTTCAAAGCGTTCTCCAAATTCTGAACTACCCAGTTATCAGACACATCGATCACCTCCATTCTTTTTCTGTATCACTGCTTATTTCAATATCACTTTCCACCTCGTTTCCCCAAGCATCCCATCCCTCTGTCTTTTCACGGGCAAATAATTCCACACGGGGCAAGTCCCCCATAAGCTCTACGATTTTCTCTCTTGCTTCTTCGGGCTTTTGGCTGTGTCCTCGGATTGGACTGATAAGAAACTGATGGACACGGTTGGAATTTCGGTGCGGTTTCCCTTTGATAGCAAGCAGACAGATTTCCGCATTGCCCCTTGTCCAAAAGCCCAGACCGAAAAACCAACCTTTTCCACTTTTATTCTGCTTCAGCCAGACAAAGGCTACTGTTTTGTACTGAAAGCCCCACGCCTTAATCACACGCAGAGCTTCAGGAAGCTGGGGAAAAGTCGCCCATAGAAACAAGACACAATCCTTTGCTGCAATCTCCTCTACCTTCAGCCCGCAAATATCTTTCACGCTCATTGTGGGATAATGATGTTCCGCAGCCCCCGACAACCTTTTCTGTTGGTATCGCCACGGTGGATCGGCATAAATGATATTGTATTTCTGGTTATTCTCTATTTTGTACCCTCCTTTCCTCCTGCGGTGCAGTTCCAAAGGAAACCGCACCGCAGGTATTGTCTTTTCTTTCTTCCTTACCTCAAACTTAACCTGTGATAAGGGTTAAAATCTCTTTTGCAAAGGTAATCACAACGCCGCCTGCAAGGGTCAGAAAGCCGTTTGCTCTCTGAGAGGGGTCGTGAGATTTCAGGGATAAACCGATCTGCACGATACCAAAGCCAAGCATAATCATTCCGACAGCCCTTACCAGACCGAAGATAAAGTCGGACAGGTTATTCACTACGGTCAACGGATCGCCTGCGGCAAAGGCAGTCACGGAGCTGCCAAGCACAACGGTCATCGCCATCACCACCATACAGTAAAAGCGGAAGCCTTTCTTTACCCTGCCTGTCATCGGCAGCTTTGTGTTATTCTTCTGGGTGTTGTTCTTCTGGGTGTCATTCTTCTTAAATAATCTCATACAGTAATTCCTCCTTAAATTTTGAATAATTCCTCTAAGTCCTCCTCGGACAGAAGCTCATAAGATGTGCTGACAGCCTGCACCGTTACAGCGTTCTTTGGAATATCGCTGTCAAACACAAGGGTTGCGACAGCCTGTGTCGGTTCGCCGTGCAGATAGGGCGGCATTCCTCCGTCCGTTGTCAGCTTTAAATTGGGGTGCTTTAAAATGTCATATTTCAAGTCCATCACAGGACGCTCCCCACGGATAAACAAAAGTGCGTAGCGGTTATCAAGCATACGCACTTCATCTGGGGTCAAAAGCTCACGCCCTGAGATTTGATAATTGGTGGAATAATTTCCGCTGCGACCAGAGCTTTTTCCATAGGTGTTCGTATCAATGGTTTCCTTTCCTAAAAACTCCGACACATACTTATGGGTACTCTGTTCGTTGCCACCCAGATACAAAAATTCGTCACAATTACCGCAAATGCTTTCCCATTGCTTTTCAAATAAGGCTTTGAGCTGTGCCAGATTTTGCAGGATGATGCTGACCGACACACCTCTCGACCTCATCACACTCAAAATCTTGTCGAAATCGTCTGGCAGCGAAACATTGGCAAATTCGTCCATAATAAAATGGCAATGCACAGGCAGGCTTCCTCCGTATTTGTGGTCGGCAAGATAAAAGAGCTGTTGAAAAATCTGGGTGTATAAAATCGACACAAGGAAGTTAAAGCTCGTGTCGTTGTCTGGGATCAGGGCAAACAGAGCCACCTTTTTCTCGCCTAATGACGGCAGGTCAAGCTCATCGGTAGCGGTTAAAGCCGCCACACTCTCAAGATTGAATTTCTCAAGCCTTGCGGCAAGGGTGATCTGGATGCTCTTTAAGGTCTTGGCACTACCAGAGTGGTAATCCTTGTAATACTTCACAGCGATATGGTCTGGGTTCTCCATTTCCAGACGGTCAAACAATTCGTCAAGAGGACTGATATAACTGTCATCATCCTCGTGGACTTCCCCTGCACGGAGTAACTCCATAACCATCGGGAAATTCTGCTCGTCCTTTGGTGCTTCGTATTTGAGATAGAATACCAAGGACAAAAGCAGCATACTTGCCGCCGTATCCCAGAACGGGTCTTGCGACTGGCTGCCTTTCGGGGTCGTTGCCTTAAAAAGATTGGTCACAAGCCTTTGCACATCGTTATCGTTCTTCAGATAGACAAAAGGATTGTAACAATGGCTCTTGTGCATATTGATAAGGTCAAGGACACGCACCTCATACCCTTTCTTTTCAAGCAACCCTCCCACATCTCGGACAATTTCTCCCTTTGGGTCTAAAACCACCATAGATGTGTTGCATTGCATAGCGTTGGGCTTGCAAAAGAAGCGGGTTTTTCCCGCCCCAGAACCGCCGCAGCAAAGAATGTTCAAGTTTCGGCGGTGCTTTTTCCCATCCAGACCGATACGGACATTCTGGGTCAGCAGCTTATTCGCAGACGGGTTCTTGTCTTGATATTTCTTGTTGATAGCACTTGCGTTGCCCCATTTTGCAGAACCGTGTTCCTCACGCCTGCGGTAGTTCTTCCGTGTAGAAAGATAAATGCCGATCCCCATCCCATAAACAAGCAAAAAAAGAAGGACAGTTTTTACGCTGTCCTCACACACCGTTATGTGAAACGGGTTGTTCATTGCTATGGGTAGGTTTTCAATAATTTCCACCAGACCGCCATCTACATACGGGGCGGTCAAGAGGGCAAACCACACGATGGGAAGAATACCGCAGACGGCAAGGATCAGGCTCGTTTTCTGATCGTTATCGTTCCTCACGGCACTTGCAGGGCAGCACCCTGACCTTTCTGCTCGGAGCTTCGGACACCTTGATAATCAGTTCATCCACAGGGTCGGTGGGGCGTTCCTCCTGTAACTGCTGTGTCCGCAAGGTGTTTAAGGCACGGATGACAATATTTTTATCATAAGCGTCCAATGCCAGATGGTAGCGTTCTTCTTTCATAAGCAGCACCTCGCCTTAGCGTTCCTGCTCTTTGCTTTTTGCAGGTTTATTCTTTTCAAGGCTCTTATACATCTCGCTTTGAATTTCTCCCAGAACATCACGCATAGAACCAAGCTCGCCTTTGAGTGCCTGTGCGTCCATTCCCTCATACTCTTTGGGGAGCTTATCGAAACGGAACGCCCTTGTATCCACACCGTAACGGGAACTGACCATATAGGCAACGCAGAACGATTTAAAATCAGACGCATCTCGGCTCTCGTTATACTTAAAATCAAAGACTGCCGCCGACACTTCCTTTGCCATACTCACAAAGAGCTGTTCCTCATTAAGCCCTGTCTTAATAAAAATGGTCTGCTGTCCGCTGTCATAAAAGGCAGGCAGTTCCAAATCGTCCACAGGCTGAAAACCAACAGGGCTTGCGTCAATCATTGCTGATACAAGCTCACGCATTCCCTTCTTTTCTTGTGGCGGCTGTCGGTTTGCTGCGGAAGTATCGGAAATATCATAAACTTCTTTTGCATTGTAACCGACTGCCTTTGTCCCGTCCTCACGAGTGTACTCTTTCCCTGGCTCAAGAATGATAACCTTCTGGGCGTCCTTATTTACATAGACACGGCTCTGCTTCCAAGCATTTTTATCCTTCAAAGAAGTCGCTTCAGGCATCTGGGCAGATACTAAAATCGCATTGTTGACAGAGTAACGGTCAAAACGCCCCTGTACCTCAAGATACTGCTGAAAAGCATCGCCGTCCGCAAGCATCTCGGTACAGGTGTTGTCAATCATTTCATAGGCTTCCTTACGCTGTGCCTGTTTTTGTGCTGCCCATTCCTCCTTATTAAACGGCTTACTGCCGCCAAATACATCGTAAATACTCATTATCTTGCTCCTTTCGATTTTTTCGGTTTCTTCCGTCTGGCAGGCTGCTTATGCTCTGTCTTTTTCACAGGCTGCTTTGCCTGATTGGAAGATTTTTCCTGATTGAGAGTCGGGGAAGTTTCTGTTTCCTGTTCCTTGCGGCTCTCTTTGATTTTCCGCAGTTCTTCCTTGACGGATGGTTTCTCCTTATTCAAAGTAGCCCCCTCTGCGGACTTGCTTCGCTTCTCTAAGGTAGGCTCGGACAGAGGGGACTTTTCTGTCTTTGCCACCGAGGGGTTTTGGGCATTGTCCTCTTTCTGGACAGGCTTCCCCATCAGGGCGTCTAATAATTGATCCTTCTGTGCTTTTTCCTGTACCCCGATGTCTGGCTCTGGCTGCCCTGTCTTTGCCGACTTACCGTCTTTTGTCTTTTCCGCTTCCTGTACGATGGTAGCGGTATCCACAGACGCCAAGCTGAAGCGTTCCACAATTCGGCTGATCTTCGATGCGTCCTCTGCTCTGGCAATCACATCCACAACCGCATTCGGGTCTTTATTTTTTCGGTCAGCCAATACACAGTAAAGAACCCCGTACCGTTTGGCTTCCTGCGTAAATTTTTTCAGGTCGCCACGCCTGACCGTAAAGACTTTCAACTCCTTGCCAGAACGGAGCATATTGGTAAGCCTTGACTTTCCTTTCGTTTTCTTTTCTTCCTTGAGAATGGTATAGAGCAGAATAGCGATATTCTTCGCCCCTGCCCCTGTAATTTTGGCAGCGACCTCAAAGCCCTCCAAGCTCATTCGGACGATCTGTTCTGCCGCTTCGCCGCCTGTGTTCATTCTTCATCAGCTCCTTTCGTTTGGTTTCCTGTTCTTCTGTCCGAATGGTCTGCAACTTCTCTTTTAAGACACCGCTTCGGACTTCGATGCCCTCACACAGTCTGACCTCCTTTCGTATCGTATTAAGCCGCCCTGTAATCTCGGAAATCTGAGCCTTGACCGCCTCTTTTTCTTCGCCGCTTGCTTTGCGGGAGAGGGAATAAAGTCCCTTACGCTTTGCGGTCAGCTCTGCCATCTCCGTTGTCAGAGAAGCCTTATATGACAAAAGCTGCTCTGCGGTGTCAATATGACAGCGGCAAAGCAGCCTTGTTTCCTTTGCGATCATCTCCATCTTCATAAGGTCGTCCTTCAAAAGATAATGAAGCTTCGCATAATCTTGTTTTCTGCCTTTTGGCAAGATGCCAAGCTTATAACAGTAATGAAGATACAGCCCCCGCAGTCCGCCTATCTTTCGGGCATTTTTCATTGTCCCTCGGACACGGAAAACCTTAACTTCTTTTGTGGACTTGGCAAACTGTGAAAATCTGACGGCATAGGAATTTTCCTTGATACGCTCCACAATGCGGTCATTGGTATAATCCTCGCCCAGCTTGTAAAGCCGTTTTGGTCTTTGCCATCCTTTCCCGATGATCGTCCAATACTTACGGTTTGGGTCAAAGTTAATGCGGTAGCCCATCTTTAACAGTTCACGGTCAAAGTCTTTCAGCGTAAACGACTTGCTGATGGCTTCGTCCACTGCCTGCCTTGCCACCGTATCTCTGGTAGGAAGTCCCTGCTTCTCCGCCTGATAAAGAGCGTAAGGCTTCTTCCTGCCGCTTGGCTGTTCAATCACGGACAGGGCATACTCACGACACAGTTCATCCGACCGCTTGCGGATCAGACGCAGATTTTTCTTGTTGTCGTGGTAATGCTTCCCGTCCGCAAAGGATACGGAATTTAACACAAAATGGTTATGCAGACAGTCCGTATTCAAATGGGTGGCGACAATCACTTGAAATCGGTCGCCCCACATACGCTCGGCAAGTTTCACCCCGACCTCGTGAGCCTGCTCTGGCGTGACCTCGCCCTGCTTAAAGCTCTGGTAGCCGTGATAGCAGACAATCTCACTTTCATCCTGCCATTGCCCTTTCGTTATCATCATTTCATCCCTTGCGGTGGCAGGGTCACAGTTGACGCCTGTGACAAAAAACTGCTTCTCCGTTTTTTCTCCGTTAGTAGCGTATTTCATCACATCACCTAATGCCTGCAAGTCTGCTTCCGTGTATTTGGGATTGACGGTCTTTTCTGGGTTTTTGGCGTAGTCGATAGGATGGTCAAGCCTGCCTTTCACATCCCATATCTCACAGACAGCCATTACCCCGATCCCTTTTTCGGAAGCAGATACTTCTTGCGAATGTCCATCTGGAACTGCCGCCACTTAACTGCTTCTTCCGTAAGCATCGGTGCATCCACAAAGTTCAGGGCGTTGGCTTTTGCCGCAAGCTGATTGACACGGTTGCCAATGGCAGACAGTTCCCGCATCATCTGGTAAAACTCTGGGACAGGCTTTTCGCACAGGCGGTAGCCTTTCACCATCGCCCTTAAAAACGCTTCTTTGGAACGCCCCGACTTTCGCACAAGCTCGTTAAGCTCATCGGCTTCCTCCTCCGTCAGCCGAAAGAGTACCTGCACATTTCGTTTACGCATCGGTCACACCCTTTCTGTCGGAGAGCCTTCCTATCTGCAAACAGCACATCAGCACAACACCTGTCAGACCGCCGACCATTGTGCCGATGATAAAAGAGATACACTCACTCATTCTTAACACTTCCTTTCCTTATTCCTGCCGTGCTTTACGGCATAATGGGATACCCTTGCGGTATTTCTTTTGATTGGGGGTATTAGGGGACTTCCCCTAACAAGCGAATTTGGTATCCGTCAAAAGATGGATAATCAAATTCAGTGCTTGGTAAGACCTGTCTTAGTCCTCGTACTCACACAGACATTCTCCACACGCTGGGCAAAGATACGGACATCCCGAACAATCCTCGTGGTTCATACACTCGGCCTCCTCTTCATCGGGCGTATCTTTTTCCTTTCCATCTTCCTTATCTACATCCTCAATCTTGGCTTCTCCGCAGACAAAATCTTCCTCAGAAAAAGAAATAAGGTCGGTGTCAAAGAGAATGATTTTGACTTTCTCCGCCGCCTGTTCGGTAGTATCTGCATAAACAGAAATGGTCTTTTCATAGTGTCCTGTAAGAGTAACTGCATATTTTTTCATTGGATAATTCCTCGCTTTCCTTCTTAAATTTGATGTTATTTTTAGTATCTTTCTGGAAATCATCATCCGACAATCAACGGGCATCCCCCCTTTCACGATGGTTTTTCTGCTGTCCGATACCCAGATAGGACAACAAAAAATCGTTGACATCCTTACCGACAGGCGGCGGTGCGTCAACGATCTCATAGTCTTTTTGCAACAATACTTTTAAGGCGGCGGTACACCGTCTGCCTGTATTGTCATTGTCTAAATGCAGATAGAGCGTTTTAATTTGCGTGTTTGCTTTCAAAAATGTGGATAGGGCAATGGGGATGGTGCTGTCTTTCAGCTCTTTCTTTGGCTGATACACCCCCGACAAAGAGAGTAGATTTTCTCCTTTGTAGTCCTTTCCCTCACATTTCAGATAAGTGGCATAGGACAGTAAATCAATGGCGGCTTCAAATAAATGCACCGAACTTGCAGGCTTATCTGCCAGAAGTCGGAACGAATACCGCTTGTCACTTCCCGAAGCATCCAGACGGAAGTTACCGCCAAGTCCTCGGTAGGCGGCGTATCTGGATACGCCTTTTTCATCCTTACCAACGAAAACAGCGTTGTGGTATCGTCCTGCACTCTCAAACAGGATACCTTCATCAATGCACTCCTGAATGATCTGCAAGTCAATTCCACGCCCGAACAGATAGTGAATGACCTGCTCATTGTTGGAATATCTGTCGGGTAAAAGCAGCACTTTTTCTTTCTGTTCCTTTGGAACAGGGGGCGGCGACACATAAGAAAACTCCCTGCCTGTCAAAATTTCAATGCTCTCCACAAAGCCAAAACCTCTGACTTTCATCAGATAATCAAGGGCAGATACGCCGCCAAAGCCCCTCGACCACCAATACCACTTGCCATTAGAAATCTTTAGGCTGTCGTGTTCGGCGGTACAATACACATTCGTTGTGCCTTTCACTTTTACAAGATTGCTCGGTTCACAGTCCCTAAGATAAGTTAAAAGGTCAATCTGTCTTGCCTGCTCGATGAGTGCAGGATCAAGAGGAACATAAGGCTTGTTACTTCTCATTTCTTTATTACCTCTCTCCCCAAGACAATATTTTTTCTGTCTTAACCATATAGTCTTTAAATTCTGTGATGGTCTGGCGTAAATCTTCCATATGGGTATAATCGGTTTCTAACCACTCATCATAAACCTCTTGTAACAGATTGGGCGATTTTAAGAGAGCTTTCGCCGCCTGTGGGGAATAATCTGTTTCCGAAAAACACTCGGCAATATCATTCTTCAATGTGATCTGATATGCTGCATCGTAGATTTCTTGCGGCGGTTTTCCTAACATTTCCTCCTGAAAAGCCGAAAGCTCACGCTGTACCTTGTCGGTCAGCCTTTGGTTCAGGGATTGCTTGTACTCCTGATAATTCACTTTTGCACCTCCTTGAAAATAAAATAAGCCGAGGGGATTATCGTTTGATAAACCTCTCGGCTATGTAAATTTAGTCCTTGTTTTATAGCATTTTAAATACAAACTCTATAACATTTAATGCATTAAGAATTTGTACACATTCAAATCTCTCAATATTTCTTGCACATTTCCCATGTAAAAGCCAATTACGGTTAATGTATGGTGGTTCACTCTTACTTTCAAATGTATATTTCCCATCTACAAATAGTCTATTCAAAAACTCAATTAAAGATGGATACATATCCAAAAACAAAAATCTCTTTGTAAAAAAAGAATTAGCTTTCAAAAATTCTTTATTTAAATGTTGTTCAAAGCCATCTTTGGAATATTTTTTTGAATACGACATTTTTCTTGGATAATTCATATAATCATTTATCCTCGCTTCTAACAATGCAACTAAATACATTGCCGCTGTCATATAATCTTCTCTATCATATGCTTCCATACCTTTATTATAATAACGACAATTAGACATTTCTATATAGGTATTTGACAAATTATTTTTGATTTTATTTAAAATGTTATTAGCATTTGCATCAAAATAATCTACGATATCACTTTCCTTTCCTTGAATAACTAATTGATACCACTCTTTAATTTCCCTTGGATTTGAATGTTGTGATACAACCCACCCTGCTTTTCCAACAGTTTTGCATAAATCAATTTCTGTTCCATATTTATTCATAAAATCTTCATGCGACAAATTTTCACTTGCTTTTGCTTCTAAAATAAATGTTTGCAATTCTTCCGAAATTGGGAACATTCTTAAATTTGATATTTTCTCCTGTATTATTTTCATCTGTGGAAGTATATTATTTAAAGGAAAATTACGAGTAATTTCATCTGCAACTTTTTGCATCTTTTTAGCCAATTGTTCATATTCTATATTTCTATTCTTTTCATTCATACCACACCTCAAACTATTTTTTTAATTATATATCAGTTTTTCCACCTTTATTTATCTCAATGTGATCTGCTGTTCAATTTTTTCTTCAACTTTTCCCTTTTTAAGCACATCATAAGCCTGTTTCAAATTGTCAACCGCTTTTTGTAATTCTTCTCGATATTGATTTTCTCCAACTGTTTCTCTGGCTTTTTCAATAGTTAATCGAAACTCTTGAGATGCATCTTTTAACTTTCCCAATAGTATTTGATACTGATACATCTTAAATAACAACTCTTGATAATGTAAAATGTAATCGCCTAAAAGGATAGCTTCTTTACCACTAAAAATAAACTTAATTTTTGTAGAAATTTCTTTGAGTTCCTCCAGTCTAATTAAAAATTTCTTATGATAAGGTTCTTCTAAAGGATGCGATATTACATCTACCATTTGTTCCATATAAGTATTGTTCGTCATCTGCATAAATATGAAATCTATTGATAATATTGGTTCATTTTCTTTAAATACTAATATTGTATCATTATTTTCATATAGTTGAATAAGCCCCTTAGCTATTAGGTACTGCTCTACTCTTTTATCAAACAGATGCTGCTTATTACTCAATTTAATCTGCTGTTTCGTTTGCATTAAGGCAATAACAGCAGCTACCACCGTTACTATCGAAAGCCAAAAATTCCAGTCTTTTAACATATTTATATCGATCCTCCAAATATTTAACCTTTATATGATTGTATCATATTATTTTATTTTTTTCTATTTCTTAACTATGTAAAAAGCGGCGTCAGCTTCACACCAACGCCGCCTTTCCTCAATCATTTCATTACAAAATTCCTGCTTTTTTCAGATACCCCACACCATCATAGCAGCCCCGAAAATAAACCGATTGCAGTTCCATATCGGTAAGCTCATTCCGAAGCTGCAAGGCTTCTACAAGTCCTGCACATTCTTCAGCAGAAAGTCCCTCCGCCTTATCCATATCAAAAATGTCCAAGATTTTCGGATATTTGTCATACAGGCTTGAGAGTTCTTCTTTCATGGCACGGTACTTCTCATTTTCTTTCGGCAGCTTGGCGATAACAGAGCTTAGATATTCGGAAAAGATGCTGTGGTACACATCTACAAATGTTTCAAACTGAAATTCCAAAGACATTTTTCCACCTCCGATTATTCAATCTTTTCCCATTATACCGCCCAAATAACGGCTTTTCAAATGTGCAAAAGAAGATTATCGCTCACGGTCAGCCGCTTTTCTTTCGGGTAGTTCATTTGTTTCCTCTGGCTCTGCATCAAGTACCGCAGGGTCTTTCTGATCCAGATTCAGCTCAATATTTAAAGCATTGAGCCTTTCCGTTTTCTCTTTCAGCTCGTCCTCAAAATCAAAAGGCTTCGCCAGTTCTTCCTTTGCATTTTCAATCTGCGATAAAATTTCCGTCCGTCTGGTCTTTGCCGCTTCCAGCTTATCGGGGATTCTGGCAAGCTCGTTTTCTATTCGGGTTAGATTTCCCAAAGCGTCCTCGCCCAAGTTGACCTTGTGTTTTGTCTTGCCGCACAAGTTCAGGCAATAATGGGTATTGACCGTATCATAGTAAATCTCCATCTGAAACCCTCGATAGCTGCCGATTTCTTTCGGCTGTGTCAGCGGATATTCCTTACAGATTGCAAGAAGCATCTTGCCTGCATCGGCTTTTTCTGTGTAAGTCACACCCTGCAAAGTCATTGGGCAAAACCGATCCTCGCCCTTTGGTTTATGCTGTTCAAGCAGGGGAACATCACACCCATAGGCAGAAATAAGCTGCTCAAGCTGTTTTATTTCTTTCGGAAAGTGCTGCAACACTCTGTCCTCAAGCTCATAATGCTGATTAAGGTAACTCTGCTTTAGCACCTTGAGCTTCGATACCTGCATATCCAAGTCCATCTTTTCTTTGAAACGCTCGTCCCCTGTGGCAAGCATTTTGACCTCCGCAAAGGAAAGGGCAACCTCATCCACATCTTCTGCGGAACGGACAGGGCTTTTGCTCGTCATGATCTGGCTGATAAATTTCTGCTTGCTTTCCACCAACTGATAGAGATAGGCATCAAAGGTCTGCTCCGTTACATAACGGTAAACCTCCACCTCTGGGAACATATTGCCCTGCCGTTCAATACGCCCCTGCCGCTGTTCCAAATCGCTTGGTCGCCAAGGGCAATCTAAATTATGGAGTGCCACAAGCCTGTCCTGCACATTCGTACCTGCCCCCATCTTCTGGGTAGAACCTAACAAAATACGAACCTCGCCGCTTCTAACCTTCGCAAATAACTCCTTTTTCTGTACATCGGTGGTCGCTTCGTGGATAAAGCGTATCTGCTCGGCAGGAACGCCACGGCGGATCAACTTCTCCCGTATATCATCATAGACATTAAATGAGCCATCATTCTTTGGCGTAGAAAGGTCGCAGAATATAAGCTGTGCCGCTTTTGTATCAGCGTGTTCTCCCCAAATGCGATGCACATTGTCGATACAGGTGTTGACTTTGCTTTCTGGGTCATCAGGCAGCATCGGGTCAATCATTCTCTGGTCAAGGGCAAGTTTGCGTCCGTCATTGGTCACTTTCAACATATTATCGACCTGTGGCTCAACAAGCCTTGCCCGTATCTTTTCTGCCCGCTTAGCAAGAGAAGCTACCATTTCTGTCTGTATCTCGCTTGGCTTGGTCTTGATATTGTGATAGTTGACCTTTGGCACAGGGAGTTTTAACATATCGGCAGTCTGAATGTCTGCCACCTCCCGAAACATTAACATCAGCTCTGGCAGGTTATAAAATTTCGCAAACCTTGTCTTTGCTCGGTAGTTTGTCCCTTCAGGGGCAAGCTCTAATGCTGTGATAGTTTCACCAAAAGTGGACGCCCAACTGTCAAAATGCTGCAAACCGTTCCTTACAAGTGTATCATACTGCAAGTATCTCTGTACAGAATACATCTCCACCATTGAGTTACTGATCGGCGTCCCCGTAGCGAATATCGTGCCACGGTTGCCTGTGATTTCGTCCAAATAGCGGCATTTCATAAAGAGGTCACTTGACTTCTGGGCTTCGGTCTGGGCAATACCGCCCACATTTCGCATCTTGGTATAGAGGTAGAGGTTTTTGTAAAAATGGCTCTCGTCAATAAAAAGCCTGTCAACGCCTAACTGCTCAAAGTCAATCACATTATCCTTTCGTTTGGTATCGTTGAGTTTTTTTAACTTTGCTTCAATGGCTTTCCTTGTTTTCATAAGCTGCTTGACTGTGAACTGCTCGCCATTTGATTTCTGCACATCTTCAATCCCACGCTCAATATCGTCAAGCTGTTTCTGAAGCTGCTCCCTTTGGCGTTCCATGCTCATCTGGATTTTTTCAAACTGGGAATGTCCGATGATGACCGCATCATAGTCGCCTGTGGCAATACGGGAACAAAACTTTTTTCGGTTCACTGTTTCAAAGTCCTGTTTGGTCGTCACAAGGATATTGGCAGAGGGATACAGCCTTAAATACTCCGACGCCCATTGTCCGACTAAGTGGTTTGGCACAACAAACATAGACTTATTGCACAGTCCCAGACGCTTGCTCTCCTGTGCGGCAGCGACCATTTCAAAGGTCTTGCCTGCACCTACCTTATGGGCAAGAAGTGTATTCCCGCCATAAAGGATATGGGCAATAGCGTTCACTTGATGCGGTCTTAACTGAATTTCTGGACTGATCCCGCCAAAAGTGATATGGCTTCCATCATACTCACGGGTGCGGATACTGTTGAAAGTGTCGTTATAGTAACGGACAAGGCGGTTCCTTCGCTCAGGGTCTTTCCATATCCAATCCTGAAACGCCTGTTTAATCACTTCCTGCTTTGCCTGTGCCGCTGTGGTTTCCTTATGATTGAACACCGCTTTTTTGTTTCCGTGTTCATCATACACATAATCAAAAATACGGGTATCTTTCAGATTCAGCGTGTCCTCAATAATACGATAGGCGGAAGCTCTTTTCGTACCGTAAGTGCTGTCCGCCTTGACATTCCCGTAATCGGAAGTTTTATTTTCGATAAACCAATCGCCATTATATGGTGTATAACGGACTTTGATCCTGTTTCTTGCGTGTTGTGACGGGGTTAAAAGTTCCATCACAAATTGCTGAATATCCTCCTGCGGTATCCAAGTCGTACCAAGACGCACAGCGATTTCACTGGCAGGCAGGTCTTTGGGAATAACCTGTTTTAAGGCTTCCACATTGACTGACAGCGACGGGTCTTGCTTTGCCGCAATTTCTGCAACCGTCAGCTTTTCCCTTACATTCCCAGAAAGGTACTCATCCGCAGTCACATAACGGGCAGGCTCGGCATTGGGTACACGAAAGATAACGCCCTGCAAATCTGCAATCAGTTTCTCCTGTGTTTTCCCTGTAAGCTGTTCCATATACCCTAAATCAACACAGGCTTTTTCTCCAATAGAAAGGGCAAGGGCTTCACTTGCGGTTTCCACAGAAGTTGCAGTACGGTGCGGTTTAATCGTCCGTTTCGTGAACATATCCGCTTTCCGCTTAAATTTTCCGTCATCGTCAAGCACTTCAAGGGAACATAACAGGAAGTAGCTTTCATCGGACGCAAAGGCAAGATAATTCCCTCGGTTATTGATAAGCCCGTACTTCCCCGTAAAGGTATCATACAAGCGGTTAAGCTGTTCCTGCTCCCTGCGTATCACTTCATCAGGGTAATCGTTGGTCTGGTAGTCAATGAGCCTGCGGACAGAGTCCCTGATCTCCACCAATCCCTTGATACGATTTTCGGCAGTCATAGATACTTTGGCAGGGGTCATCACATCATTTTCTCGGAAGTAAACCTTGCCATCCACTAAAGTATAAGAAAAGTTCCGTACCAAAGGGTCGGCAGGAATACTCTCTGCCTGTTCATCGGAGATTTCATCAATCTGATTTTCCTGTACTGTGATTTCCCCATTGATACGCTGCACTGCTTCCGATAAAAGCTCGGAAAGGGAATGTTCCTTGTCTGCTTTACAGGCAGTATCCATACCGAAACGGTTGCTTTCCATCTGCATTGTCCCAAGCACCATCTCTGGATGCTCTACAAAATAGCGATTCATTGTGATACCATTCTCGTCCGTGTCAAGGTGTACCCACTCTGGCTCTATCTCCATAACTCGGTCACGCTTTTTTAAGATCAAAATGTCACTTGTAACTTCCGTTCCCGCATTGGCTTTGAAGGTGTTGTCTGGAAGCCGTATCGCCCCTAAAAGCTCGGCTCTTTGGGCGATATATTTTCGTACTTCGGGACTTGCCTTATCCATTGTGCCTTTTGAGGTAAGAAACATTACAACGCCGCCTGCTTTTACTTTATCAAGGGCTTTTGCAAAGAAATAGTCATGGATAAGGAATTTCTGCTGTTCGTAACGGCTGTCGTTGACCCGAAAATCTCCAAAAGGTACATTACCAAGCACCACATCAAAATGGTCGTCTGGCAGTTTGGTATCTTCAAACCCCTGTACGGCGATGGTGGCTTTCTGGTAAAGCTGCTTTGCAATCCTGCCAGTCAGATCATCAAGCTCCACGCCATAGAGCTTTGAGCCTGCCATCTTTTCAGGGAGCAGACCAAAGAAGTTTCCTGTGCCACAGGACGGTTCTAACATATTTCCTTTCTCATAGCCCAGACGGTCAAGCACCTCATACATCGCCTTGATTACCACGGGCGGAGTATAAAAGGCTGTAAGTGTCGATTCCTTTGCCGCACGATATTTCTCTGGGGAGAGGTTCTCATAAAGCTCTATAAACTCATCTGCCCACGCCGCATTATTTTCATCAAATGCCTGTGACAGACCGCCCCATCCGACATACTTTGAGAGAATTTCCTGTTCCTCTGGCGTTGCAAGGCGGTTTTCAATCTCAAGCTCGTGAAGTGTCTGGATCGCTGCGATGTTGTTTCTGAATTTCTCCTTTGCACCGCCTACTCCTAAAGCATCATCCGTAATACGGAAGTTTCGACGGTCATCAGACGGAACGGGAACATCTACATTTTCTTTTTCGGGTGGTAATACTTCCTGTTCCAAAAGGCTGCGAATATAACCGATTTTCTCCACACGGTTTATCGGAATACCTGCTTGATTTTGGAAAGTTACATCCCGCATTGACACATCACCGCTGATTTCGCTGATACGCTCAATCACATAACGGCGGTTATCAAGAACAATTTCCCTGCCGATAAAGTCATCATCTATTGGCTCACTCAACTGTTCCCTTGAGCTTTCCAGTTCTCTTGCATTTAATCTATCCGTATCTTTTGGTACTTCTTCGGTCTTTTCATCACGATAAAGTTGATTATATTTTTCAGCCCGTTCTAACACGAAACTTTCAAAATCTGAATGAGAAATGTCGGCTGCTATCATATCAGCAAGGCTAAGATACTCTGTATAATCCGTGCATTTACCATTCTCATAAAATTTCATACGGTAGTTCTCAAGATCGAGCATAACCATAAACTTACGCTGACCATCCTCAGTAGTAGCCGTCGCAATCTCTATTTTTGACAGGTCAGAATAATCCACCCTATCAGATTGACCATATTTTTTATAGGCATAGTCATCAATGAATTTTTTAGCCTGCTCTAATAGTTCTTCTTTCTCTTTATACCAATAACTTTCAGACGCCATAAATGCATCAAGCTGCATTTCATCTTCTTGCGACAATTCGGTGTGCTGTTCCAAATAGGGAATAAACACCTCACGCCCCCACCGCAGGCTTTCCATCCTTTTCCGATACGCATCCTCGCCCTGCTTTTTCCACTCTGGGATAAACGGACAGTTCGGCGACAGGCAATAGTCATAATGGTTTTTCAAATGAGCAATTAAATCGCCCTCACCGTCACCGATGTCAAATCGCCCATCATATCGGAAGTTTTCTCCATTGATTACTGCGTTTATCTGAAAGTCCGTTTTTTTATACCACCCGACTTTTTTACTCTCATCCTGCCTTTCACGGTGCTGTTTCTCATCCAAAATACCGAGCAGTTTATTTCCTAATGCAAAACTGATCTCAATATCATCGTCTAATCCGTCTGCATAAAAGCAGGGATGCTCGGAAAAGCCGATAGAAAATTCTAAGCTGTCAGGCTTTTTCTCGGTGAGTGTTTCTGATTTCTGACTGTCGGTTACTACGACTTTGAGATGGTCATTAGCAGGGTTTTTGTTCAGAAGTTCGCTTAGCTTCGTATGATTGTACGCCTGCATCAAAATCGGGAACTGCACATTCTGCAAAGTCACCCTATCCTCAGTCACCGACTGCACTTCATATTTGTCTGCCCCCAGATACACCACATCGCCCTCGTGACAGAGGTAGTGCATTGGATGCAGTTCCGTCAGTTCTTTGGAAAAATACCACGCATTACTGCGGCTGTAAGTGTCGCTCGTTTTACCTTGTACCAAAACCAGAAAATCAAGAAGCTGTTGCACCGTCGCAGGATCAGAAAGCTGTTCCTCCATCTGCCTGTCATTTATATTGGCAAGGTCGGTACGATTTACCTGCGACAAAAGCTCTTTTTCATAACCGTCCAAATCACGGATAAAATCAGACAGACGCAGGGCAAGGCTGTCCCGTTTGTCAGCAGGGGAAAGTGCCTGCTTAGACTGGATAAACCGTTGTCTTGCAAGTTTTCTCTGGGTGTCGATTTCATACTGCGGTGCAGATACCTGTTCCAGATAGTCCGCATAATGGTTTTTTTCTTTTGGGTTTAAATAGCGGTCATTCTTGATAAGCTCACGCAAGCGTTTTTCCACCTTCGACCAAGATAATCGCAGATCTGGATCAGTATAAGAACCCTGTTTTTCAATGGCGATTCCTTTACTGTCTGCCCATCTTCCGCCCTGTGTCCCGTCTGGAAAAATGTGTGTTCCGCCGCCTGTACCATATTCCTTTTTGAGAAATTCAATGTTTGTTTTGCTGTCACTATTTTTCTGAAGCTGACGATAGATGCGGTATTTGCTCTTATCATAACTACTGCCCATTTGCAGAACAGAGTCAATATCTTCCTGTGAAACGACAAAAGCAGAGGACTTTTCATCCTCTGCCTGTGTGATCCTTTCTATCTGCTGTTCAACCGTTGGAAGATTGGCACTTACTTCTTCCTCATTGGCAATGCTTAGCTGTAAATCAGTTCCGTCAAGATGACCTCCTCCGCTTGGCTGCGGATGTTGTTCATCAATCCTACCCACTGCATCGGGGCTTTTTCCTTCAGTTCCTCCGTCACGCCCTGTTCCATTGAGAGCTGTTTCGTCAAAAGCTCCAACCGTTTGAGTGCTGTCTGTTCCACCTCGTAAAGATGCTGATTTAGCATCCCCGCTGTCAGCAGGTTCAGATAGGTCACTCTCTTGTGCTGTTCCAGATACTCCCTGTGCATCATAGCGTATCTGCCAAGCGGAAGCTCTGGCTCTGTCGGTAATGTTAGGTCTGGAATAAGATAATCCCCCTGCCTTGTGTATGTGATTTTGCTCATTATTTTCACTCCTTTCGGGCTGTTTTCTGCCTACATCATAACGGGATTGGGACTTTGGTGCAAAGGTGCGGTTTTCTTCTCTTGCTTCCATTTGCACATTTCGGATAGCTGCGGAAATTTCCCGAAGTGCCATCTCCGATATATCGCTCGTGGCAATCCCGATTGCATTTATCGTATGGGGCGTATTGAAATTCACAATGTCGGCAAAATCTTCTCGGTCAAAATATTCCTTCACATCCAGACCGCAGCGGCTCATCAACATAAATGCCACGCTGTTGACCGCAAGCCGCTTATACAACACTTCAATATTGTATTCGTCCAGTTCCTCTAAAAAACTGTCTTGGGTTACGCCTTTGAGCTGTGACAGGTAATCGGGAAGATTGTCCTCCACAGCGTTCTCAGCAGTCTTAAAAAGTGTTTCCGCCAAGTCTGTTTCCTCAAGCTCTCCGAAACGGTCAGAAAGCCTTTCTTTTATTGCCTGCTCATATCGCTCATCCATCTGCCAGATCGGAACAGGACGGCTGCCATAATAACCCTCGTGGGTATCGGATATATCAAAGTAGTATTTCAGCGTGTTCCTGCGACCTTTCGGGTCGAACACGGCAATCCCTTTGCTGTCTTTGTTTACCCAACGCTTAAAGAGCTTATTCCAAGTGCCAAGTTCTGCCACAGCTACGGCATCGGGGCGTTGAGCATAGATTAAGAGCTGTTCGTCAAAGCGGCACTTATAGTTGCGGCAGGCAGAGGACAGAAAACTCTGCCACGCCTGCGGACTTTTCGCAACCGACACGCCTGTTCGCCGATACAGCTCCGTGATTAGCTGATACTTTGCAGCCATTTTCTTTACACCTCCTTGTTATCTGCCCTGCGATCAGGCAGGGGCGTAACTGATTTTATTGTGTTTCATTCGTCTGATAAAGTCTTTGGTGTCATACAGCACACCGTCAATCTCTGTGTGGTTTTCATCTACATAGCGGCAAAGGACACATTGTGCATCCCCGTTTTCAGAAAACAGCCGAAGCATACCTCCGTCTGGAATAGAAACTTCAATCCCGTTTTCTTCATTTTTGAAATGGATCATTCTTTTTTCACTCATTCATACCACCACCAAGAAAGGAAATGACCTTGTTCGATTTGATACTCTTTTGCAGGTCGTTGATCAGGGCAATATCTGCCACCGTAATGCCCTGCATGGAAAGAATATCGTCCATTGTCATAGAAGCGATTGCCTTTTCATCTGCAAAGCCTGCTTCAAAGACTTTATTCAAAACCTTTACCGCTTTCTGGTTGACTGCCATTGTCCTATTCCTCCTATCGTTCATAGTCTTTGTGTTTCGGTGCTTTTGTTGCCTGCGGCTCTTTACTGATCGGCTCACAAACTGCACTGTTTTTGTGCAGAAACTCGGCAAACTCACCGATATGATACAGGTTGTTACCGACCTCCGTATGGTATTCGTCAATAAAACGGCAGGTGTATTCCCGTTTTTCGCCCCAAGCGGTCGTTACCATAATCTTCCCACCGTCTGGGATACGGAACAATTCTTTATACTGCGTATCCATAAAACGGATGCCCTGCTCTGCTTTTTCCATGTGCTGATTCAGCCATTCCTTCACATAGCAATAACAGTAAAAGTTATAATCGCCTTTAGTGGGATTGCACCGAAATAGAAAAGCGTGCTTTCCTGTGTCCACACGAAAACCATATTCCGTACAATAATTCCCTTTCATCGCACTTTCAGGGTATTTCCTTGCAAAAGCACCCATATCATAACGGTTGTGCAAAAGTCCCTTATCCTCCCGCAAAGCATTGATGACAGTATCAAGGTCTGCCTTAAATTCGTCCGATTTCCATTGGGGTCTGGTATCAAACCAAGTGGTATAAAAGCCATAGCCTGTTGTTGCAAAATCGCCACGCAGATGTCCGATTGTACCTGTCTGCCCCTCAATCTGCATACTTTGGGCATAAGTGTATTTCTGTTCTGTCGGGGTTAATGGTCGTATCTCCATATCAGCGTTCCTCCTGTCGCTGTTTTTCTTTCTTCCTGTCTAAAATCTTCTGCATACATACATCGCAGAAAATAACCGTCCCTTCCTTATAGCGGGGATAAGGGCAGGTCGCACAATCATATTTTTTCTTAGCGTTCTCGGTCATTGTGATTCCTCTGTTTCTTTTCTGGTTGGTTATAGGGCATCCTGCACTCGTTCTGATAGCGTTCATTCAGCTTATCCCTTGCTTCGGAAAGCTGATTGCAATAATACCCCCAGAAATAATCTGATCCGTCCTTACAGTACCAACACACATAAGGGTTCGGGGCTTTGGAGTTATGCCCGATAACAAGCTCTGTACGCCCGATTTGACAGCTCTCAATAATTTCATAACCGCCATTTATTCGTTTTTCTTCGCTCATAAGCCACCTCTCATTCTTTGGCGTAACGCCTGTAATCTTGTTCCCGCTTGGCACGGAGTTTCTGGATACGGACACTGCCTAAAAGCTCTGGATGTTCTGCCTGCAGCTTTCGGCGTGTCCTGCCCACGCTCTCAAAGCTCGGCAGTCCCAGATAACGGTACTGCGACATCACTTCCGCAAAGGGCATCGCCCCTGCGTCCTTAAAATAGCTGTTGCATACTTTCAGATACAGCACCATATCGTCATTTCTGGCTTCTTCGTCCTTTTTCAGAATGGCTCGCACCTTATCCTCAATGGTTCTCAATTTCTGCATACATACCTCCGTATATGGAAAGGGGACAGCCCGAAAAGGCTGCCCCCAGACACTTTACTTCTTCTTTCGGTTACGGATGTTCAGCCAGATTGCTCCGCCCACAATGAACATCACAAGCACAATGGCGATTACCGTCTTTGCTTCCATTCCTTAGTCCTCCTTCTTCTTTTTCAGCCCTGCGATCAAGAGCGTACCTGCACCAATGAGGGAGATTGCCGCCAGTCCTCCCCAGAGGAACGGATTGAAGTCATCGCCTGTTTTCGGGGTGTCACGCAGTTCATTGTGCATCTGGACAACCGTAGTTGATTCCACTTTGACCGTAATCTGTTTTTCGGCAGGCAGGATATAGTTTGCCGATGCCTTATCGCTGACCTCGGAAATGGTGTATTCTCCGATACGCAGGTTTTCAATCACGATTTCTCCGTTTTTGTCGGTCTTAAAAGTCTGGTCATATCCATTTGCACCTGTCACTCGGAAAGAGAAGCCTTCCACCTTGCCATCGGAAGATGTTTTGACAATTTTAAGACTGCCTGACTGCGGGGCATTGACAAAGCCTTTGCCTGCTTCATTTTCCACCACATAGGTCTTGCCATTTTCCTCAATGGATACGGTGTAGACATTTTCATCAAGAACAAAGCCCTCTGGTGCTGTCTTTTCACGGACAAAATATTTTCCGTATCGAAGCTCGCTCATCTGGTAGATGCCGCCGCCAAGCTCAGACATTTCGCTAAGCAGCTCATCTTCCTTGTCGTACTCGCCGTTTTTGTTGGTATCGGCAAAGACTTCAAAAACTGCACCTGTCAGCTTATTGTCAGGATAATCCTTATCAACTTTGGTAAGCTCAATATTGCCTGTGATAAATTCATTCACAAGCTGGATTTCCACAACTTCATCCACCTTGCCGATCGTAACAGGAATTTCTTCCTCGGACAGTACAAAGCCTTTCGGACTTTCTACCTCTCGGATAATCCAAGAACCATACGGCACTTTGGCAAAAGAAAAACTACCGTCATCCTTTGATGTGGTAGTTAAAATCGCATTTTCTTTTGTAAATTCTTCTGTGCCGGTCTTAAAAATGCCGATGAAAGCACCACCTAAGCCCTTGCCGTCCTCATCGGTTTTCTTTCCGCTTACAGAACCATAAATCAGCTTGTTTTCAATGGCTTCGCCGTCATTGACTGCAAGGTGGACGATGGCGGTATCCTGTCCTGCATATTCAAAGTTTACAGGGTATTTCGTATCACTTGTAAGATACTCTTCGTTTGCTGCAATCTCTTTCACATAGTAATTGCCCATCGGAAGGTCAGTCTTAACCTTTCCTTTTCCATTCTCATCAAGAGTAATGATCTCAATCAGTCCGTCAGCAGGGATGACCGTACCGTCTGCGGCAGTCAGTTCTTTTTCTGCATATAGCCCAAAGGCAACATCAAAGATTTCCCCGTTATTGCCCACACCAAAATGCTCATCGGTTTCAAGGCTCTTTACAAGGTCGATTTCCACACGCTGACGCTCGTTGTAAAAGCTCGTTTCGGTTTCTGTTACTGAAATTTCCTGTCCTGCATAGACAAGCTCAACGGAGTGAATTTCATCATTCAGCACCATACCATTCGGTGCTGTCACTTCCTTCACTTCATATTTTCCAAGATATAATTCCTTTGATTTTGCCGTACCGTCTGCACCTGTGGTCAGGGTATCTACCACCTCACCTTTTTTTGCTCTGACTGTTCCCTCTAAGGTTACAATATCCTCGGCTGCGGTAATCTCATAAACCGCACCCTCCAGATTTCCTACGGCAAAGTTTGGCTGATACATTCCGTTGTTTTCCGATACGCTTGAGAAAATCTCTCCAGATTTTTCTACGGTAATCGTACCTTTTTGTGCCAGATTGGATCGTACTACCTCAATCACGGTAATTCCGCTTTCTTCCTCCGAATTTTCCTGCACCACATCAAAATACACAGGTTTGGAGTCAAGCACATAGCCGTATGGGGCTTGTACTTCCACAAGGGAATAGCCTTTTCCGTATTCCAAAGCCTGCGGGGTGATCAACTCGCCATCTGCGGTAGTATAGAAAGTATCAATGGTTGTCACTTCTGGATAAGTGAAAGTCATTGTCACAAGGTTGCCGTTCGGGTCGTAAATCTGGAAGCCTGCCCCTGCATACGGGATGGTTTTCCCTGTTTCCGCATCTTTCTTCACAACCTTGATATAGCTTTCAAAGTTGGCATTGTTGATAAGATAGCGGTAGGTCTGACCGTCGGAACTGATAAACACATCAAACGGCTTCATCAGCTCACGCCCTTCCCATCCAGAAGTCTGTTTTACCGTATAAATGCCATAAGGCATATCTTTTGTCTGGGCAAAACCGTTCTCATCACAAACGAGCTTGTCACGCTCACTTTCTTTTGCCTGATCAAAGCTGCCTGCCGATTTAAGGAATACCTCAAAGACAGCACCTTCTTCTGGCGTTTCGATGCCTGTTTCGCCGTCATCGGTATGCTTGATAATAGCGATATTTCCCTTGATAACCTGCTCATTCACATCATTTTTTGCAGAATTATATTCCACCTCATAAAGTTCTGGCTCTGCACCGACTTTATGAATGGTCGGGTCAAGAAGATAGCCCTCGGACGGACTGATTTCACGGATTGTCCAGTCATTGCCGCACACATAATACTTGGTCGTAAACTGACCGTTTTCGTCGGTGGTGTAGGTGTCAATCAGTTCTTCGCCCTTGTAAATGCCATAAATCGCACCTGCCAAAGATGCGTCCCCCTGCGGTGTTCCTGTTTCTGCATCGGTCTTAGTTACTGTCACATTGAATTTCTTGAGAATATTTTGGAAACTGCGGTTTGTAACCTTATTCCATTCAATCGGTGCGGTCTGGGATGCAGGAACAACATAGCGGATTGCCGTATCCACTTCCTCAAGCACATACGGGGTATCGCCGCTGATCAGGACATCCTCAAACTTGGCTACACCTTTTCCATCGGTTACAGCATACTCATCGACTGCAAGTCCGCTAAGGGATGTGCCGTACAAATGGAATTTCACGCCCTCCACCAGATTGTCCTCGGAAGTCTTGACTACTTCAAGGCTGCCACGCTTTAAGGTGTTGTTGAAGTTGACTGTGGTTGTCTTGCCGCCGATGAGTGTTACCGTCTGGGTCTGCTGTGGTTCATAACGGTCAATGGTCTGCTCTGTGATGGTATAAGTGGCAGGGAACAGACCTTCTACTGTGATATTTCCATTTTCATCGGTCGTTACCGTCTTATTGATACCCTCACCCTTGATGGTAAACTGAATGCCTGCTACAACGCCGTCCTCAGAAGTCTTTTTCAGGGCAATCGTGCCTGTCGGTGTTTCCACATTGAGATAGGCAGATACAGGAGAAGCGTTTTCTACACCTGTAATAACATCCTGCAAGTTCGGATCACCATAAGCAATCAGTTTGGCACTCTGACTAACCACAGGCACTCCGTTTCGGGTTGCTGTAATCCTTACAGAACCATGAAAGGCTTTCTTTGATGTGAGCGTGAGCTTATTTCCAGATTTTGCTACGCTGACTGCATCGCTGGAACTTGCAAAGGAATACTCGGACAGTACACCGTTTTTATCTGTCAGCGTTAGACTGTATTTCCCGTCTTTATAGACAAGCTCCTTTGTAATATCGTCTTTGCTGCCTGACATAAAGCTCGGAATGGTATTGTGTTTACTCATCAGCGAAACAATCTGGTCATAAACTTTCTTTGCTCCGCTGTTTGGATAATGAGAACCAAAGTGCAGGCTGTACACGGTGCTGCTTGTCTGGCGGTATGAGCCTGTGGCTTCACGGCATCCCGTAACAAACTCCCATACAAGAGTCTGGGTCGCAAGCCATTTCTCATCGTCTGATCCAGACAGATTTCCTCGGTTTCCCTGATACCCATAGAGCAGGGCAAGCCCAACTGCTTTTTTCTGGCTTCCCGAAAGAGCGTTCCATGCTTCGGAAGATGCTTCTTTCAAGGTGTTGCCCGTTTTTAGCGGTACACCTGGCTGTAAACAAAATGCTGTGTCGCCATCCACAAACATACGGTATTTGTAGTCACCCGTACCGCCTGCGATATAACCGTTGATGTTGGCACTTGAATTGTACCTCATTGCATTTCCGTTCCCGTCATAAGTGTGTGAAAAGGAAATCGTACCAACATCTCCTACGGCTGCAAAGGCTGTGGTGGCAGGCAGTACGGAAAATACCGTAACCGCAGCCATCACAACAGCCGCAGCCTTTTGGAATATTTTTTTGAATTTCATCATTTACCTCCTGTTGATATTGAAAATAGATGTTGCCTGCTAACCGAAAAAAGCCGCCCTCTGGCAGCTTATCATTTTTCTTTTCTCGGATAGTAACTGGCAGTATTAAGGGGGAGAGGTGTGGAGAGGGGGAAAGCGAAAAAAAGGCTATCCACCCAAGCAGACAGACCTGTCCCTTGATGTGTGGCTATCGTTCCTGTGCCTTGCTTCTTTGCAGATGGCGGTTATAAAACTCCAACGCCTTGACCACAAAATCGGATTCTTTCCCTTTGGGTACAGATTTGGGAATGAGCTTGGTTATCCTTTCATCACGGAAAGCAGGCTTTTCTCTCTGGTTTGGCTTTTCTTCTTCCATAATGGAACTGATTACCCCATCGGTCAGCTTTCCCTCCTGCATATACTTTTTCATTTTGATAGCCTGTGCAAGTGAGGGCGTGGCGTCATTATATTCCATCGCTTCAAGCAGAGTATATTGCTGTTCCTCGGAAAGATAAGAAATTTCCACCGCAGGACGGAACGCAATCTGACGCTCATCCACCATTTGCAGAATTTCAGGTACAAGCTCGGTTAAGCGGATATAGCGTTGTATCTGATTACGACTTTCACCAACTTTTTCGGCAAGCTCGGCATCAGACCTCAACTTTGTCCCCAATGGGGACGAAGTTAAATCACTCCGCTGTCCTTGTCTATTCATCGCTTCCAACCGCATTTTATAGGCAAACGCCTTTTCACTCGGCAAAATAGTCGTTCTTTGCAGGTTACTTTCCACCATTACAATAATGGCTTCATCACGGGAAAACTCCTTGACCTCACATCTCAGCGTATCAAGCCCCGCAAGCTCACAAGCCTTTTTTCTCCTGTGACCGCTAATCAGCTCATATCTGCCGTCCTCCTTCAAACGGACAGTCGCAGGTGTCATTACACCGTTTCTTTTAATGCTGTCAACAAGCTGTTCCATATCCTCATCCATTAAAACCTTAAAGGGATGGTCTGGAAACTCATCAATTTCAGAAATGGGAATATCCCTTATCTTACTTAATGCCGCTTCTGCACGGCTTTCGTCTGTCTGAAAAAGGTCATCGTATGCGGTCAGCTCGATGCTGCTTTTTCTGTTTCTCGCCAATATCTGCCACCTCCTTTCCGAACTGCTCATAAGCTGCGGCAACCTTACCGCCTTTGTCATAGGCGAAAATGCTCTTTCCCTCTGCGGTAGCTTCTACTGCACGGATAGAATGTGGTATCTGAGCATCAAAAACTTTGATATTCTGACCGTATGCACTCCTTACCAATGCGGTCACTTCCTTAGAAATGTTCGTGCGTGGCATTACCATCGTCATTAAGATGCCTTCAATCCGAAGATGGGGATTGATCTGCCGCCTGACTTTTGACACAGAGCGAAGCAATAACTCCAGACCTTTTGCAGAAAGATAATGCGGCTGTGTCGGAATAACCACGCTGTCAGCCGCCGCCAATGCGTTGATTGTCAGCATACCCAAGCTCGGCATACAGTCAATAAGCACATAGTCGTAATTCTTTTTGACCTCGTTAATACAGGTCGTCAGAACACGCTCACGGCTGATTGCATTGATAAGCCTTACTTCCAGACCTGATAACTCAATATTTGAGGGTAACAGATCAACACCCTCGCTGTGATGCAGGATACCTTTCTGAACATCAAAAGGTTTATCGTCGATGATGTCCTGCATAATCGTCGCAAGGGATATGGGCAAATCATCTGGTCGTGGATAGCCAAGCGACATTGTAAGATTCGCCTGTGCGTCTGCATCCACAAGCAGGACTTTCTTCCCCTGCTTCGATAAACACACACCCAGATTGACGGCTGTGGTAGTCTTACCGACACCGCCTTTCTGATTGGTCAGAGCGATCACTTTGCAATTTGACATATAGCGTCCTCCTTTCGCTTTTATTTAGCCGCTTTGTCAAAGGCGGCTATGTACTTCGCTCTGAATGTTGCAGTGAACGCAAAAAAGCCGACTGGCTGTTACACCAATCGGCTATGTATCTATTTCTATATTCAATTTTTAATTATGGATAAGACTTTCTGTATCTGCTCCATATCCCACCTATCGGGGAAAATGACCGCCATGATACGGAACGCATCATATAAGCCTGCCAAATAGGAATAATCAGAGTATTCCAAGCTCTGCCTATCTCTGTAATCTAAAAAAATATCACAGACCTTTCTCTGTTCCATTGTCAAATCAAGTTGTTCATAGTTTCGTTCAGCCTTATCCCTTTCGGCACTTTCTTTTTGATAATCCTCGCTGCGTGTGAGCATTTTATAGACGGTATCCTCTTTTAATTTCTCCGTTGCAATTTTCACAAGCTCGGCAAAATCTTTGTCATACATCACAACCTCCTACACCAATACTTTTAGTTTCTTCACAGGGGCGTTTATGACTTTGACAATCAGCTCGTCAACACAGTCTGTATATCTGCCTTGCTGAATGAGTTGATTTTTCAATTCCACAAGGCTATGTAAAAGGATTGTTCTTTCCTCACTATCCAGATATGCGTGGTATTTTGTTTCTCTCATCATCAGCACCTCCGTTTCTTGGCTTCATTATATAGAAGAACGGTCAATGTACTCAAATGTGCAATAGGGGAAAAAAATAAGCGTACCACTATTTCTAATGATACGCTTATCTGTTCTTATACAAATGAATGTCGCCTACATTTTTGTGACAAGGTGGACACTACATAGATAAATATATTTCAAGAAACCTTTATTTTTCGTTTGTGTTCCCACACCCGATATCTATTACCACCGAAACATCAAAATAGTTTTTTAGGTGTTTATTGCGTGAATTTTTGCCCTCTGAAGTAAAGGTAAAATGTTTCGCAAAGTGCCTAAAATAAAGGATTTCTACGAGTTTTTCTTTTGTATCAACACAATAGTCTCCACATGCACTGTCTCACAGAACTGATCCACCGCCGTCATCTTCTCCACGCGATATCCCGCCAGCTGCATCATCTCCAAATCTCTTGCCAGGCTTGTCATCTTACAGGAAATATATACAATCTTATCCACCCCATAATTCAAGATCTTCGGGAGTGCCTTCGGATGAATTCCGTCTCTCGGCGGATCCAGTACGATCACATCCGGCTTCTCTTCAATCTCATCAAGTACCTTAAACACATCTCCGGCAATAAATCTGCAGTTGGAAAGTCCGTTTCGGACAGCATTTTCTTTTGCTGCCTCGACTGCTTCTTCAATAATCTCGACACCGATCACTTTCTTCGCAACCGGAGCAAGCACCTGACCGATTGTTCCTGTTCCGCTGAACAGATCGAATACAACCTGATTATCAATATCTCCAATGTATTCTCTTACAGTCTCGTACAGCACTTCTGCACCTTTTGAGTTTGGCTGGAAGAAGGAAAATGGTGTAATCTTGAATTCCAGTCCGAGAAGCTTCTCATAAAAGAAGTCCTGTCCATAAAGAATTCTTGTCTCATCACTCTTCACGACATCGGACAGAGAATCATTCAATATATGAAGGATTCCAACAATCTTTCCTTCTAATTCTAATGCCAGAAGTTCTTCTACTAATGGAGTCAAGTCATATTCTTCCTGCGTTGTCGTTACAAGATTCACAAGAATCTCGCCTGTTGTATCGCCTCGTCTTAAAAGAAGATGGCGGAGATAACCGACATGCTGCATTTTCTTGTAATAACTTACATTTCTTTCTTTGAAATAATTCAGCACACAAAGGAGAATCTTATCCATATCTTCATGGACAAGCTGACAGTCTCCTGCTGTCAGTACATCATAAGTACTTCCTTTTTTATGAAGACCGAGAGATAACGGACCGTCTTTGAATTCATCTCCAAAAGAAAATTCCATTTTATTACGATAATGGAATTCCTTCGGACTGTGCTTCACACCTTCAAAAACATATTCACCTTTTACTACCGGATCCATGATTCTGCGGATCTGTCCTTCTTTCATCTTCACCTGCTCTTCATATGGCATTGTCTGATACATACAGCCACCACAGGCCGGAAAGATACTACAGACCGGCTCTCTTGTCTCTAATGGAGATTTCTCCAACACTTCAAGAAGTCTTCCTTCTGCATTTCCTCTTTTAAATTTATTTATCATAAAACGGATCTTCTGTCCCGGAATCCCATTTTTCACAGTAACATACTGTTCTTCCTCCGGAACAAATACAATCCCCTTGTTTGGGAAATCTACACGTTCAATAATACCCTCGTAGATCTGACCTTTTTTCATCCTAATCTCCTATCAATTCTAATCTATTTTAACAGAAAAACAGACAGGATGGTTTCTTCTCACACCCTGTCTGCACTTTTGCAATTCACTCAAGAATTATACCTGATCATCCTCGCTGAAGTAATCATCAAAATCGTCATCAAAATCATCTTCAAAATCATCAAGATAATCCGGTGATACAAAACGATATACTGCATAAGCGATTGCAGCTACTGCTGCTACTGCTCCGATGATAGCCAGTGTCCAGATTACTGTGTTCTTCTGCTTCTCAGCCTCATTCTTATGAAGAATCTCGTTCAATCTTGTTTCTGCAATGATATCTTCTATTCTCTTGTTCATATTAACACGTCCTTTCTTCACCTTTTGCGGTGACAGATAATCTGTGTTTATTATAACACCTGACGATTCATATTACTACTGATTTATCATTTTTTTATAACTTTCTCATACCTTTACAAGCTTGGCAAATTTTGCAAACATCTTGCGTGTTCCGACACTGTCAAATTCAATCGTAACCTCGTGATCTCGTCCACCTTCTTTGATATCCGTTACTGTTCCTTCCCCAAACTTCACATGACGTACCCGATCTCCGACCTCATAACCAAGCGGACCATTCCCACCTGCTGCCAGCTGACTGCCCTTCTGCAGGGATGCCAGTGCCTGACTTCCTGTAAGCGGCTTACCCACCCCCTGATTCTTTGCAGGTGTCATTCCGCCAAATGTTCCTCCAAATGCCTGTGCCCGAAATGCTTCTCTGGCACGTGCATATGTATTCTGCTGTGCTGGCATCTCCGTCTCCTGGGTAAACTTCTTGTTTCCTGTATCAAGCAGTTCCCTTGGAATCTCTTTCACAAATCGTGACATCGGATTGTACTGTGTCTCACCGTGCACCATTCTTCTGCGCGCACTTGTCAAAGTCAGTTCCTGCTCTGCCCTTGTGATTCCAACATAACAAAGTCTCCGCTCTTCTTCCAGTTCTTCTCTGTCTCCTGCATTAATACTCATATATCCCGGGAAAAGTCCATCTTCCATCCCTGCAAGATAAACACGTGGAAATTCAAGTCCCTTTGCGCTATGTAAAGTCATCAGAACAACATATTCCTGGTCTTCATCCAGACTGTCAATATCCGCAACCAAAGCAACTTCTTCAAGGAATCCGCTCAATGTTGCCTTTTCATCTTTATCCTGACAACTTTCCTCATAAGTTGCCGCTTTACTGATCAGCTCGTCTATATTCTCTTTTCTTGTTTTCGCCTCTTCTTTATCTTCATTTTCAAGGCTTTCTATATATCCTGTCTTCTCAATCACTTCCTGTAAAAGATCTGTGATGTTCATCTCTTCTGCCAACGTCTTAAAATACTCGATCAATGCCGCAAAAGAGTCCAGTTTTGTTGCACTTCTTCCCACTCCTGCGATCAGCTCCGGTGCCAGTAATGCCTCATAAAAACCAATTCCACGTTCTGTTGCAGACTCCTGAATCCGGTTAATTGTTGTGAGACCGATTCCTCTCTTTGGGACATTAATGATTCTTCTAACCGCAACATCATCACGTCCATTGTCGATTGTCTTGAGATAAGCAAGAAGATCCTTAATCTCTCTTCTCGCATAGAAATTTACACCACCGACAATCTTATAAGGAATATTCATAGCAATAAATTTCTCTTCCAGCAGACGGGATTGTGCATTCGTACGATAAAGAACTGCACTGTCATTATAGGAACCTCCCTGTCTGACAGCACTTTTGATATCTTCGCCTATGAAATCCGCCTCATCAAATGCAGTATCAAACTGACGCAGACGGATCAGTTCACCTTCTCCGTTCTCCGTCCAAAGTGATTTCTCCTTTCTTCCGCAGTTATTCGCGATCACACTGTTCGCTGCATTCAGAATATTCCCTGTAGATCTGTAGTTCTGCTCCAGTTTGATCACCTTTGCATCCGGAAATTCATGCTCAAAGTCAAGAATATTCCGGATATTCGCTCCACGGAACTTGTAGATTGACTGGTCATCATCTCCAACGACACAAAGATTCTTATATTTTCCTGCAAGAAGGCTTACCAGCTGAAACTGGACTGTATTTGTATCCTGATATTCATCTACCATAATATAGCGGAATCTTTCCTGATAACTCTCAAGCACATCCGGCTGTGTCTGCAAAAGCTGTACTGTCTTTACAAGCAGATCATCAAAATCCAGTGCATTATTCGCTCTCATCTGCGCCTCATACTCACGGTAAACCTTAGCAATCTTCATCTTTGCAAAGTCTCCTCCGGCATTCAGTTCAAATTCATCCGGAAGGATCATCTCATTCTTGGCAGATGAAATTGCTGAAAGCAGACTTCTTTCTTTAAACACTTTCGTATCCACATCTACTTTCCGACAGACTTCCTTAATTAATGTCTTCTGATCATCTGTATCATATATAGTAAAATGATTCTCATACCCTAATCTGTCAATAAACCTTCTCAAAATACGCACGCACGCAGAGTGAAATGTGCTCACCCATACACTTTCTGCTCCAAAACCGACAAGATTATCCACACGCTGGCGCATTTCTTCTGCCGCTTTGTTCGTAAATGTGATTGCAAGGATATTCCATGGGTTCACGCCACGTTCTCCGATCAGATATGCGATCCTGTGCGTCAGAACTCTTGTTTTTCCTGAACCGGCTCCGGCAAGGATCAGAAGAGGGCCGTCCGTGTGGTAAACAGCCTCTCTCTGCGGTTCATTTAATTTATCATAAATGCTCATCTTTCCACTCCTTTAAAGTTATAAAGATATCTGTAAATGTATTCCCATTATCAAACACACGTTCCTGTTTGTCAACTACATTTTCCGGCCTTCTTATCTTTTGCTTGCTATCTAGTTTTAAATACTATATAATAAATGTATTGAGGTGATAACATGAATATAGACACAAGTAATCTGTTAAACAGCATTTTGGAAGAACTTTCTTCTTTAAGTTATGTGCATCCCGGCGATGTTCCGAATATTGATCTTTACATGGATCAAGTAACTACTTTTATGGATGAGCAACTGGCTTCGACCAAACGTTACCCTGATGATAAGATTCTGACAAAGACCATGATCAATAATTATACGAAGAACAATCTTCTTCCACCCCCGGTGAAGAAGAAGTATTCCAGAGAGCACCTGCTCCTTCTGGTCTTCATTTATTATTTTAAAAATATCCTTTCAATCAAAGATATTGAGACAGTTCTTGCACCGCTCACAGAGAAATATTTTCCGGATGGAAGCTCTTTTGAATTAGCGAATATTTACAAAGAAGTCTGCAAGATTGAAAAAGAACAGCTGGATTCCATCAAAGAGAATGTAACTGCTACTTATGAGAAATCTGCTGAGACTTTCACTCATCTTGCTGATGGCGAAGATAAGGAGATCTTACAACAGTTTGCATTTATATGCAGCTTGAGTTTTGATGTATATATCAAGAAAATGATCATTGAACGGATCATTGATGACCTCTCTTCCAAGTCTTCAAAAAACGAAGAGAAAAAGAAAGGGAAATAAACATTTCTGTTTAAAACGAGATACAGCCTGCGAAAGACTTTATCAGGATCTTCCGCAAGCTGTATCTTTTGATTGATAAAAGGTATTTTATTGTAAGCTTAATTCTTAAGTGTTATTCTTCCGTTCCATTCTCTTCCTCAGCAAGCCCTACACGTTTGAAAACCATATCATATCCGTCATTCCCGTAATTAAGAGAACGGTTCACACGACTGATTGTCGCAGTGGATGCTCCTGTCTTCTCCGCGATCTCCAAATATGTCTTCTGTTCACGGAGCATTCTTGCCACTTCAAATCTCTGTGACAATGAAAGCAGCTCATTGATCGTACAGATGTCTTCAAAAAATGTATAACACTCTTCTTTATTCTCAAGGCTTAAGATTGCCTGAAACAAATAATCTACTGCCTCGGTTCTGATCTTCTTACTCATACGAAACAATCTCCTTCTCAACCGGCTAATTATATGATGGCTTACGGCATACCATAAACCATAACAATACCTTTTGCCTTCTCAGGCCACTTTTTGATTTTAACACATTAAATTTTTAAAGTCCACCATTTCTTATGAATTTAAACTAAATTCTTGCGCAATTTTGATTTTTTTCTAAAACATTTTATGTAAAACACACTTTTTTCGTTGTTCTTCCTCTTTTAAGATGCTATAATAAATCTGTTATAAATATTTTGATACAAAAGAGAGGAGTACATGATTAATATGAAGTGCCCAATATGTGGAAAAGACCTGGATTTGCAGAATAAGCAGATTGGCACCAGCGAAAACGGGGATCCAATCTTTAATGAATATGCAATCTGCCATAGCTGTAAAAAGCAATGGAACCTTGATAAACAACGTGCAAAGAAGATCGCTGCCAAGAAAGCCGCAGAAGAGAAGGCAAAAGCTGAGGCTGAAGCCCGCGCTGCTGAAGAGAAGGCAAAAGCTGAAGCTGCCGCCCGCGCTGCTGAAGAAAAAGCAAAAGCTGAAGCTGCCGCCCGTGCTGCTGAAGAAAAAGCGAAAGCTGAAGCTGCCGCCCGCGCCGCTGAAGAGAAACGAGCTGCCCGCAGAGAAGCGAAAGCCCGCGCCCGCAAAGAAGCGATTGCCCGCCTTGCTGCTGACAAAGGGATTTCAGAAGAAGAAGCTGAACGTATTCTTAAGGAGAGAGCCAGAGCCCGCAAAGCCGCCGCACAGAAAGCTGCCACTGATGCCACTGCCACTGATAATTCCGAAGAGCAGAAATATGGGAACATTCCAGCGGAAGAAATCCGTGATAAGCGTGAAAAAGCAGTTCGCAAGGGATACGAAGATATGCTTGCAACTGACCCTGACAGTAAAGCTGCCAAGAAGAAAAAGAAAGAGGAAGCCGAAACTGCGAAAGCAAAAGAAGATGTAAAATCCAGAAAAATGGATGACTATGATGATGAGAAATCCTCTGATGATGAAGATGATGATGAATATGAATACGTAGACGAATATCCACGTTTCAGACCTGGACGCATCATCCTTGGAATCATTTCCCTGCTTGCATTTGGTTTCTGTATTTATAAAGGTTTCGTAACAGGACTCAGCACATCAGGAGCTGACGTAACTTCTGCTCCAGGCATGAATTATGTCATTGTTGCTCTTTGTATGCTTGTCACTGCACTGTTATACTTCATCATGAATAACCGTGATACACTTTTTGCATTCCTTATCCCGATGATTGTCTATATCGGTAGTGCTGTTTTTGCTTTCCTGAAACATGGAGATGAATTCGAGCTTCTGATTTTAGCCGGTGTAAGTGGTGTACTTGCTGTTATTTCACTGATTCTCGCAATTGCTTCCCGCGGTGGAGATGATTACGATGATGAAGATGATTACGACGATCCATTTGAAGAAGAACACGATAATTAAAATCGCGTTGTAAATCTTTTTGGTTTCTAAGAACAATTTATATAAGATAATTACAAGGGAGTATCATTTTGCGATACTTCCCTTTTTTTGTCCTAATATGCATTTTTTATATCATATATCTAAAATATTTTTAGGTGTCAAAAACTTTTTTAGAATAGTTGTTGATTTTTGTTGAATATGTGATAAAATATAACCATAGGTATCTTTATATAATTAAAAATACACAACAAACACATACTCCTCAAAGATTTTTCTTTGGGGATTTTGTTACAAAGAAAGGAGTAACTGACATGGCATCATTTATAGTAAATGGTCAGGAAGTCTCACCTTCAAAGAATCAGAAACTGTTACGGTTCCTGCGTGATGAACTGCACATTACCTCTGCAAAGGATGGTTGCAGCGAAGGCGCTTGTGGAGCCTGTACTGTTATCATTGATGGACAGACTTGCAAATCCTGCGTACCTGACACAGATTCATTGGCCGGAAAGAATGTCATCACAGTCGAGGGGCTTTCTGATTGGGAACAGAAAGTTTACACTTATGCTTACGGGAAGGCAGGCGCTGTACAGTGCGGATTCTGTATTCCTGGTATGGTTATGTGCACAAAAGCACTTTTGGATGTAAATCCGGAACCAACCGATGATGAGATTCGCTATGCGCTGCGCAACAACTATTGCCGCTGTACAGGATATGTTAAGATCATGGACGCGGTGCGTCTGGCAGCTAAGATTCTGAAAGAAGGAGTTTTACCAGATGACGGAGATCCTAGCTGGACTCTTGGTTCCCGTGTTTCTCGTATAGATGTTGAAGAAAAAGTGCTTGGAACAGGTAAATATCCGGATGACTATTATCCGGAAGGAATGCTCTATGGTGCTGCTCTTCGTAGTAAATATCCACGAGCTCGCGTACTTTCTATTGATACCTCTGCTGCCGAGGCTCTGCCTGGCGTAGAAGCGGTTGTAACAGCCGATGATATTCCTGGGGAGAATAAGATCGGACACTTAAAACATGATCAGTATTCACTGATTCCGGTTGGTGGACTGACTCATTATCTCGGAGATGCAATTGCCCTTGTAGCTGCAACTGACATGGCAACTGTAGAAAAAGCAAAGAAACTTATTAAAGTTGAATATGAAGTACTTCCTCATGTGCATACAGTGGAAGAAGCTGCTGCTCCGGATGCACCTCTTGTTTATGATGAAGAAGAGACTAACGTATGTGCTTATAAGCACATCAGCCGCGGAAATGCGGAAGAAGCAATCAAGAATTCCAAGTACGTGATCTCACATCACTTTGAGACACCTTGGACTGAGCATGCTTTCCTTGAACCGGAATGTGCTGTTTCTTTCTATGATGAAGACGGTGACATTTTCGTATATTCAACAGACCAGTCCGCTCACCAGACATTGCACGAAGTTACACTTATGCTTGGAACAGATAAAGTAAAAGTTCAGAACGCATTAGTCGGCGGTGGTTTCGGTGGTAAAGAGGACATGACTGTTCAGCATTTAAGCGCATTGCTTACTTACGTAACAAAGAAACCGATCAAGATGAAATTATCCAGAGCGGAATCCTTGCTTGTTCATCCGAAACGTCACCCATTCTACATGGATATGACAATGGGATGCGATGAGAATGGAGTGATCCAGGGTGTAAAAGCGATTGTTAAATCTGATACAGGTGCATTTGCTTCTCTTGGTGGCCCGGTTCTTGAACGTGCATGTACACATGCAGCAGGACCTTATCATTATGAAAACTTTGAAATTGAAGGAACTGCTTACTATACAAATAACCCACCTGCCGGAGCATTCCGCGGATTTGGTGTTACACAGACTTGTTTCGCAACAGAGACACTTCTGAACATGATGGCTGACAAGGTAGGCATTACGCCTTGGGAGATTCATTACCGCAATGCGATCCGCCCAGGCGAAGTACTTCCGAACGGACAGATTGTAGATAACTCTACAGGTCTTGTAGAAACACTGGAAGCTGTCAAAGAAGAGTATGATGCTGCACTTGCGGCCGGTAAGGCTGTTGGCCTTGGTTGTGCTATAAAAAATGCCGGTGTCGGTGTTGGTATCCCGGATACAGGACGTGTAAAATTAATTGTTGAAGAAGATGAAAAACTTCACATCTTCACTGGTGCTTCCTGTATCGGTCAGGGACTTGGTACTGTACTTGTACAGATGATCGTTACAAATACAGATCTTTCCCATGATGATATCGTCTATGAGCGAAGCAACACATGGATTTCACCTGATTCCGGTACAACTTCCGGTTCTCGTCAGACACTTGTAACTGGTGAAGCGTGCCGCAGAGCATGTGAAAAATTCATGGAAGCGAAAAACAGCGGTAAGTCCATGAAAGATATGATTGGAGAAACTTTCTACGGAGAGTATCTCGCTAAGACTCATCCACTTGGTGCAGATGTGCCTAATCCGATATCTCACGTTGCTTATGGATATGCAACTCAGGTCTGCATCCTTGATCCTAAGACAGGTAAGATTGAGAAAATGATTGCCGCACACGATGTTGGTAAAGCTGTCAACCCACTTTCCTGCGAAGGTCAGATTGAAGGCGGTGTTGTAATGTCTATGGGATTCGCACTCAGAGAGCAGTATCCAATCGATGAAAATTGTAAACCAATTGACAAATATGGTTCCTTAGGACTTTTCCGTTCTCACGAAGTTCCTGAGATTGAAGCAATCGTTATTGATAAACCTGGTCTGGATGTTGCCTGTGGAGCAATCGGTATCGGAGAGATCACATCCATCCCTACTGCTCCTGCAATCGCGGATGCATATTGCAGATTTGACGGAGAAAGACGCTACAGCCTTCCTCTTTCTAACACACCATACGAAAGGAAGAAATAATCATGGCAATTAAAAAGAGATTTCCTTACCGGGCAGCTCTGGTTGCCTGTAACGGTGGCTGCCGCGCAGCCGGCTCTGAAGACGGTGGATGCAAAGATGGCTGCATCGGATGTGGAGCCTGTATAGAAAAATGTAAATTTGGCGCAATTTCCATGAATGAATATGGCGTTGCCGAAGTAGACGAAGAAAAATGTATTGCCTGTGGACAGTGTGCAAAAGTCTGTCCACAGAACCTGATCAAGATTCACGAATGTGCAAACTACATTGTAGTAAAATGCTCTAACAAAGAAAAAGGAGCTGTTGCACGTAAACAGTGTGAAGTCAGTTGTATTGGATGCGGTATTTGTGAAAAAACATGTACTGCAGGTGCAATTCATGTAGAAGATAATTGCGCAGTAATCCAGGAAGACATCTGCTTAAGCTGTGGAATGTGCTCTGTAAAATGTCCAAGACATGTAATCCATGATCTCCGCGGAGTATTTACAGCAGTAAGATAATACAAAAGCTATCGACTACGATAACAACACAGATATGTGTTAAGTTATTGTAATCGATAGCTTTTTTATCTACTCATCTTCATCCAGAAACTCGATATCATCATCGTCATCAAGATAATCTAAATCATCCAGATTTTCCAGATCATTCAAGTCATCTAAGTCATCCGGATCTTCATCAAAATCATAATCCTCTGTCGCATCTGCCTCATCAGCAGTTACTTCAATTTCGACGTCTTCCTCCCAATCTTCCTCGTCTACATCAAACTTCTCTTCTTTAAAGTTCTCCACTTCATCCTCTTCCAGATCATCTTCAAGATCATCAAATTCATCCATGCTGACAACTGTTGTGCCCTTGTCTTCTTTCAGGACATTTTCCGGAAGACTCTCTATAATCTCATCCAGCTCATCAAAATCATCCAGATTCTCAACCAGTGCCCTTGCCTTCTCGACTTCATTTTCTGTAGAATGTTCTTCACGGATCTCTGCTGCTTTAAGTAAATTCTTTTTCTTACGTTTTCCGGATTCCAAAAGAAGCTGGATCCAGATACTAAGTGCACCAATTGCAGCACAAAGTGCCACATGGATCATTCCGTTTTTATATGGCTGCAGATAAAAGATACTGCTGCCCGCTGCCATTGCTCCAAACACAGAAGAAGCAGCAATTAGCATAAAGTTATGAAACTTAATAGAAAGCAATGCACACACAAGACCGATACCCGCACAGATTCCATAGATAATAAAATCCTGTGGTTTCATCAAATGTACACTGACAACAAAGACGAGTACCGCTACTGTCACAAATCCACCAATCTGCTTCTTCCATGCACCAAGCACCGCCAATACAAGTCCCACACCTGCTCCTGCCGCCAATGCGATCGTCTGATCCAGACCTGCAATCGCTCCGACCGCAATTCCGGCTGCGCATCCTGCTGACAATCCTGCGATCACAGACCAGAAACGTACCAGTTTCAGCCCCGTCAGACATAACAGTACCGCTCCGGCCATTATAACGATCAGAGAAATAAATTCCATCTGACTCAAATGATGACTGCTTTCATTAAGTCCAGCCAGAACAACATCCAGGTCAAAATTCAGAATTGTATCAATCATATCATTTACATTCATTATTTACACCTTCGTCCCTTACTATTTATTACTCACTACTGCTCATTTTAGCAATTTTTTTTACTGATTACAAGTGTTCATTTCACCTTTCCATTGACTTCTTATTCTTCTCCACTTAAAATAGAAGAGAAATGCTATTGCTGACCGCATAATACTGTGAACAGCAATAAAATGCTAACATAAAGGAGTTTATTATGGAACAGTTAAGAATACCTGCTGGCTATCATTCCCCTCTTACAATTCGTGAGACAGAAGTAGCCATCAAAGAAGTGAAAGACCACTTCGAGCGTGCTCTTGCAAAGAATCTCCACCTGACACGAGTGTCAGCACCACTGTTTGTCCGTCCGGAATCCGGTCTGAATGATAACTTAAACGGTGTTGAACGTCCGGTTTCCTTTGACATCAAAGAACAGGATGGTTCTGTTGCAGAGATCGTTCATTCTCTTGCAAAATGGAAGAGATATGCATTGAAGAATTATAATTTCCATTCCGGCGAAGGGCTTTACACAGATATGAGTGCGATACGTCGTGATGAAGATACAGACAACATCCATTCTCTGTATGTTGACCAGTGGGACTGGGAAAAAGTAATTTCTAAGGAAGAACGTAACACAGAGATACTTCAGTACACTGTCCGCAAAGTCTACCGGGCTCTGAAAGATACAGAAGAATACATTTCCAGACGTTACAACTATATTGATCCTCTTCTTCCTGATGATATCTTTTTCATCACTACACAGGAGCTGGAAGACCTTTATCCGGATCTTACTACCAAAGAACGTGAAAAAGCGATTGCGAAGGAAAAAGGCGCAGTGTTTATCTCCAAGATTGGTGGCGTACTTGCTTCCGGCGAAAGACATGACGGTCGTGCTCCGGACTATGATGACTGGGAGCTGAACGGTGACATTATCGTTTACTATCCGGTTCTTGACATCGGTCTTGAACTCTCTTCTATGGGAATCCGTGTTGACGAAGACTCATTAAAGGCACAGCTAAAAGAAGCCGGATGTGAAGATCGTGCAGAACTTCCATTCCAGAAGGCACTGCTGAACGGCGAGCTTCCATATACAGTCGGCGGCGGTATTGGACAGTCCCGTATCTGTATGTATTACTTAAGAAAGGCTCATATCGGTGAAGTACAGTCTTCCCTCTGGCCTGAAAATGTAGTTGAAGCTGCTGCTGATGCCGGCATTCACCTTCTCTAAACACAAGACAGACCAGCCAATTATATGATAAAAAGCAGATTCGAATTCTACCGGAGCATCTCTCCTTTGAATTCGAATCTGCTTTTTTCATTCTCCTCTTATTCTACAATCAGCAACTGTTCTTTCTCTTCCTCAGACACCCTGTTCCAAAAAACATTAAAATCATCAAATTCCGGCAAATAGATATCTGCCGTATTCCAGATCTGCGCCAGATTCTTGTCATTTGCCTTATCATAAACTGCTACTGTCTTAAATCCCGCATGCTTTGCCGTTCTCAAAGCCTGGTAAGTATCTTCAAACACCCAGGTCTGTTCCGGCTCCGTATCCAGCTGCAAAAGTGCTGCAAAATAAATATCCGGCTGATCCTTACCGCTTCCGATCTCAGATGCTGTAAAAACTCCTTGAAAATAAGGTAATACCTTCAATCTGCTCAGAGCTGCTTCTGCATTCTTCCGGTCACCGGTTGTTGCGATCACCATAGGAATCTTCCGCTCTCTGAATTCCTCCAGATACTGACGAACCCCTTCTTTCAATGGAACTCGTTTTGCATAATAGTCTTCCACTTCCTTATTCAGTCCCTGTACAACCTCTTCCACTGTCTTCTCCAGGTTATAATGTGAGATCAGATAATCTGCCGCCTCCTCCAGGCTCATCTCAAATAATGTCTCCCCCAGGTTCTTCTCGGCCTCAATTCCCAAATGATCCAGATACAATTCTCCAAGATTCTCCCAGACAGGCATGGAATTGAGAAGGACACCATCTACGTCAAATATTACACCTTTTATCATGTCATTCCTCTTTTCTGCTATGCACTACATTATAATCTCCCTGGAAACGCATGTCAACCGTTACTGTTCACACGATGTGCGACCAGCAACGCATCTCGCCATTTTAAATCGCCTTTGGCGATGGGGCGAGATGCATTCAAATCAAAACACGCATCCTCCGTGTCAATCAGCGGAATGATTGACACGGGAGTAAACAGTAACTGTCAACCATCAGAAAAAGACCTTCTGCCGGCAGATCAACCACTTGCAAAAGGTCTTTATAAAATGCTGTTATTTATTTTGTCTCAAGGATCTTATCAACACTTGCCAGTTTTACACTCAATACAAATACTTCAGCGGCAACTGCAAGTTCTTCCGGTGTTGGATAAGACGGTGCGATACGGATATTGCTGTCATGTGGATCTTTTCCATAAGGGAATGTTGCTCCCGCTCCTGTCATAACAACGCCAGCTTCTTTCGCCTTCGCAACAATCGCTTTCGCACATCCATCCAGCGCATCAAAGGAGATGAAATATCCTCCGCGTGGCGCGATCCATGATCCAATCTCAAGTCCGCCAAGTTCTCTTTCAAGAACTTCAAGAACAGTCTCAAACTTCGGACGCAGGATATCTGCATGTTTCTTCATATGTTCTACAATTCCGTGAATATCTCCGAAGAATCTTACATGACGCAGCTGATTTACCTTATCATGTCCGATCGTCTGCACACGCATTGTGCTTCTGATATCCTCCAGGTTCGCATCAGATGCTGCCATTGCCGCAATTCCTGATCCCGGGAAACTGATCTTGGATGTAGAAGAAAACTTGTAAACCATATCCGGGTTACCTGCCTTCTTACACTCCATCAGAATCTCAATCAGATAATCCTGCTTATCTTCATATAAATGATGTACACAGTAAGCATTATCCCAGAAGATACGGAAATCTTCTGCTGCCGGCTTCAGGTTCGCAAAACGGAACACTGTCTCGTCTGAATATGTGATTCCCTGTGGGTTAGAGTACTTCGGTACACACCAGATTCCTTTGATTGCCGGATCACTGCTTACAAGTTTCTCAACCATATCCATATCCGGTCCAGTTGATGTCATCGGTACATTGATCATCTCAATTCCAAAATGCTCTGTAATCGCGAAATGTCTGTCATATCCTGGAACCGGACATAAGAATTTTACCTTATCAAGCTTACACCATGGAGTACTTCCCATGATACCATGTGTCATTGCACGTGCTACCGTATCATACATCACATTCAGACTTGAGTTTCCGAAAATGATCACGTTATCTTTCGGAACTTCCATCATATCTGCAAGAAGCTGTTTTGCTTCATCAATTCCATCAAGTCCGCCATAGTTACGGCAGTCAACACCATCTTCACAAGTCAGATCAACACCACTTGTCAGTGTATCCATCATCCCCATTGACAGATTCAGCTGGTCTGCTGACGGTTTTCCTCTGGACATATCCAGTTTCAGACCTTTTGCCTTCACTTCTTCAAACTGCGCCTCCAGGCCACTCTTTAATTCCAATAACTCTTCTTTGCTCAAATCTTTATATGCAGTCATTGCAGGAATCCTCCACTTTCTTTATTTTTTCACTTTTGTTATTGTATATAATTTTTGACGTTTCGTCAATGGGTTCTTGCATTCTTTTTTATTTTTTTGTTTTTTTCAGCTTTTTTTTCACATGTTTTGCATTTCAAAAATGTTTTTCATTCATTTTTTACTATGTTCTGTGTTATCACTCTATCCCATCAGGTTTTATCTATGCATTATTGATTTTTCCTCTCCTCCTGTGATATCCTTAGAAAGTAGATTCCAGTCATCATTCCACTTGACTGTGAATAAAAACCTTATGATTCTATGGAGGTACTAAAATGAATTTTACGTTTGCACACAATAACCTGAATGTATATGATCTTGAAAAATCACTGGATTTTTACCAGAAAGCTCTGAATTTAAAAGTAGAACGTGAAAAACTTGCCGATGACGAAAGTTTTAAGCTTGTATATCTCACAGACGGTGTGACCCCGCATCTTTTAGAGCCCACCTGGCTGCGTGATATGGATCGACCATATGAACTGGGAGATAATGAGATCCATCTCGCATTTGCTGTCGATGATTTCGATGCTGCTTACAAAAAACATAAAGAGATGGGATGTATCTGCTTCGAAAATCCATCTATGGGAATTTATTTTATTGAAGATCCTGACGGATACTGGCTGGAAATTGTACCGGGCAAATAAAAAAAGTTTTAAAAAAAGGAATCAGCATCACTGATTCCTTTTTTGGTTCTAATATCTTACATAATATGTAACACGTACAGAACTTACCTTAACCGGTACTCCTGTCTGCTGTGCTTCGATCATCTGTCCGCCGCCAATGTAAATCGCTACATGTCCCGGTGTCCAGCAGATATCTCCCGGCTGTGGATCATTTACGATTGTTCCTGCTGCAAGAATATCTCCACTTGTTCTTGGAATTGAAATTCCTGCCTGTCTATAGCAATACTGTACAAGTCCTGAACAATCCAGTCCAACTCCAGGTGTAGATCCGCCCCATACATATGGAACTCCGATCTGTGAATAAGCTGCATTTACAATAATGCTTCCCTTATCTGCACTATAGCTTGGGCTTGATGAGGAAGAACTTGAGTTGCTTGAGCTTGAACTGCTGGAAGAACTACTGCTTGAGCTACTGGAGCTTGAGCTGCTTGAACTTCCTGAGCTTGAGCTGCTTGAGCTTGAACTACTGGAAGAACTATTACTTGAGTTATTTCTATTAGAAGAACTACTGCTTGAGTTATTCTTCTTAGCTGCTTCCTCGGCAGCTTTCTTTGCTGCTGCTTCTGCTGCCTTTCTCTTAGCTTCTTCTTCCGCTGCTTTCTTTACAGCTTTATCAATCTTAACATCGAGATTTGCAATCTCACTACTCTTCTCTGTGATTGTAGTATTCAGTTCATCCTTCTGCGCATCATACTCTGTCTGTGTCTCCTGCAGATCAGCCATCTTTGTCTCAAGTGTTGTCTTAAGATCTTCTACTTTCTGAACTGTCGCAACATACTCTTCGAGCTTGTCTCTGTCATAAGAATGTACCTGTTGGGAATATTCTGCCTGTGTCAGTACACTGGAAATATCTCCGGATGTCAGTACCTTCTCCACTGTAGCAGTGCCTGTTCCTTCTTCATACATGTACTTAATACGAAGCTTCATAGCTGCATACTGCTGTTCCTGTTCCTCCTGCGCTGTCTTCAGATCTTCCTCTGTCTGAGAGATTTCCTCACCTGTTTCGATCAGATCATTCTCAAGATCAGAGATCTTGGTCATAAGTGAATTCAGCTGTGTCTGAAGATTACTTACCTGATTCTGTGTCTCCTGCTTCTTCTGCTTCAGATCACTGACCTCGTCAGCAAGTACCGGTGTAACAGTCATTGTACATGCAAGTGTTACTGCAAGAATCATACTGCTTACTTTTTTTAACTTCATCTTTCCACCTATCCTTATTTTTATCTAGTCCCCCATGTGATGCATTATAATTTTTCATATCACAATTCATTGTAAATAGTTACATTATAATTCCACATACTCATATGTTATAATACAACATCTATTGTGTTTTTTCAACATATTTCTCGTAACAAGAGGGTATTTTATTTACATTCTACGTTCAATATTATAGCGTATTTATGTAATATTTTCAATAGTTTCCCTTACTTTTTTCATTTTTTCGTAACATTTTTGTAACAAAAAAATCTGGAAAGTTCTCTTTATTCTTAGATAAACTTTCCAGACTCCTGTTTCACTGTATGATCTTTTATTTTCTACTGAATATATAAGTTTGTATATCCCATCAGGCTTTCATCTACTTCTCTTGCCACTTCACGACCTTCACGGATAGCCCATACAACAAGAGACTGTCCTCTGTGCATATCCCCGGCTGTGAATACATCCTTCACATTTGTAGAATATTTTCCTGCCTCTGTCTTTACATTTGTGCGTTCATTCACTTCTACACCGAATGCTTTTGTTACATAATCCTGACTTCCAAGGAATCCAGCTGCGATCAGAACAAGATCTGCATCTACGGTATACTCGCTTCCTTCTACCGGAACCATCATTTTCCGTCCGGTCTTCCCATCTGTCTTACTCTCAAGCTTGATAAGGACTGCCTTACAGAGATTTCCTTTCTTGTCTTTTACGAATTCTTTCACTGTCGTTGTGTAAACGCGAGGATCAGAACCAAACACAGCGATTGCTTCCTGCTGGCCATAATCTGTCTTGCAGACTCTTGGCCACTCCGGCCATGGGTTCATCGGTGTTCTCTCGTCCGGTGCTTTCGGCATCATCTCCAGCTGGAGAACGCTCTTTGCTCCATGACGAATAGATGTTCCGACACAGTCATTTCCTGTATCTCCACCTCCGATTACAATTACATTTTTTCCTTTTGCAGAAATGTAGCTTCCTGTTTTAAGCTTCATGTCATTTGCCCATAGTGCTTTCGTTGTTGATTTCAGGAAATCTACTGCAAAATAAATTCCCTGTGCATCTCTTCCCGGTGCTTTGATATCTCTTGGATTTGATGCTCCACATGCAAGGATCACGCGGTCATATTCTTTCAGGATATCTGCCGCCTTCACGTCTTTTCCGACATTACATCCAGTCCGGAAGATAATTCCCTCTTCTTCCATAATCGCAATCTTACGGTCGATAATCTGTTTCTCCAGCTTCATATTCGGAATTCCATAGCGGAGCAATCCGCCCGGTTTGTCCTCACGTTCAAAAACAGTTACCTGATGACCTCTTCTGTTCAGAAGATCTGCTGCCGCAAGTCCGGACGGACCGGAACCAATCACTGCGACTTTCTTTCCTGTACGCACTTTCGGTGGATTTGCCTTTGCATATCCCATCTCATATGCATTTTCAATAATTGCATATTCATTACTTTTTGATGCAACTGCTTCCTGATTCAGTCCACAGGTACATGCATTTTCACACAGTGCCGGACATACACGGGAAGTAAATTCCGGAAAATTGTTTGTCTTTTTCAGACGTAAATAAGCTTCCTTCCAATTTCCATTGTAGATCAAGTCATTCCACTCTGGCACAAGGTTGTGCAGTGGACATCCACTGGCCATTCCTGCAAGCGGCTTTCCAGACTGACAGAACGGAACTCCGCACGCCATACAGCGTGCGCCCTGAAGTTCCTGTTCTTCTTTGCTAAGAGGCGTATGGAACTCATTGAAATGTTTGATGCGTTCCAATGGGCTCTCTGCCGGTTTATCCTGTCTTTCATAATCCATAAATCCTGTCGGTTTTCCCATCTCTATGCCTCCTATCTTCCGTTCTTGATCATATTAAATGCTTCGATTTTTGCTTTTTCTCTACTAAGTCCTTTTTCTTCCATCTGGATGATCGTGGACATCATTCTCTCATAGTCTTCCGGAATGATCTTCTTGAATTTTGGCAGATATTCTTTGAAATTATCAAGAATCTTCTTACCTACCTCAGAGTTTGTATAAGCAACATGCTCCTGGATCATTCCTTTTAATTCCTGTACATCATACTTATCTGTGACACGTTCAATGTTGACCATTGCTTTATTTACTTTACGATACAGGCTGTTATCGAGATCGATTACATAGGCAATACCGCCGCTCATTCCGGCTGCAAAGTTCTTTCCAACCTGTCCAAGTACAACAACACATCCACCTGTCATATATTCACATCCGTGATCTCCGACACCTTCTACAACTGCGCGTGCACCAGAGTTTCTTACCGCAAAACGTTCTCCGGCAACACCTCCTACAAATACTTTACCACTTGTAGCTCCGTAAAGAGCAACATTTCCGATGATAATGTTCTCATCTGATTTAAATTTCACACCTTTCGGCTGGCAAACAACCAGTTTTCCACCGGAAAGTCCTTTTCCAAAATAGTCATTACTGTCTCCTGTCAGTTCCAGTGTCAGTCCTCTTGGGATAAATGCTCCAAAGCTCTGACCGCCTGCACCTTTACACTGGATCACATAGCTGTCTTCTTCCAGTCCTTCCGGATATCTTCTTGTGATCTCAGATCCGAAAATTGTTCCGAAAGTACGGTCTGTATTTGTAACATCTACTTCAAGTCCTCTCTTTTCTCCTCTTTCAAGGGCTGGAAGAAGCTGTTTCAATAGTACTTTTTCATCCAATGTCTTGTTAAGTTCAAAATCATAGACTTTCTTTGGATTAAAGATAACACCTTTCTTCTCTTTCGCATATGGATTGTACAGAATCTGTGACAGATCCAGTGTTGCAGCACGCTCTGATGTCGGAACGTCTTTTACTTTCAGAAGATCTGTACGTCCTACCAGTTCATCCACTGTGCGGACACCAAGTTTTGCCATATATTCTCTTAGTTCTTCTGCAATAAAACGCATAAAGTTGACAACATATTCCGGTTTTCCGCTGAAACGTTTTCTAAGCTCCGGATTCTGAGTTGCAACACCAACAGGACAAGTATCCAGGTTGCAGACGCGCATCATAACACATCCCATTGTTACAAGCGGAGCTGTTGCAAATCCAAACTCTTCTGCTCCAAGGATTGCTGCAATCGCAACATCACGGCCACTCATGAGCTTACCATCTGTCTCAATACGGACACGCTCACGCAGACCATTCTGAATCAATGTCTGATGAGTTTCTGCAAGTCCAAGCTCCCACGGAAGTCCTGCATTCTGAATCGAGCTTCTCGGTGCTGCTCCTGTTCCTCCGTCATATCCTGAGATCAGGATAACTCCGGCTCCTGCTTTTGCAACACCAGCAGCGACTGTTCCTACACCTGCTTCTGATACCAGTTTCACAGAAATTCTTGCATTTTTATTTGCATTTTTACAGTCATAGATCAGCTGTGCAAGATCCTCAATTGAATAGATATCATGATGTGGCGGTGGTGAGATTAGGCTCACACCAGGTGTTGAATGACGAGTCTTCGCGATCCATGGATATACCTTTCCACCCGGAAGATGTCCTCCTTCTCCTGGTTTTGCTCCCTGCGCCATCTTGATCTGGATTTCCTGTGCACTGACCAGATATCTGGATGTAACTCCGAATCGGCCGGAAGCAACCTGCTTGATTGCAGAGCATCTGTTTGTGTCAAGACGTTCAATATCCTCTCCACCTTCACCGGAGTTTGATTTACCATGAAGCATATTCATGGCGATCGCCATTGTCTCATGTGCTTCTTTTGAAATAGATCCATAGGACATCGCACCTGTCTTGAATCTTGTTACGATTGAATCTACGCTTTCTACTTCATCAAGCGGTACACTCTTCTTCGGGAAATTGAAATCAAGCTGACCTCTCAGATTGATCTTCTTGCCTTCCTCATCAACCATCTCTGTATACTGCTTGAACATTTCATAATCACCACGTCTTGTGGACTGCTGAAGCATATGGATTGTCTGTGGATTATAGAGATGTTCTTCTCCGCCACTTTTATATTTATGTTTTCCAACACTGTCCAGTGTCGTATCAACCTGCAGTCCAAGCGGATCAAATGCTTCTGTATGGAATGCTGTGTAATCTTCTGCAATTTCTTCAATACCGATACCACCAACACGGCTGACTGTATCTGTAAAATAGCGGTTAATAAAATCTGTCTTGAGACCAATTGCCTCGAAGATCTTTGCTCCCTGATAGGACTGGATCGTTGAAATTCCCATCTTGGATGCAATCTTAATAATTCCATGAATTACTGCTGAGTTATAATCATCTACTGCTGCATAATAATCTTTGTGAAGCAGATTAGACTCAATCAGCTGACGGATCGACTCATGCGCAAGATATGGATTAATCGCACATGCTCCATATCCAAGCAGTGTTGCAAAATGATGAACCTCTCTAGGCTCTCCACTTTCCAGAATCATCGCGACTGAGGTTCTCTTCTTTGTACGTACCAGATGCTGCTGCAGTCCGGATACTGCCAGAAGTGACGGGATTGCAACGTGATATTCGTCTACCTCACGGTCTGTCAGAATCAAAATATTAGCACCCTCACGGATCACACGGTCAACTTCAATAAACAGATACTCGATTGCCTTCTCAAGACTTGTGTTTTTATAATAAGTGATCGGAATCTCTGCAACTTTGAATCCATCCACTTTCATATTTTTAATTTTCAGAAGATCTGTATTGGTCAGGATCGGGTTATTGACTCTGAGCATCTTACAGTTCTCTTCCTTCTGCTCCAGAAGGTTACCGTCTGTTCCGACATAAATTGTTGTAGATGTTACAACTTCCTCACGGATTGCATCGATCGGTGGGTTTGTTACCTGTGCAAACAACTGTTTAAAATATCCGAACAGTGGCTGACGTTTCTGCGAAAGGACTGAAATCGGTGCATCCATTCCCATCGCTGCAGTTCCTTCGGCACCGTTCTTTGCCATTGTCAGAATAGAAGTTTTCACGTCTTCATAAGAATAGCCAAATGCTTTCTGAAGCTGTGTACACTCTTCGGCAGTATACTTTGGCACATCCTTATTCGGGATTTTCAAATCCTTCAGCTGAATCAAATTACTGTCCAGCCATTCTCCATATGGGAACTGATTTGCATATTTTTCTTTTAATTCCTCATCATCGATCACGCGTCCTGCAACAGTATCAACAAGAAGCATTTTGCCTGGATGAAGTCTTTCTTTCATCACGATCTTGGATGGATCAATATCCAGAACTCCAACCTCTGAAGAAAGAATCAGATTGTCATCATCTGTAATGTAATATCTGGAAGGGCGAAGTCCGTTACGGTCAAGTACGGCTCCCATAACATCTCCATCTGAGAACAAGATTGACGCCGGTCCATCCCATGGCTCCATCATTGTTGCATAATACTGATAGAAATCTTTCTTGTTCTGGGACATCTCTTTATTGTTGATCCATGGTTCCGGAATACAGATCATAACTGCAAGCGGAAGATCCATTCCACTCATCACCATGAATTCTAATGCGTTGTCAAGCATTGCGGAGTCAGAACCTGAAGTATTGATTGCTGGAAGTACTTTGTGAAGTTCGCCTTTCAGACATCCTGCCTCCATCGTTTCCTCACGGGCACGCATCTTATCTGCATTACCACGGATCGTATTGATCTCTCCGTTGTGGACCATAAAGCGGTTCGGATGCGCTCTCTGCCAGCTCGGTGCTGTGTTCGTACTGAATCTTGAATGTACCATTGCAATTGCAGAAATAAATTCTTCATCCTGCAGATCTTCAAAGAAAAGTCTCAGCTGTCCTACAAGGAACATTCCTTTGTAAACGATTGTTCTGCTGGAAAGTGAAACAACATAAGTATCATCACTGCTCTGTTCGAAGATTCTTCTGACTACATACAGTCGACGGTCAAAGTCGATTCCTTTCTCGTATTTTGCAGGACGTTCAATAAATGCCTGCATAATACATGGCATGCAATCTACTGCTGTCTTTCCAAGAATGTCCGGATGAATCGGAACTTCTCTCCAGCCCAAGAACTTCAATCCTTCTTTTTTTACAATAACCTCGAAAATCTTTTTCGCCTGATTGCGTTTTAATTCATCCTGCGGAAGAAAGAACATACCTACACCGTAATCTCTTTCATCTTTCAGCTTGATCCCAAGTGGCTGACAGACTTTTTTGAAAAATCCATGAGGAATCTGTGTCAGAATACCCACGCCATCTCCTGTCTTTCCTTCTGCATCTTTTCCGGCTCTGTGCTCAAGTTGTTCTACAATACTCAAGGCTCCTGCCACTGTACTATGTGTCTTTTTGCCTTTGATATTGACAATTGCACCAATACCACAGTTATCATGTTCAAAACTTTCGCGGTAAAGACCACGATTCTGACTTTCCATTTCTTTCCTCATAGTCGCTATCCTTTCTTCCTGTAATCTAAAGTTTACTTTAAAATCTTCTTTGTCCGGCGCATTCAATCATTTCTTTCTCACGTCGTGTAAAACTTTTTCTAGAATATACACCCTTTTACCTAGGCTGTAAATAGGGAAACTCTTGTAAATTGTCTGATTATTTGATTTTTTATTATTTTTCTTTTAATAGTCAGATTATTTTGATTTTCTTATAAAAATAATATTAATTATTAAGATTTCTGTTTTTCTTTGATTTTATTTAATAAAATACTGGATTAAAAAGAAAATGCGCGACAAGGTTTCGCACCTCATCGCGCACAATTTAAGATTGTATTTTTATTAGTACAATTTATTTCATTCGTATTTTTTCACTATTCTTCTGTTTTCTGAGTACTCACCGGATCCCCGCTTCTCTGAATCCACACAAAACAAGCTGCACAGATAAATGTGCTGATGATCACTGCCACTGCCATTTTAAACGGTTCTCTGGCAAGCCATTTAAATACTCCGATATCTGTAAAGATCAAAGAGCCCAGATTCAAAACAACGTGAAGCATAATCGGAGCTTTCATTGAACCAAATTTCTCATAAATATAGCACAGAAGAATTCCTAGGAGGAAAGTGTAAATCATCTGTACCGTGTTGGTATGTGTGACTGAGAAAAACAGTGCTGACCAGATTGCCGCATAATAAAATCCTCTGGTCTCCCGGTACCTCTGATAGAGCACTCCGCGGAACATAAATTCCTCTGCAATCGGAATTACAAATCCAAATACAATAATCTGGACCACAAAATCTGCTGAATACATATTCTGTGCGGTCTGGATATACTCCGGATCAACCAAAACGGCCTGTGCCATAGCGGACAGACATGTAGCACCAATACTTCCGATCACTCCCATCACAAAAAGTGACCAGTAATTCTTCAGTGGCTTTTGAACCCCCATCCGCTGTATCCCTGCAATCTGCTCTTTCTTTCGATCGATAACAAACAATGTAACTGTCAGAAACAACGTTGCTGCTGTAGCAATCCCTGCAATCGCAATCTGACCTCCTATGATTTTATCAAACGCAGGACTTAACACTTCATAGTACTTATTCATCATTTCCTGATAATTAAGAACTTCTCCACTTTGTGTCATCCTGGAAGATGCTTCCCCCATAAAAGGAAGAATGATTATAAACTCAATCACAAATTCCATCACCAGCTGGATTCCCCAGAATCCAAGTAAAGGACCGGCAGCTCTCCAGAAGGAGCGTCTCGGATCATTTTTCATAAGACAATTCCTCCGCTATCTTCTGAATCCACTCTCTGATCTTTCCGGCTTCACCTTTTACAGTTCCCTGAACCATCTCCGGCTTTCCGCCTCCCCGTCCTTCGAATGCAGCATTTAACATTTTGGAAAATGCACGAAGATCCTGGGTTCTGCTTCCGATCACATAACGGTATCCCGCTGCATCATTTCCATAAAACACAGCACAAAGAATTCTTTCTTTTCCAAGCACTTCATTCACATACTGACGCATGGCATCCGCACTGATATCCTCCGAAAACATACAGACCGTTTTTTCTTCTTCCGGAACAGACTGCGCCCAGACGTGTACAAGCTGGCGTTCTTTCTCCACCAGTGTCCGTTTCAAAGAATCCAGCTCTTCTTTCAAGTGTCCCACTGCCTCTGCTGTATCATATTCTTTCGCACAGAGCAACGCTGAAATTTTCCTGTTCTGTTCCTGCTTCTTCTCATAATCTGTAAGTGCACGGCTTCCACAGAGCATTGTCACACGAACGCCGCCTTTGTATCGCTGCATATTAACAAGCTTGATCATACCGATCTCTCCTGTGCGTTCAACATGCGGCGCACAGCACGCACAGATATCATATCCCGGAACCGATACGATACGAACCTGTCCCTCAATCTCAATCTTACTGCGGTAATCCAGTTCTTCCAGCTCTTCTTTGGATGGATAGGACACTTCTATTGTCAGATTCTTCCACACTGCACGATTTGCTTCAAGTTCAATCTCCTGCAGTGCTTCTTTTGATATCTCTCCATCGAAATCCATCGTACAATCTTCTGTTCCAAGATGAAATCCGACATTGTTAAAACCGTATCTTGCATGCACGATTCCGGAAACAATATGCTCTCCGGTGTGCTGCTGCATCTTCATAAATCTGGTCTCCCAGTCGATCTCGCCTTCAACAATCTCTCCTGCTTCAAACGGCTGATCTGTAATATGCAGAATTCTTCCATTCTTTTCCCGAACATCAGATACCTTCGCAGCCTTCAGTTTTCCTGTATCTGCATACTGTCCGCCGCCTTCCGGAAAGAATGCTGTACGGTCAAGTTCTACCGCATAGCATCCTTCCTTTTTCTCATACGGCTCACATTCCAGAACCATTGCAGTAAATTTTGAAAGATGGCTGTCATTGTAAAACAGTTTTTCTGTTCTTGTACCATCCATCAATCCATTTTCTGTCATAATTCGTATTACATCCTTTCCGGAGCTGTAAATCCAAGAAGGTCAATGCAGGTCTCAAGTACTTTTTTCGCAAGTGTAAGAAGTGCAAGATAACCTTTCTTCTTCTCTTCGTCTTCTTCTGCAAGAATCTTTGTCTCATGATAGAACTTATTAAAGTCGTTCGCAAGATCATAGATATATGCACACAACTTATGAGGAGCTGTCTCTTTATATACATTATCGATCACTTCATTGAATTTCACTACCTGAAGCATCAGAGACTTCTCTGCATCATTCTCAGCCGGTCTGATCGTTCCGTCAAGAACTCCTCCATTCTCAGCATATTTCTTGAGAATAGACTTAATTCTAACGATTGTATAAAGAATATACGGTCCTGTATTTCCCTCAAAGGAAGTAAATCTGTCAACATCAAAGATATAATCTTTAGAAGCCTGGTTAGAAAGATCTCCGTACTTGATTGCTGCAAGTCCAACTTCTTCTGCTGTACGTCTTGCATCTTCTTCCTCTACTGTACGGTTGTCCATGATCTTCTTATACATCTCTTCATCAATCTCACGGATTAGATTCTCAAGACGCATAACACCGCCTTCTCTTGTCTTAAACGGCTTACCATCTTTTCCGTTCATTGTACCAAATCCAAGGAATGTAAGTTCTGTCTCCGGTTTTACAATTCCTGTCTTCTTCGCACAACGGAATACCTGCACAAAATGCAGTTCCTGACGCTTATCAACAACATAGATCACCTGATCTGGATCATACAGTTTCTCACGTTCTACCAGTGTAGCAAGATCTGTTGTATCATACAGCGCAGCTCCGTCAGATTTCAGAATCATACACGGAGGAATCTCTTTTTTATCTGTCTCTTCTGCAACGTCTACTACAAGCGCACCCTCATCATAATGTGCGAATCCTTTCTCCTTGAGCATCTCAACCATATCCGGAATATATGCCTGGGCATCTGCTTCACCTTTCCAGAGATCAAAATCTACACTCAGTCGCTCGTAATTCTTCTTCAAGTCAGTTACAGACACATTCATGATATGTTTCCAGATTGCACGATATCCTTTATATCCATTCTGTAACAGATAAGTTGCATGAAGTGCTTCTTCTCTATAATCGTCGTGCTCTTTTGCATAAGCACTTGCTGTAGGATAAATCTCTTCCAGTTCACTGATCGTAAATGGTGCTTCTTCCGGATATTCTCCTTCAAAACTCTCATCAAAATACGGGAGTTCCGGTTTACGTTTTTTCAGCTCTGTGATGATCAGGCCCATCTGATATCCCCAGTCTCCCAGATGGATATCTCCTGTTACATCATTTCCTTTAAAACGGATAATACGTTTAATGCTCTCTCCGATAATCGCAGAACGAAGATGTCCGACATGCAACGGTTTTGCCACGTTCGGTCCGCCGTAATCAATAATAACTTTTTTCGGATTCTTTTCTTTTTCAACACCAAGATTCTCATCTGCTGCCATCTCATTCAAATACTCTGCAACAACTTCCGGTGCCAGCTTCAGGTTGATAAATCCCGGATTCACCGCTTCTGCTGATGCAAAATACTTGCTATCTGCAAGTTCTTCCACAACTGCATTCGCAATCATGATTGGAGCCTTCTTATATTTCTTCGCACCTACCATTGCACCATTACACTGATATTCACAGAGATCCGGGCGGTTGGAAAGCGTAACTCTTGCAAGCTCTTCATCATATCCTGCTGCTTTGAACGCTTCTTTCATTTCTATTGTGATCATTTCCAGTAATGTCTTCAAAGTTTCACACTCCTCTTTACTTTTCGTTTGTCTTTTCTGCCTCCCAACTTTTCTGGAGACAAACAGCCACTATTTATTCTATCATGTATCCAACAGAACAGCAAGCGTTACTGTAAACGGAGATTAACATACTGTAAACAGAGATTAACAGAGATTAAGTGCAAAGATAATGAAACCAGTCGCAAAACTGATTGACATAAAAATATCGAATACTTATAATGTAACCAAAACTTTACACATACTGTTACCTGTATGATGTAACATCAGACAGAAAGGATACCCAACAATGTTAAAATTAGGTTCACACGTTGGCATGAGTGGAAAAGAAATGCTTCTTGGTTCTGCGAAAGAAGCCGTTTCTTACGGTGCCAATACATTTATGTTTTATACCGGAGCCCCACAGAATACCCGCCGAAAAGAAATCAGTGAATTGAATATCGAACCAGCATGGGAATATATGAAAGAACACGGAATTGATGAAATTGTCGTTCATGCACCTTATATCATCAACCTCGGTAATTCAGTAAAACCAGAAACGTTCTCTCTTGCCGTAGAATTTCTGGCAAAAGAAATCGACCGCACGATTGCCTGCAGAAGCCATACTCTGATCCTTCATCCGGGTGCTCATGTAGGTGCCGGTGTCGAAATCGGAACTGCACAGATCATCAAAGGACTCAATGAAGTTCTCACTGCTGAGACTGACTGCTGTATTGCCCTTGAAACAATGGCCGGAAAGGGATCAGAAATCGGACGGAATTTTGAAGAACTTGCCCGGATTTATGATGGAGTTGTCCAGAATGATAAATTGAGAGTCTGCTTTGACACTTGTCATACAAGCGACAGCGGATATGATATCATCCATCATTTTGATGATGTTATGGAGTCTTTTGACCGTCTGCTTGGAAAAGATCAGATTGCAGTCTTCCACATCAATGACAGTAAAAATATTCCAGGAGCCGCGAAAGACCGGCATGAAAATATTGGCTTTGGAGAAATCGGTTTTAATGCAATTTCTACAATTGTCCATCACCCGGATTTCGAATCTGTACCGAAGATCCTTGAGACTCCTTATATTCCTTCTGTAACAAAAGCAAAGAAATCTTATGCCCCTTATAAGTATGAGATTGAAATGCTAAGAAACAACCGGTTTGATCCTGAAATGAAAGACCACATCCTTGCAGATTGTGAATAAAAAACTATATGAAAAAATCCTGTTATTATCAGCCATCTGAATGCGCTGAAATAACAGGACTTTTTTTATCCTATAGCGTCTGAGCGGAGTCGAACCGCCGCACATGCCTCCGGAGGGCATCGCTCTATCCACTGAGCTACAGACGCATCTCGGTTGTTAGTAGGAAAATTTAATTTCGTACAGCTAACAACCTTTTTTATCCTAGCACAATTCTGTATAAATGTAAAGTGGCAAATAAACCTCTAACTTTCTGCGGTTAATCTTTTTTCACTGCAAGCAGAAGAATTAATATCCCTGCCCCAAGACAAAGCATTGCCCATGCACCTGCCTGTTGTGAATCTCCGGTCTTTGCAGCCTCTTCCCTTATCGTTTGTTTTGGACATACCCTGACATTCCAGTTCATTGCCCCTTTGTCCTCTTCCCATTTTGGCAGCTGGACAAGAACCGGCTGAACCTCGTATTCTGATTCATCTTCAACATAGATCAGATAAACTCCTGCCCTCAGATTCGTAAGGGTTGCTTTTCCATCACAATCCGTCCTGCACAATCCATCACTATAATGATATTTACTCAAAGTCCGCGCCAGCTCTTCCTGTTCTCTGGCATACCTTACCTCATTGAGATCCACGCCTTTATCTTCATATCTTTTCTCCATCTCGTAAGCACCATCAACAAGAGATGACACTTTGGAATACTGGAATGTAACACCTTCTCTCTTAATTTGTTCTCCGGTATCTTCAATACAGATTTCTATATTTCCTGTTTCTGTTTCTGCAAACGCCGGGTTCTTTACTGCTACCACCAGAAAACATATCAAAAGAAGAAGAATTCCGCATTTGATTTTTCCATTTTGCCGTCTTTTGCATCTTTCTTTTTTGTCTCCTGCTTTTCTTTCTTTTACGTTTCTTTCTCCTGTAGTGCTTACATTTCCTTTTCTGGTTTCTGTTTCTTTTTCTCTTTCCCTCACAATTTCTTTTTTCTCGCTTTCTTTTTATTCTTTCAATCACAACATATACCAAAAAGAGAATTGGAATCATTGTGAAGATCATTTCTCTGACAGACGGACGTTTCTTTTTGATTTCCTCTTCTTTTTTCTCTTCATACACAACCCGCTTTCCAGTAATCACTAACCGATGGGTATTAATTCCATATGGGGTACATGTGACAAGCGAAACCAGATCTTCTCCCGGTCTGATTTCCAGACTTTCTACCTCTTCTGGTAAGATTACATTTATTTCTTCTACTTTATATGCGAGTTTTTCTCCCAGTACTTCCAGAAAGAACTCATCGCCTTCCTTTAATTCATCCAGACGAGTGAAAAGTCTCGCACTTGCAAGACCACGGTGTCCCGTCATCACACAATGCGTATTTTCTCCCCCTATCGGAAGACTACTGTCCATCAAATGCCCTACACCTTCCTTAAGTACTGCCTCGCTGGTTCCATGATAAACCGGAAGCCTGAGATCTATTGACGGAATTTCCAGTACACACATCATTCCTGTCTGTATTTTTTCGGCATTTAACAGACCTTCATACTCTTCCATCTGCTCAGACTCGCTTTGTTCCCTGACTCCTTTCGATTCTGCCCAAAGCTTTTTATTATATTCATCAGCCTGATTCCTTAATTGTTCAATTTCATCTCCTGTTGTCTGTTCCACAACCTGTTCATATGTTGCCAACACATTTTGTGTTTTCTTCTGACTATACCAGCCAGTCAAAAGAGGTATACTACACAAAATAACTCCTATCCATAGTAAAAGATCTGACTGTAATCTATTGTTTTTCCTTTGCATTTTTTCTGTTTCTTCTCATTGCTCCTGCAAGAACAAGAACACTTCCGGTTGTAATACAGATAACCGCTGCTGAAGAACCTGTTACCGGCAGTTTTTTTCCAACTGTATTAATTACTGTCAGATTAGCAGATCCTTCGCCTTCATTTGTTGTCAGACTGACTTCTGATTCTTTCCAGTTTCCGTTAATAAATTCTTTGATCTGCGCAGATGTCTCCAGTTTTTTCAATCCTTTGTCTGTTTTTCCGTCTCCTTTTACATATGCGTTTCTATCATTTGGAAAACTTGCTTTTATATTTACCACAATCGGCTCTGTCAGCAGACGGTATCCTGCCGGTGCCTCTGTTTCTTTCAGATAATAGGTGCCACTATCTAATCCATAGATCACAAATGTTCCATCCTGACCGGATTTCATCTCCACCGCATTTTCCGGCTGCTTTCCACCTGTATGGTCGTTTCCTCCAAGACTGTCCCGGTTAATTACAATGTACCCACCTTCTCCCTGTTTTACATATACTTCATTTTTTAATCCAGCGTCAGAATAAAGTCTGAACCTGGCATTTTCCAGACTTTGTCCATGGTTATTTGATTTCAATGCATTGATTTTATAAGTGAAACAAACAACTGTATCCCACGGTGTATATCCTGTACTTCCTCTCACCGCTGAATCCGGATCATTTGAAAATTCCAGCCGAACATCGTTTTCAAATCCTGGACGTCCTGTATTTTTCGCTGCCTTTTCATTCAATGTTGCCTGATAGGTAAGCACTATTTTCTGTCCATATTTATTTTCTCCTGCTTCATTTTTACGATTAAACTCTCTGTCTATGATTTTTTTCATATCAGAAACAATGACCTGAAACGTATCTCCTCCTCCCGGAGCTTCCTTTACTTCAAATTCACCCTCTTTCAATTCATAATAATTTCTTGCATTTGAACTTTCATAAATCCGGATGGCTACAGAATCCTTTTTGAAAGTAAGTGCTTCACTCATCACATCATGCCATGCGTAATAATAGGTGTTGTATCCGTTAACATCAGGCATATTTGACTCATACCGATACGGAACAGTCTGCCCGATTTCAAAATCAGCCAAATCATTCCATCCCTGATTTCCAACTTTGTCCTGATCATCATCTTCCCGGATCTTTTTTGTCACAACCGGATAGTCTGATTTTATGTTGAGATTCATTTCCGGATTAGCTGTACTTACCATACACAAAGAGGCCGCCGAATTCGTTCCTTTTACCTCTGTCACTTCATCAATAATATAATATCCATACGGCAATCCCTTAATTTCAAATGAATTGTCTGCTTTTGTACTTGTCACTTCAACAGATTGACCTGTTTTTCCATTTCTCTGTAGATGGGTTCTTAATTCTTCTACAAAAACACGATATTCACTGTATGCTCCTTCCTTTTCCTGAGCGGTCTGCGCACCTTCTGTCTGATGCGTATTCAAAGACTGAATATAGTCGATCACCTCATACTCTGTTACATTTCTCTCATCCTTATGAATCCGCTGTCCCACGATATAACAAACAAATTTCTTGTATTCCGGATTAAATGTGTAATTAATGGATTCCATTCCTTTCGCATTTTCTGCCTGAAACAACTGATATACCAGAAATCTTTTTCCTTTCAGGCTCTGTCCGTCATTTCCTTTGATCGTAATACTTGCCGGTCCATTATTAAGATTTAAAACCCCATTTGTAGTTGCTGATCTTTCCTGTACTTCATTTTCCGCTGCATATACAGATTTGATTCCATTCACACCTGTTGTTCCAGAAGTACAGAGTACCGCAGCTAAAGTCATCATATAACAAATTTTCATCATTCTTTTTTTCATTTTGTCATCTCCTCATTTTCACCGTTTTACTACTATCTTTTTTGCTCTTTTTTTCTGTAAATCATTGCCATGATTCCTACAGCTAAAATTCCTGTAAGTAACACAGGTTTTCCTGCCGATCCAGTATCTGGAAGCTTCTTTCCTGTCTGATTTATGATCTTCATTTTCACATTCCACTCCTTAATTGAACCTTCAATACTTATCTTGCTGTCTGCAGTATCTTTGCTTCTGTATTCTTTTCCATTCACAACCAACAGACACTTCCCTTCTTCCGGATTACTTTCCAGACAGATTTCATATACAATATCTGCATCATCTAATGTTTTCGGAATTCTGTAACCTGTCGGCGCTTTTGTTTCTTTCATATAGTATTTTTTCTTTACTTCCAGATTTTCGAACATTGCAATTCCATTCCCATCCGTCAACACCCGGTCAATTTCTTTCTGGCATGCCTGGTCTTCATATAAAGTAAACTCAGCTCCTGCAAGTGCAACACCTTTTTCATTTTCCTTTTTCAGCTCAATCTTGTAACAGGCCGGCTTATCTTCTATCGTCACTACCGCAATTCCATCCTCTGTATATTCGATAATAACCTCTCCTTCTTCTGTATTTACCTCAGATAAAAATTCTGTTTTCCCGCTCTCATCAACTTGAAAAATCAGTTCATTATTATTTGTCCGATACCCGTCCGGTGCTTTTACTTCTTTTAATTTGTGCGTTCCCTGAGATAATGGCATTACTTTCAGAGTCCCTTTTTCATCCGTTGTGAGAATCTTTTCACTTCCATCCGGTCTGATATGCTTAAATTGCGCTCCCGAAAGAGGATGTCCTGTCTCTGTTGCTTTTTTCACCAAATGGATCTGAAAAACCCTGTCCGGTATCGTAGGGTTCTGATATACATTTATTTTTTCTCCCGTACCTTCTGGTTTTATCTGGCAAACAAAGACTTCCTCATTCAGGAAATACCCTTTTGGCGGTTTTATCTCCTGAATTGTTACAGTTCCCAGCGGAAGTGCTTCTGTTCCGTCTGTCGCTTTATACAATGCATCACCTTTTACCTTATACTTCTCCTGATAACGGCAAACTGCTTTTGCATCTGTTTGAAAGACCCAGCTTCTGACTGGCTTTTTCCCTGCTTTTTCCGGATTTTTTCCCGGATCCAGAAGTTCTGCATAGAATTTCACTAAAAACTGTGCTCCTTGATACGCTGCTGTTCCCGACGGATCAACATATTCCTGTTCCATACCTGTTTTCTTTAACAAAAGTTCCACAGGATTCATCTGCGGCGGGTCTGAAAATGTCACTGTCGCTTCCTGCCCGGATTTTACTGTAACCGTTTTCACTTCATCTACAAGTGCATAACCTTTAGGAGCTTTTAGTTCCTTTACGTAATAAGTTCCTGCGTTCAGCGCAACTGATGACGAATTTCCTGCCGCATCCGTTCTAAACGTTCCTGCTCTTGATGCACCCGAAAGAGTAGGACTGCTATAAACACCATACTCTGCTCCCTCCAAAGAATAGCAACTGTTCTTTTCTGTCACAGAAGTATTCGCTGACACCTTCTTTAATCTGCCTGTTCCGGTCGGCTGGTATGTTCCGCCCCATTTACTGAGCGGCTGGCCATTGCCTTCATAAATAACCCCATATGCATCCGGAAAATATTTATAATTCTCTTTCGCCCATGCAATCCCTTTTTGATAATACTCAGATTTGTGTGCTGAAATCCAATGACCATTCCCACAGGCTACATTATTTCCTGTTTCTATCTGAACCATATCTCCATACCAGTGATGTACTTCATTCATGATCCACCATACTGCGCATTGTTTTAAGAGATAATCGTAATTCGAACTCACACCGTTGCATTTATTCTTATCGTAGTAATAGAACATTGCCGCGATCATCTGAATGGTCTGTTTGTTATAACGTTTTGAAGCATCTACTGCTGTTTTGTTGCCCTCCTGAAATTTTAATGTTGGATTGGTGCAATACAGACTTTCTCCTGATTTCGTACCAAGTCTTCCTTCATTCCAATGTTGTAGCACAGGCCAGTTTGGGTCGTTATAGTCAACTACATCGATTGCACCGATTCCCCTTTCGATCGCCTTTGTATAAACAGTTTCTCCTACCCTTTCCGCTGCATATACGCCTATGCTTTGTATCTTCTTTTCATCTGTCTGATCAAAAGTTTCTTCCTTGTCTTCCTCCTGTTTATCCTCCGTTTCATCACAAAATCCCACACCGATATCTTTCAGGATTTTTTTTACTTCTTCTGCCCAGCGCAGTTCTTCTTCAATATCAACCTCCGTTTTTTCTCCGGCCTCTTCAGGCTGTTTTTCAAGTTCTTCGGCCTTGACAATGCCTCCATATGTCATTGCATAGAGAATACAGATCAAAAAGACTGACATGCAGAGGATTGTTATAATCTCTCCGCGTCCTTTCATTCATTGTCCTCCCTGTCGATACACATCTCTTTCCCCAGCTGAAGTTTCCCTTCCTGTGCATAATAAAAATAAGCATGATTGCTTAAGATTTCTTCCTCAGGCACCTGCGTTTCATTGATTTCTCGCACCATTCTTTCTAATTCTGACTGACGGATTCGAGAGGATTCCGGTACAATGATCACTTCATGGACACTGCTTGGAAGAACATAGAAATTTTCCTTTAAGACTCCTGCAAGCATGTCCAGAATATAAGGGTATGCAATACAGGCCGCCCCATAATTTTTCAGTTTATTAGACAAAACATACATTTTATCTTTTTCCGGAAGTTCCAGTTCTTCATGAATATGCCAGGTTCTTCTTAACAAATTCTCCCGATCATGTTCCCCCGGAGTTGATCTGCTGAGCAGTTCATACACTGCAAAATTCATTCCGAAACATTCTGCCGGAAGCAGACGCTTTGTATTTTCTTTTGCCACATTCCAAAGCTGTTCTTTTGTCACCTTCCATTGTCTCATATGCAGATCTTTGATCAGCATCACTGCCGTCCCATCATTGTCCGCTTCTACAAGTACTGCAAACACAAGTGACAGATCCAAAAATTCTCTATGTGGAACATCCAGAAGTAATTCCTTGTTTTTCTCTGTGTTGATCAGTCGAAAGATGATTCTGTCTTTTACCCCTTCGAAAGAAAGCATTCTCTCATAATCCCATGATTTTTCCTGTCGGATTTCTTCATATAGCTCCACCAGATCTTCAATGATCCAATCCATCTGTTTCCCTTTTTCATATAGTTCAAAAAATTCTTCCAGATAGATTGTCGGCGATATATTAACACCCGGCGTCTCCAGGATCAGTCCTGTACGCTCCGTTGCATTATTTTTTTTCGTCGTATAGACGTTTACCCTGACACCTCCATTTAACTCCTGAGTCAGTTTTTCCTTTACCGCATTTACAAATTCTGTATAATTCACTCTTCTCCTTCCTGATTGCGGTTCATAAAATTAAAATGAGAAACCAGTACGAAATGTACTCTTTCAATTGAGTTAGAATTTCCCGGAGAGTTCAGAATCTCTCCAAATAGAATTTCTTAAAATTTAGAACAAATATTATGTGTTCTTTATTATAGACAGGCCTTCCTTAAAAAGCAAGGCAGAATTTTGCATAAATCCGAATTGATTTTTTTAGTGAAAACAGAGAATTTCATCTGATTTTGTCAAAGAAAAAAGGAACCTGCATGATACAGATTCCTTTTTGAAATACAGCTTAAACCGTACTAAATTCGTAATTAAACTCTTGACAGATACTCGCCTGTACGTGTATCGATCTTAAGAACATCACCTGTCTCAACAAACAGCGGTACCATAACAGTAGCTCCTGTCTCAACGATTGCAGGCTTTGTAGCTCCCTGAGCTGTGTCACCCTTGAATCCCGGTTCTGTCTCTGTGATTGCCAGTTCTACGAACAGCGGCGGCTCAACTGAGAATACGTTACCCTTATGGGAACAGATCTTAACGTTCTCATTCTCTTTTACAAATTTCAGAGCGTCTCCAACTACATCAGCGTTGAGAGCGATCTGATCATATGTCTCTACATCCATGAAGTTATACAGATCTCCATCCTGATACAGATACTGCATTTCCTTTCTCTCGATGTGTGCATTCTCGAACTTCTCTGTCGGACGGAATGTCTTCTCTACTACACCACCACTGATGATGTTTTTCAGTTTTGTTCTTACGAACGCTGCACCTTTACCAGGTTTAACGTGCTGGAATTCCAAAATCTGGAAAATATTTCCCTCAATCTCAATTGTTAAACCATTCTTAAAATCTCCTGCTGAAACCATGTATAATCCTCCTTAATTGCATTTCGTTCAGACAATGTAACTGTTCGTTACAGACTTTTTGCTTCTACCATTCTATACTAATTTGCGACTTTTTTCAATCTTTTTTTGCTCTTCTTATAGAAATGAAGCACAATCTTCTCTAAATACCGCTTTAAAACGATCTGAATCTCTTCTTTTGGATTGATCGGATGCACTAAAATGTTGTGTATTCCGACCCTCTTTGCGCCCCATACGTCTGTAAAAAGCTGATCGCCGACAAACAGCGTGTTCGTCTGATCTGTTCCCATGATCTCCATCGCATGAAGATAATTCTTTCTTGCAGGCTTCAGCGCATTATAAATATAATGTGTCTGGATCTCCTGATTAAACATCTCTACACGTTTTTTCTGATTGTTGGATAACAGACAGCTTTCAAAACCAATCTCTCTCAGTCTCTGAAACAGTCTCTTTGCACGTTCATCTGCCGGTGCACCGTGAGGAACTAATGTATTATCAATATCAAAGATTACCCCCCGGTATCCTTGCTCATATAGTTTTTCAAAAGGGATCTTATAAGTCGATCCCAAATATTCATCTGGAAAAAATTTTTCAAACATTATTTTCATCTAACTCCGTAAGCTTTGAAATCAATTCTTCTATGATCCCAAGAATTGATTTCATTATAACAATTCAGTGAAATGATGTCTACTGTTTTTCCAACGCATCCTGCACATTTCTCCTGAATTCTACCCATGCGTCCTCATCCTCCACAAAATATTTCGGACAGATTTTTCCGGTTACATCATAGTGACGGATCACCTGATCTGCTGTCAGATCATATTTTGCACAAAGCCATGCTGTAAGTTGTACAAGTGAGCGGTATGTTGCATCAGTAAACTTTCCATTCTCATCCGGATGACAACATTCAATCGAAATCGTATCCGCATTGCGGTCATTTGAAGCATATGCCATCTCCCAGGTCGGAATACACTGAATAATCTCTCCTTCCAATCCTATCACAAAATTACTGCTTGCCGAAGTCTCATGGCTATCTTTGAGACCATTAAAATAATCTCTGTTATCCTGCGCTGTACTCCCCGGATTTGCTGTGTAATGGACAACAATCCCATTCACATGGTCAATTGTTGTCCCTGGTCTGGAATACGGATTTATATCTAACAACTGTACATCCATCTCCGGCTGCGTAGCATCCACATCAGCATATTGATTTTTCTTTTGTATACAGGATTTAAAAAGAAGAAAAAGTAATAAAATCATTAATGGGATCATTATGATCCGCAGCATTTTCCTGCCTCGCTTTTTCTTCCTTCGTGTATTCTTCGGCAATGTTTTCCGCCCTGCCAGCTGATTTCGTCTTGACGTACTCATTCGGTATTTCTCCTGATTTTTAATTCTCTCATTTCCATCGTTTAAAACAAACATCTTCTTATTTCAGCTATTATACCATATGTTTCTTAACCATTTATGAATTTTGTCTTAACTGTTTTTATTCGTATAAAAGAGAAACTCCCGGCAGATCCAGCTCTCACTGAACCTCCGGGAATTCCTCAAGGCGTTCCTATATATTATTTTATTATATCAGGGATGTGATTTTTCATCCCGTCAGGTAATGCGGAATATCCGCAATACTTCCACTTATCTGTCTGCAGGCAATCTGCAAACCTTCAATTTACTCGTCTACACTGTAGTTCGGAGCTTCTTTTGTAATATGAATGTCATGTGGATGACTTTCTTTCAATGATGCCGCAGAGATCTTCACAAATCTTCCGTTCTCTTTGAGTTCTTCGATTGTGTGTGTTCCGCAATATCCCATTCCTGAACGAAGTCCACCCATGAGCTGGAATACTGTATCTTCTACAGATCCCTTGTAAGCTACACGTCCTTCTACTCCTTCCGGAACAAGTTTCTTTGCATTCTCCTGGAAATAACGGTCTTTACTTCCGTTCTCCATCGCTGCGATGGATCCCATTCCACGATATACTTTATATTTTCTTCCCTGGTACAGTTCGAATGTTCCTGGGCTTTCATCACATCCTGCAAAGATGCTTCCCATCATACATACATTCGCACCTGCTGCGATTGCCTTTGTCATATCTCCTGAGTACTTGATACCACCATCTGCAATGATCGGAATACCATACTCTTTAGCAACTTCGTAACAATCCATAACAGCTGAAACCTGAGGTACACCAATACCTGCAACGATACGTGTTGTACAGATAGATCCAGGTCCGATACCAACTTTAACTGCATCTACACCAGCTTCGATCAGTGCTCTTGCAGCCTCTCCTGTAGCCACATTTCCAGCGATTACCTGAAGATCCGGGAATTCATCCTTAACCATCTTCACTGTGCGGATAACATTCGCTGAATGACCATGTGCTGAGTCCATAACAACAACATCTACATGAGATTTCACAAGTGCTTCTACACGCTCCAGACAGTTTGCTGTGATACCAACAGCTGCTCCACAGAGAAGTCTTCCCTGCTCATCCTTTGCTGACAGTGGGTACTTGATCTGTTTCTCAATATCTTTAATCGTGATAAGTCCTTTCAGATTACCTTCATCATCTACGATCGGAAGTTTCTCTTTTCTTGCTTTGGCAAGAATCTTTTTTGCATCCTCTAATGTGATTCCTTCTTTTGCTGTAACAAGTCCTTCTGAAGTCATGGATTCTTTGATCTTCTTAGAGAAATCTGTCTCAAACTTCAGGTCACGGTTTGTGATGATTCCGACAAGTTTACGTCCCTCTGTAATCGGCACACCTGAAATACGGTATTTTGCCATCAGGTCATTTGCATCTTCAAGTGTATGCTCCGGTGAAAGAAAGAAAGGATCTGTAATAACACCATTCTCAGAACGTTTCACCTTATCAACTTCCTCTGCCTGTGCTTCAATAGACATATTCTTATGGATGATTCCGATTCCACCCTGGCGAGCCATAGCGATTGCCATTCTATGTTCTGTAACAGTATCCATTCCTGCACTCATCATCGGAATATTCAATACGATTTTCTTTGTCAGATGTGTTGACAGATCTACCTGATTCGGAATTACTTCTGAATAAGCCGGTACAAGAAGAACATCATCAAATGTAATACCTTCCCCTATAATCTTACCCATTATACTTTACCTCTCTTTCTTAAGAACCCATGAAACTGCTTTGAAATGGCAGTTAATGTATCTAAAAATCTTTTGTAATTATTAACTGATATACTACAGAAATTCCCGAAGGATGTCAAGAGTATTTTCCCTGATGTGCTCATAATTTGTATTGATTTATTTTAACCTCTATTATTAAGTTTTACTTATAAGTACTCCTTTATTTATTATCTATGCGACAAACTGAGCCTTTTTTAGAACAAACAAAAGGTTCTATCTGACATTACGAAAATGTGATAGAACCCTCTGTTCCTGCTGCTACAGATCTCTATGTAACAGCTCTTTTATTCTATTCTTATAGAAATTCTGCAAATCTTCCTGATGGATAGATTACATCATTCCCATTCCACCTGCTCCGCCTGCTGGCATAGCCGGTGTATCCTCTTTAATTGTAGATACAACAGACTCTGTTGTAAGAAGTGTAGAAGCAACACTTGTTGCGTTCTGAAGAGCACTTCTTGTAACCTTCGCCGGATCAAGGATTCCCTTCTCAACCATATCTACATATGTCTCATTGTAAGCATCAAATCCTGTTCCTACTTCAGACTCTCTTACTTTGTTTACAATAACTGCTCCCTCAAGTCCTGCATTCTTTGCGATCTGAGCCAGAGGAGCTTCCAGTGCTTTCAGGATAATCTTGGCACCTGTCTTCTCATCTCCCTCAAGAGTCTCTGCGAATTCTTTTACCTTCTTAGAAACATGGATGTATGCGGATCCACCACCACCGATGATTCCTTCTTCAACTGCTGCTTTTGTAGCATTCAGAGCATCTTCCATACGAAGTTTAGCTTCTTTCATCTCTGTCTCTGTAGCTGCACCTACACGGATAACAGCAACTCCGCCTGCAAGTTTTGCAAGTCTCTCCTGAAGTTTCTCTCTGTCGAAATCAGATGTTGTCTCTTCGATTGCTTTCTTGATCTGTCCAACACGATCTGCGATTGCGTTCTTGTCTCCACATCCGTCAACGATAACTGTATTCTCTTTCTGAACCTTAACAGATTTTGCACGTCCAAGCTGATCCATTGTAGTTTCTTTAAGATCGAATCCGAGTTCTTCAGAAATCACCTGTCCACCTGTCAGAATTGCGATATCCTGAAGCATCTCTTTTCTTCTGTCACCATATCCAGGTGCTTTTACTGCTACAACGTTGAATGTTCCACGCAGTTTATTCACGATCAGAGTTGTGAGTGCCTCACCCTCGATATCTTCAGCGATAATAAGAAGTCTTGCTCCAGACTGAACGATCTGCTCAAGAACCGGAAGAATCTCCTGGATATTGGAAATCTTCTTATCTGTGATCAGAATATATGGATCATCCAGAACTGCTTCCATCTTCTCCATATCCGTTGCCATATATGCGGAAATGTATCCACGGTCAAACTGCATACCTTCTACAAGGTCAAGCTCTGTCTGCATTGTCTTAGACTCTTCGATTGTGATAACTCCGTCGTTGGATACTTTTTCCATTGCATCTGCAACCATCTGTCCAACTTCATCATCTCCTGAAGAAACTGCAGCAACTCTTGCGATCTGCTCTTTTCCGTTGACTTTGCTGCTCATCTCACGGATTGCTTCTACTGCTTTATCTGTAGCTTTCTTCATTCCTTTTCTCAGAACGATCGGGTTTGCTCCTGCCTCAAGGTTCTTCATTCCTTCGTGAACCATTGCCTGTGCAAGAACTGTAGCTGTTGTTGTACCATCTCCGGCAACATCATTTGTCTTAGCTGCAACTTCTCTGATCAGCTGTGCACCCATGTTCTCAAATCCATCTTCCAGTTCAATCTCTTTCGCGATTGTTACACCATCATTTGTAATAAGCGGAGCACCGAATGATTTATCAAGTACTACGTTTCTTCCTTTTGGTCCTAATGTTACTTTAACTGTATCAGCTAACTGATTCACACCTCTTTCAAGTGCTGCTCTTGCTTCTGATCCGTATTTGATTTCCTTTGCCATTTTAACTGCATCTCCTTTATATTCGTCTGGGTATTACTCTACAATTGCAAGAATATCATTCTGCTTTACAATGATGTATTTCTCTCCTTCAAGCTCTACATCTGTTCCGGCATATTTGGAATAAATTACTTTATCTCCAACCTTAACCTGCATTACAACTTCTTTTCCATCCACAACTCCGCCAGGTCCGACTGCGATTACTTCTGCTTCCTGTGGTTTCTCTTTTGCCTGTCCTGGTAATACGATTCCGGACTTTGTTGTCTCTTCTGCTTCTAACTGTTTTAAAACGATCTTGTCACCTAATGGTACTAATTTCATTGTAATTCCTCCTTACTTTATTAGCACTCATTTCTCTTGAGTGCTAACCCATGAATATAAAATAGCACTCCCCATTTCATTTGTCAACACAGTTTACATATTTTTTATAAAAGAAAAGCCATGGGGCTTTCTCTGCCTCACAGCTTTTCTTTCGTCTCTAAAACTTCTCTATGATCTTCTTTCGTTCATCTCATAGAATCCGTTCTCAATTTTAAACTTCAGTAGATTCCTGTCTTCCGACTGGTATCTCTCTTTCACAACACCGGAGCAGCACAACAGCTCTGTCCCCGTTGAAATATAACATCTGTATTTTGCATCCAGCAGAATCGTTGTCAGAGGATCTTCCATCACTTCAAGATAAATGTAATCTTCTTCTGTATCATAATGATCCACCTTACAGACTCTTGTTGTATCATCAAAAATAGCATCTGCTGAAATCACTTTTTCCATCTGCAGATCAACCGGATTTCCCTCGTACATCTTGTCTTCTCCTTCTGCTTACATCCGCTCTTTCTCAATCCTCTCGAGCTCTGTAAATACATAATCATTCAGAACTTTAATATAAGTTCCTTTCATTCCTGAAGAACGTGATTCAATTACTCCTGCACTTTCAAACTTGCGAAGTGCATTCACGATAACCGATCTTGTAATTCCCACACGATCCGCTACCTTGCTGGCAACCAGGATTCCCTCTGTACCATCAAGTTCTTTAAAGATATGAATGATTGCTTCCAGCTCTGAGAAAGAAAGTGTGCTGATTGCTGCCTGAACGACATGTTCTTTTCTTGTCTCTTCCGCACTTTCTTCATTCACTGAACGAAGCATCTCAAGTCCTACTACAGCAGTACCATATTCACTGAGAATAATATCATCAATAGAATACGTTGCATCCTGTTTGTAGATAAACAATGTTCCGAGACGCTCCCCGGCAATATCGATCGGTGTGATGATTGCCTGACATCCTTCCACAGCATCTGAAGAAAAACCAAGTGTCTCCAGATTAACATTCTCTTTTGTAGACAGAACACTCAGCAATCTTTCATTAAGCATATTATCAATATGAGATCCTACAGATTCTGTGATCAGTTCACTGATTTCTCTCACCTTATTGCTTTTGCTGACTCCAAGAATCTTTCCCTTCTTGCTGACTACCAGCACATTTGAGTCCAAAATCTCTGTCAGTACCGCACAGATATCATTAAACACAACTTTGCTGGAGTTATTATTATGCAGCAACTTATTAATCTTTCTGGTCTTATCCAATAATTGTACGCTCATTGTCTCCTCCACATGATTTGCTCTTATTCACTACTTCTAGCAAACAGTAACTATTATTTTTCAAGTTGTATACACAAATCAAATTTCAAATTCCTTACTAGCTTATATTATCATACAATTCAGAAAATAGCAACGTTGTGTTTTTCTGTTTTTTGAAATATTTAATCTTCTTTCTTAATTGTTTCCACATATCCGCACTTTTCATCAGCACAAACTAATTTATTGCCTTTTTCTACCATGTATCCACCACATTCCGGACATTTTTTACTGGATGGCTTCTGCCAGGACATAAATTCACATTCCGGATTATCCTCACATCCATAATACTTTCTTCCCTTTTTCGTTTTGCGGATAACAACTTCTTTTCCACACACAGGACACGGAACTCCGATCTTTTCCAGATATGGTTTTGTATTTCTGCATTCCGGGAATCCCGGGCATGCAAGGAATTTACCATGCGGACCGTATTTGATCACCATGTTACGACCGCACTCTTCACAGATCACATCTGTTACTTCATCTTCAATCTTAACTTCCTCAAGCTCTTTCTCTGCAATTTCAACAGCTTCCTCAAGATCCGGATAGAAATTACGGATTACTTCCTTCCACGGAACCTTTCCTTCTTCAACCATATCAAGAAGCCCTTCCATATTCGCTGTGAAATGAACATCTACAATACTTGGGAATGACTGTTTCATAATATTATTAACAACTTCACCAATCTCTGTCAGATAAAGATTCTTGCCTTCTTTTGTAATATATCTTCTTCCAAGGATCAGAGAAATGGTTGGAGCATAGGTACTTGGACGTCCGATCCCAAGCTCTTCCATTGTCTTTACAAGACTCGCCTCTGTATAATGTGCCGGCGGCTGCGTAAAATGTTGCTTTGGATCAAATTCTTCTTTTGTAAGAACAGAATCCATGCTAAGATGTCCGACCAGTACATTGCTCTCTTCCTTCTCTTCCTCTGCCTCTACATACACAGAGCGGAATCCATCAAATGCAACCCTTGCTGTTGATACAGTAAAGCAGTACTCACCGGCTCCGATCTTGACTGCTGTTGTCTCATACTTCGCCGGCTGCATGCGGCTTGCTGTGAAGCGTTTCCAGATCAGCTGATACAGACGGAACTGATCTCTGCTTAATGAATCCTTGATTGCTGCCGGTGTGCGTGTAATATCTGTCGGGCGGATCGCCTCATGCGCATCCTGAATCTTCTTATCTGCAGACTTTGTTTTTGTTCCTTCTGCTACATATGCTTCCCCGTAAGTCTCAGCAATATAGCTTCTTGCTGCTGCATCAGCTTCCTCTGAAATACGTGTAGAATCCGTACGAAGATAAGTAATCACACCGACTGTTCCATTCCCTTTAATATCCACACCTTCATACAGCTGCTGTGCAATACGCATTGTCTTCTGTGTACCAAAGTTCAATGCCTTGGCAGCTTCCTGCTGCAGCGTACTTGTCGTAAATGGGAGTGGTGCTTTACGCGTCCTCTCACTGTTCTTGATATCTGTAATCTGGAACTCTTCGTTCTCTAATTTCTTTAAGATCTCGTCCATCTCTTCTTTTGAATGGATCGTCATCTTTTTCTTCTCTGTTCCGTAGAACTTCGCTGTCAGAGGACGTTTCTCACCTTTTACTTTCAGTTGTGCATCCAATGACCAGTACTCTTCCGGAATAAATGCATCAATCTCTGCTTCCCTGTCTGCAACAATACGAAGTGCGACTGACTGTACACGTCCGGCACTCAACCCACGCTTTACCTTTGCCCAAAGCAATGGACTGATCTTATATCCAACCATACGGTCAAGCTCTCTTCTTGCCTGCTGTGCATCCACAAGATCCATGTCAATATCACGTGGTGCTTTCAAAGATGCTTTCACAGCATTCTTTGTAATCTCATTAAATGTAATACGGCGCATTTTCTTCTCGTCCAGCTTCAAGGCAGCAGCAAGATGCCAGGAAATAGCCTCTCCTTCACGGTCAGGGTCGGTTGCAAGATAAACTTTGTCTGATTTCTTCGCCTCTTTTCTGAGCGTTGCAAGAATCTCTCCTTTTCCACGAATGGTAATATATTTTGGTTCGTAATCATTCTCCACGTCAATTCCAAGCTGACTTTTCGGCAGATCCCTGACGTGTCCCTGTGATGCTGCAACTGTATAATTGCTTCCTAGAAACTTTTTAATCGTCTTCACCTTTGCAGGAGACTCCACGATTACAAGATAATGTGCCATAAAAACTATACTCCTATTTTATTCTGATATAATAATTCTTTGTTATTTCACGAATGTATCCCTGCAGTTCCAGTGTAACAAGAATGCTCATCAATTTTCTGATCTCCACCCGAGATTCCTGCGCAATCTGATCCACATTCTTGGGATACAAACCGACACAACTATACACCAAATCATCTGTACTTTCAAGCACTTTTTTATTTTTCTCGTTTTTTATCTCCGTGTTTCTGCACAAAACATTTGTTTCAATCCCCCATTCTTCCAGCAGATTTTTAGGATTCAGAAGGATTCCGGCACCCTGTTGGATCAGGTGATTACACCCGGCACTCAAAGGACTGTCCAGCGGTCCCGGAAGGGCATAAACATCCTTTCCCTGCTCCAGTGCCATATCTGCTGTAATCAAAGAACCACTTCTCACCCTTGCCTCCATTACCAGAACTGCATCTGACAGTCCGCTGATGATCCGGTTCCTCATTGGAAAATTCATTGCAAGCGGAGGGGTTCCCGGTGGAAATTCCGAAAGGATTCCGCCTCCGTGTTCTATGATATCCATATATAAACCGATATGATCTCTTGGATAACAGACATCCACTCCGCTCCCTAAAACAGCATAAGATTTTCCGCCTGCATTCAACGCTGCTCTTTGTCCTGTTCCATCGATCCCTTTCGCCATGCCACTGATGATATCAACACCTGCTGCCGCCAGTACTTCCGCAAATTCTCTTGTATAATGTTCTCCATATCCACTACACCCCCTTGCTCCGACAATTGCTGCCTTCTTCTTGGCTCCCGGACATGTTCCTTTCACAAAAAGAGCAAACGGGGGATCTGGTATCTCAGCCAGCCCCGGAGGATATTCTTTTGAAAAAAATGGAATAAATTCGATTCCATGTTCCTGCATTTTGTAAAACTCTTCTTTTAATTGTTCTTTCGTTTTCTCTTTCCGGGCTTTTTTTAATCCCTCTTTTTCTTCCTCTGTAAGGAATTCAATTCCTGTAATTTCAGTTTCTTCTATATAATATATCTTCTTTCCACTTCCTATGAGTTCTCGGAGCAGATACTTTTTTCTTGCAGATAGTTTTCGAATCGTAGAAAACCAGTATTCAAAAATCATCTCTTCACACATCATACATACCTCCCCCAATATTTCCTGTCCAATGTCCGGTAACCGATCGCCTCCTGTAAATGTTCCAGTTTTATCTCCTCACTGTAATCTAAATCCGCAATCGTTCTCGCAACCTTTAAGATTCGGTGATAAGATCTCGCCGTCAGATTCAGTACATCATAAGCCTGCCCCATCAGTCGCATTTCTTCTCCGTTTAATCTGCAATACTTACTCAATTCTGCACCATGAAGCATTGCATTACACTGGATCTTCGTGTTTTGGTAGCGAATCTTCTGTCTCTTTCTTGCTTCACATACCCGCACTTTGATCACCGCCGAAGACTCCGGACAGGAAACAGACTCTTTCACCAAATCCCGATATTCCACTTTAGAAGCTTCAACACTAAGGTCAATCCGATCGAGAAACGGTTGGCTGATCTTGCTTAAATACGCCTGGATCTGTGCCGGCGTACAAGTACAGGCTGTCGATGGAAATTTCCCACACGGACACGTATTCATGGCAGACACAAGCATAAAATCGGCCGGAAAGATATAATTCCCATTGGTTCTTGTGATCTGTATGCTGCGTTGTTCCAATGGCTGCCTGAGCACTTCAAGAACACTTCTCTTAAATTCAGGAAGTTCATCCAAAAATAAAATACCACTATGTGCCAGGCTGATCTCTCCTGGTCTTGGAACAATCCCACCACCAATCAGTGCTGCTCTCGTTGCAGTATGATGTACCTCTCGAAAAGGTCTTCTGGAAATCAGTGGTTCCTTTCCATCCAGCATTCCCATGACACTATAAAGCTTTGTAAGCTCCATACTTTCTTCATAATTCATCGGCGGCAGAATTCCTGCCATACATTTTGCGGTCATTGTCTTCCCGCTTCCGGGTGGTCCGACCATAAGCAGATTATGCCCTCCCGCCACAGCAATTTCCGCTGCCCGACGAACATTCTCCTGACCATATAAGTCTGCGAAATCAGGTACTTCTTCTCCCACTTTTCCTCTGTCTTCTATTTTATCATCCTCTTTTTCACCAAGATATCTCTGTTCTCCACCTGTTCTGTCTCCATCTTCCAAATAACTGATACATTCCCTGAGACTTCCAACTGCAATGATCCGAACCCCTTCTACAAGTTCTGCCTCCTTTTTATTTTCTCTCGGAACAATACAGCTTGTAACTTTTTGTACCTTTGCCTCTGATACCATAGAAAGAATCCCGGGAACTTTTCTGACTTGTCCATCCAATCCCAGTTCTCCGATGATCATACAGTCTTTCATTCTTCTATTCTGTTGTAAAACGCCAAGTGACGTCAGAATCGACACTGCGATTGGAAGATCAAATGACGCTCCTCTTTTCCTCATAGTTGCCGGCGAAAGATTGATCACCACACGTTTCGCCGGAAATTCAAGACCTGAATTCCGGACTGCAGACCGTACGCGTTCTGCTGCTTCTTTCACCTCTGATGACAGATATCCCACCATGTGAAAAATCGGAAGTCCATTGCTGACATCCGCCTCCACATAGACCATTTCTACCGCAAGCCCTTCCATTGCCGCGGATTTTACTGTACTAAAACTCATATGCGCTCCTTCCTTTTCCCAGTCACAAGCGCACCTGTTCTTCTTACACCCCATTGTAAGCTGCTGAAATTCTGGCTGAATCAGCCGGATTTGATTTTCGGAACTGACATTCCGAGAATGTATAGATATCATAACTTCCGAATATTGATTTGTCAATCAGTTTCCGAGAACTTGAGCATATGGAAAAGCACAATTTCCACATTTTTTCATAAACTATATTAAATGCATCCAGAGGTGCTGTCTTGAAAGCATTTCCTAATCCCCTCACACCGGCGGAAGAGAAAAAATACATTCAGAGATACACCGAGGGCGATCTGGAAGCCAAGCATATTTTAATTGAACGCAATCTCCGTCTCGTTGCCCATGTTATACGGAAATACCAAAATACCAGTGAAGATCCGGAAGATCTGATTTCCATCGGCACGATTGGCCTGATCAAAGCTATAATTACGTTCGATCCTGAAAAAGGAAATCGTCTGGCTGCCTATGCCTCCCGTTGTGTAGAAAATGAAGTCCTGATGTATCTGCGCGCCAGAAAAAAATGCAGCCATGAAATCTCTCTTTATGAACCGATTGGCACAGATCGGGAAGGAAATGAAGTCAACCTCTACGATATCATCGAATCTACAGAAACAGATATTCCAGAGCGGATTCATCTGAAGGACAATATTCAAAAGCTTTATGAAAAACTGGAAAATGAACTTTCTCCAAGAGAAAAACTTGTACTGAAAATGCGATACGGACTGTATCAGGGAGAAGAATACACGCAGCGGGAGATTGCCGCACAACTGGGCATCTCCCGCTCCTATGTATCCCGTATCGAAAAAAGTGCTATCGGAAAACTCCGACAATATTTTTGAAATTTCTAAGACTCTTCTATGAATTAACTTCTTTATCCTCTTCCTGTCTTCTGAGAAGATCGTACTGAGCTGGTGTCTCGCTCAGTTCTACATGAAGAACCTGCTTTGAATGCGGTGCACTTTCCTGTTCCTCTCCATCCTCATTCAGGATCCGGAGAACCTTTGCCTCAACATTACTTCCGTCCGGCTTCATGATCTCAATTGTCTCACCTACAGAAAACTTATTGCGCTGTTCAATTCTTGCAAGCCCATTCTCAACGGCCCCGACAATTCCAAGATAAGTATACTCTCGGATATATGTGTTATTGTCATAAATCTGTGTCTCATGATCTGGTTTTCCAAAGAAAAATCCAGTCGTAAACTGACGATAAGTACAGTTTGAAATCTGATCCAGATACCAAGGCATGTTCTTCTTGTAAAGCTCTGGATCTTTCTGATAATCATCAATTGCTTTGCGGTAAGTTCTCGCCACTGTTGCAACATAAAGTGCTGTTTTCATTCGTCCTTCGATCTTAAAACTGTCAATTCCTGCATCAATCAATTCCGGAATATGCTCGATCATACAAAGATCTTTTGAATTAAAGATGTAAGTTCCGCGTTCATTCTCATAGACCGGCAGATATTCTCCCGGTCTCTTTTCCTCGACTACTGCATACTTCCAACGGCATGGGTGTGTACATGCACCCTGGTTTGCGTCCCTTCCTGTAAAATAATTACTCAGAAGGCAGCGTCCGGAATAAGAGATACACATTGCTCCATGGACAAATGTCTCAATTTCAAGATCTTCCGGAATTCTTTCTCTGATCTCCTTAATCTCTTTCAGAGACAATTCTCTTGCTGAAACCACACGACTTGCACCCTGGCGATACCAAAAGTTATAAGTTGCATAGTTTGTGTTATTCGCCTGTGTACTGATATGACGCTCAATCTCAGGACATACCTCTTTTGCAATCTCAAACACCCCCGGATCTGCAATGATCAGTGCATCAGGTTTAATCTCTCTCAACTCTTCAAAATATTCTCTTACCCCTTCAAGATCATCGTTGTGGGCAAGAATATTTGCTGTAACATACACTTTTACATCATGTGCATGTGCGAATTCTATTCCCTCTTTCATTTCTTCCATAGAGAAATTTTTTGCTTTCGCACGCAACCCAAATGCTTCTCCTCCGATATATACTGCATCAGCACCGAAAATTACAGCTGTTTTTAACACTTCCAGGCTGCTCGCCGGGATCAATAGTTCGATCGGTCTACTCATTTTTCTACTCCTTGTTTTATGCTCACTGCCACACCATCTCCAAGCGGAATAATAGATGTGACCAGATCCTCTCTGTGTTTCAATTCATACAGATATTCCCGCATTCTCGCATGTATTGTACGATTTCTGCGTTCTACCGCAAAACGGGATTCTATGATATCCCCATCCTGCATCACATTGTCTGACACAAGACAGCCTCCATCCGAAAGCAGTCGTAACACATTCGGAAGATAATGAATATATTGCCCTTTCGCTGCATCCATAAAGATAAAATCAAAAGTTCCTTCCATTTCCGCAAGTACTTCTGTCGCATCTCCTTCAATCAGAGTAATCTTATCTTCCTTTCCCGCTCTGCGGAAATTCTCCCTCGCAATCGGGATTCTCTTCTCATAATTCTCTATTGTTGTTATATGTCCACCTTCCGGCAGGTAATCACTCATCAATAACGCAGAGAAACCTACGGCAGTTCCGACTTCCAGAACGCGCATAGGTTTTTTCATCAAAAGGAGAACCTCCAGGAAGCTCTGCATCTCTCGTCGGATGATCGGTACATCCGCCGCCAAAGCTTCCTGTTCAATTGTCTCCAGTATTTCACTGTTCTCTGTATCCATAGAATTGATGAATGTAATAATACGTTCATCCACTATCATATCTTACACATCCACATCCATGATGATCGGGATCACCATTGGTCTTCTCTTTGTCTTCTTCCAGATATAGTCATTCATTGCATCACGAATCACAAGCTTGATCTTATTCCAGTCTGTATGTCTTCCTTTCAGGCATTTCTCAAGTGCTTCTGAAACAGCCTTTCTTGCATCATCCATCAGCTCCTCTGACTCTCTGACATAGACAAATCCTCTTGATACGATATCCGGTCCTGCAAGCAGGCGGTTCGTTCTTCTCTCTAATGTAAGAACCACAATAATGATACCATCTTCTGCAAGATGCTGTCTGTCTCGAAGAACGATATTTCCAACATCTCCAACACCAAGTCCGTCTACCAGGATTGCTCCTGTATGAACCTTATCTACAACCTTAGCGTAATCATCACACAATTCAAGTACTTCACCGGACTGCATAATAAATACATTTTCCTTCGGAATTCCAAGGCTCTTCGCAACACCTGCGTTTGCTTTCAGATGGCGGTATTCACCATGCACCGGAATCGCATATTTCGGTTTTACGAGAGAATAGATCAACTTCAATTCTTCCTGACAGGCATGTCCTGATACATGGGCATCCTGGAAAATAACTTCTGCTCCCTTTGCAGAGAGTTCATTGATCACACGTGAAACCGATTTCTCGTTTCCAGGAATCGGGTTAGAGCTGAAAATGATCGTATCATTCGGCTGAATTGTAACCTTGCGGTGTACGTCAGCTGCCATTCTTGACAGTGCAGCCATAGATTCTCCCTGGCTTCCTGTTGTGATCAGCACCATCTTCTCCGGTGGATAATTCTTCATCTGATCAATCTCAATCAATGTATTATCCGGTACATTCAGATATCCTAATTCTGATGCTGTAGAAATGATATTCACCATACTACGACCTTCTACAACAACCTTTCTGCCATACTTATAAGCAGAGTTGATGATCTGCTGTACACGGTCAACATTCGAAGCAAATGTCGCAATGATCAGTCTTGTATTCTGATGCTCTGCAAAAATGTGATCAAATGTGATACCTACTGTACGTTCTGACTGCGTAAATCCTTTTCGCTCTGCATTCGTACTGTCAGACATCAGTGCCAGCACGCCTTTCTTACCGATCTCAGCAAAACGCTGCAGGTCGATCGCATCTCCAAATACCGGAGTATAATCAACCTTGAAGTCTCCTGTGTGGACAACAACACCTGCCGGTGAATAGATTGCCAGTGCGGACGCATCCTGGATACTGTGGTTCGTCTTGATAAATTCAATCCGGAACTTTCCAAGATTGATTGACTGACCGTGACGTACAACCTTTCTCTTCGTTCCACGAAGCAGATTATGTTCCTTCAGCTTGTTCTCAATGATTCCCATTGTAAGCTTGGTTGTATAAATCGGAATGTTGATCTCTTTGAGTACATACGGCAATGCACCGATATGGTCCTCATGACCGTGCGTGATAACAAATCCCTTTACCTTGGAAATATTATCTTTCAGGTAGGTTACATCCGGAATTACAAGGTCGATTCCAAGCATATCATCTTCCGGGAACGCAAGACCACAGTCTACAACAACAATACTGTCTTCATACTCAAACGCAGTAATGTTCATACCAATCTGTTCCAGACCTCCAAGCGGTATGATACGCAATTTTCCATTATTCTGTTTTTTCAAAAAATATACACCTCCACTATCTCTGTTTCTTCATACAGTCTTTACACAGTCCGTAGAATTTCAGTTCGTGGTCCAGGACATGGAAGCCGGTTGCCTTCTCGATATGATCTTCCAAACTCTCCAGAAGGTCATCATCAAACGGCATCACCTTGTTACATCTCTTACAAATCAGGTGATGATGATTATGCTTTGTCTCCCCATTCAGTAAATGTCCGATCTCATAGCGCACACACCCATCCCCAAAATTAATCCTGTCTACCAGCTGCATATCCCACAAAAGCTGTAATGTTCTGTATACTGTGGCAAGCCCAATCTCCGGATAATCCTCTGATACCAGATCATAGATATCTTCCGCTGTCATATGACTCCCACTGTTCTCTTCAAGTACGGACAGAACAAGCAGTCTCTGGTGAGTCACCTTCAGCCCCTTTTCCTTTAACTTCTCTTTCAGAAGCTTCTGTGTCTTATCTGCTTCCATCTGTCTGCCTCCTATCTATATTGTAAAAAGAACTCCAGACTTTTTTCTGACACTTCTGCAAAAGTGAGAAAAGTATTCCTGTCTGCAGTTTCTCTTACATTCGTATTTCTTTCATGTAATTACATCTCAATATCGACGTCTTCCAGCAATTCCTCAAATACTTTGGAAACTGCCATCAGCTCTGTATCGTCTTCCACGATCTCATACGTCTTCTCTGCGTCTTTTGATTCTTCAACTTCTCTGAGAATCAGGCATTCTGCGTCATCTTCTTCTGAATCAACTACAAGAATATACGCGGAACCATTGATCTTTGTCTCTTCAAGTACAAAGAACTCATCTGCTCCACTTCCATCACTGAAAGTAAACTTTGCCTTTTCCATATGATTTTCCTCTATTCTGCTGTTTTCTGCATATAAATCGAATCTAAATATCCCTGGAGAATGAACACAGCAGCAATCTTATCGACATATTGCTTTCTGTTTTCTCTTCTCACACCACTCTCGATCAGTGTCTGCTCTGCCGCTACTGTCGTAAGTCTCTCGTCCCACATGATCACTTCCAGTCCTGTACGACGAACCAGCATGTCACGAAATTCCAATGACTTCTGTGCACGCTCCCCGATATCATTATTCATATGTTTTGGAAATCCAAGCACGATCTTCTCTACCTGATATTCTTTGATCAATTCTTCAATCCTCGCACAGGTACGGCGCAGCTTGTTCTCCTCTTTCCGTTGTATTGTCTCAATTCCCTGGGCCGTAAGTCCGAGCGGGTCGCTGATAGCAACACCTACAGTCTTCGTCCCATAGTCCAGTCCCATTACTCTCATTGTCTGATTATTCCCACGCATTATGCTCAATATACGCTTTCAACAGTTCTTCTACCAGTTCATCACGTTCCACCTTCATGATCAGGCTTCTTGCTCCGTTAAAACTTGTAATGTATGTCGGATCTCCTGACATGATATATCCAACAATCTGATTCACCGGATTGTATCCTTTTTCTTTCAGAGCCTTGTATACGATCTCAAAAATATCCTTCGCAGAAATCTGCGGACCCGGCTCTACCTGAAAGAACTGAGTACTACTTAAATCACTCATCTTTCTTCCTCCTTCTCTTTCTTGTATCTATTTCCTTCTTCCGAAGGGCTTTGCTGTTGTTCTGTCAAACAGCGCAAAACGCTCTGGAAACCCAGAAACCCTACTTATAATTCTAATATAACCGAATTCAAAATTCAATGTATAATTTGCGAATCCTTCCCAATTTGAACTTTTACGATACTATTCTTGAGATTTTCATTTGTCTCTAGTGCAATTTTCATATATTCTTTCGTATGACCTGTCTGTACTTCTTTTCCATTCAGTTCCAGATCCTCTTCCACAAGTACTTCCACTTCTTTTCCCTGGAAACTCTGTTCATATGCTGCACGCTTTTTCTCACCAAGTTCAATTAATTGTGCACTTCTCTTCGCCTTGATCTGTTCATCTACCTGATCCGGCATCACAGCTGCTTTTGTCCCCTCACGGCGGGAGTATTTAAAAATATGTGTCTCATAGAAATCTATGCTGTCCACAAAATCATATGACTCTTTGAACTCTTCTTCTGTCTCTCCTGGGAATCCCACAATCACATCGGTTGTCAATGCCGGATTCGGGAAGTATTTTCTGAGAAGTTCACATTTTTCCGCATATTCACTGCTTGTATATCTACGGTTCATACGCTTTAATGTTGCATCACATCCGCTCTGCAGAGACAGGTGGAAATGCGGACACATCTTCGGAAGCTTTGCAATCCCTTCTGCAAATTCTTCTGTGATGATCCCCGGTTCCAAAGAGCCAAGACGGATTCTTTCAATTCCATCAATCTCATGGACTGCCCGGATCAATTCCAGAAGGTGATATTCTTTATCAAAATCAATTCCATATGAGCTCAGATGAATTCCTGTCAGTACAACCTCCTTATATCCGTTATCTGCCAGTGTACGTACTTCATCAAGCACATCTTCCATAGAACGGCTGCGGACTCTTCCACGGGCATATGGAATGATACAATATGTGCAGAACTGATTACATCCATCCTGAACTTTAATATAAGCTCTTGTATGATCTCCCGGCTTCGTCAGGTGAAGATTCTCGTACTCTTTTGTCTTTCCGATCTCTTCCATCTTGATTTCTGCTTTTCTGTCGTTTTCCTGGTTCTTTGCATTCTTTTCATTTTCTGTTACGTTGCAATCTGCATTGTGTGTTCTTTCATACTCTTCCAATGCTTCGATCAGATTCTGCTTCTTATTATTACCAAGCACAATGTCAATGCAATCATCCACCTGAATCTCTTTTTCCTTCGCCTGGACATAACATCCTGCAGCGACAACAACTGCATCCGGATTCATTTTTCTCGCCCGGTGCAGCATCTGTCTCGACTTGCGGTCCGCGATATTTGTAACAGTACATGTATTGATTACATAAAGGTCTGCTCCTTCCTTGAAAGGAACGATCTCATACCCTGCTTTTTCAAGCATTTCCTGCATGGCTTCCGTCTCATAGGCATTTACTTTGCATCCCAAATTATGCAGTGCTGCTTTCTTCATTTATTTCTACCTCTTTTTTCCTTTTATCTCGTTAATTTCTTGACTTTTGAACCTGCATCCCGTAGAATATACCTAGGCTTAGAAGCCAATTTTATTGTATAATTCAAGGAGGGATTTCAAATGAAAACAGTACAGATTTCATTAAACTCAATCGACAAAGTCAAATCATTCGTTAACACTATCACAAAATATGATAATGATTTCGATTTAGTATCCGGAAGATATGTTATAGATGCCAAATCAATCATGGGTATTTTCAGCCTTGATCTTTCCAAACCGATCGACCTGAACATCCACGCTGACAGCAATGTTGATGATATTCTTGCTGCACTTGATGCTTACATCATCAAATAATTCTATCTGAATACGATTCATGCGGACTTTGTTTTTGTAGCTTGTCCGCATATTTTTTAGAGTAAAGAAAAGCTGTTCCATTGGAGCAGCTTTTCTTTTTCCTATTATTCTCCCTGCTTCACTTCAATGATCTCAACAGTATCAATTGCTGTCTGCATCAGTTCGTCAATCTTTTCTGCAAGGTTCAACTCAGACTTCTCAATTCGTTCAATATTCGGCTTTGTCACCGGATGTTTTGCAACGAAAATTGTACAACAATCCTCAAATGGCTGGATTGAAGTTTCATAGGTATTGATCTTCTCAGAAATTTCTACAATATCCTTCTTATCAAATCCGATCAGCGGACGATAAACCGGAAGTGTACATACTGCATTCGTCGCTGCAAGACTCTGCATTGTCTGGCTTGCTACCTGACCGATACTCTCTCCTGTGATCAGACCAAGACATCCGTCTTTCTTTGCAAAATGTTCTGCGATCTTCATCATGTAGCGACGCATAATGATCGTCAATTCATCATGTGGACACTTCTCATAGATATAAAGCTGAATATCTGTAAAGTTGACAACATGAAGCTTGATCGGTCCTGAATAAGCAGAAACGAGTCTTGCAAGATCAACCACCTTCTCTTTTGCTCTTTCACTTGTGTACGGTGGTGCATGGAAATAAGTTGCCTCGAGTTCAACACCACGCTTGGATACCATATATCCGGCAACCGGACTGTCAATTCCTCCTGACAGAAGCAGCATTGCGCTTCCGTTTGTCCCGATTGGCATACCTCCCGGTCCCGGAATAATTCTGGAATAGATATAAACTTCTTCACGGATCTCCACATTGATACGAAGTTCCGGCTTATGAACATCTACTTTCATTTCCGGAAATGCATCCAGGATTGCTTCTCCAACTTCACAGTTGATCTCCATAGAGTTCGCAGGATAGCTCTTCTTTGCTCTTCTTGCATCAACCTTGAAAGTCATATTCTTCTCTTCGTAAGCCTCATCCACATATGCCACAACATCTTTTCTCAGCTGTGCCAGTTCAGCCACCGGTACACGGACTACCGGACAGATTCCAACAATACCGAATACCTTCTGAAGGCTTTCTACTGTCTCATCAAAATCATAATCTCCATCACAATCCACGTAGACTCTTCCGTGACATTTGTGTACAAGGAATTCTCCGTCTACGCCCTGCAGAGCATAACGAATCTGACGTACCAGTGCATCTTCAAAGATATAACGGTTCTTTCCCTTAATTCCGATCTCGCCGTATTTTATCAGAAATGAATGAAATTTCATGCTTTTTCTCCTTTATGAATCGACGTCAATTAATGACGCGTATATTTTCTCAGCATCGGTATACAATTATATAGTGTTTCCAGCGTGTAGTCAATTTCTTCTTTTGTAGTAAATTCTGACATACTGAAACGAATCGTCGCATCCAGATATTCCTGTGCCGCCCCAATGCTTCTGAGAACACCGCTTACTGCCGGATGATTCGATGCACATGCAGATCCTGATGAGACATAAATCCCCTTATCTTCCAGTGTATGAAGAAGAACCTCACTTCGGATTCCTGCAATTCCAAGACTGATGATATGTGGTGCACTTCCTTCATCTTTCAGACCATGGACTGTTGTATTCTCAATCTTTCCTGCCTGCTCAATAAAATAATCCTTCAGTTCACGCATCAGAGCTACTTTCATATCCAAATCATTATAGATCATCTTTGTTGCAAGTCCAAGCCCTGCAATTCCCGGAACATTTTCTGTACCCGAACGGAGATCCTTCTGTTGTCCTCCTCCGAAAAGAATCGGTTTAATCTTCACCTTTTCACCCACATAAAGGAATCCGGTTCCCTTCGGTCCATGAATCTTATGTCCACTCGCACTTAACAGGTCGATCTTCTGACGTTTTGGATAAATGTGATATTTTCCAAATCCCTGCACTGCATCCGAATGGAAAAGAATAGAAGAATTATACTCTTTTACAATCTTTACCGCTTCATCAATCGGTTGAAGTGTTCCAACCTCATTGTTCACATACATAACTGATACGAGAATCGTCTCCGGACAAAGTGCTTCTTTCAATGATTCCAGATTCACTCTTCCACTCGCATCTACCGGAAGATATGTCACACGGAAGCCTTCCTCTTCTTCCAGATAACGCATTGTATTTAAGATTGCAGGATGCTCGATTGAAGTTGTGATCAGGTGATTTCCCGCTCTTCTGTTTGCTCTTGCACATCCGATCAGTGCAAGATTATCACTCTCTGTTCCTCCTGATGTAAAGTAAATATCTTTCGCATTTACCTTAAGAACCTTTGCGATCGTTTCCTTGGCTTCCTTTACATAATGCTCCGCATCTACACCTTTTCGGTGCATGGAGGATGGATTGCCATAATCCTGACACATTACTTTATATACAAGATCTCCCACTTCCGGATATGCTCTGGTTGTGGCTGAATTATCCAAATATGCTTCCATTTTATCTTCCCTTTTCTAACTCTGTTACCATTCACAGGCGTCTGCAACCGGCAACGTCTTTCTATTATCTTATGTTTTTATCGTCCAACTGTTCCCTGCATTCTAAATGATACATCAGAATTGACAATGTTGTAAGTCCCGCTGTCTCTGTTCTTAAAATACGCTTTCCAAGTGTGATTGGAACCGCTCCGGCCTCTTCCGCCTGCTCGATCTCGCTCTCGTCAAACCCACCTTCCGGTCCGATAAAGATACCGACAGACTGTCCCGGTTCAATCTTACTTATGACAGCTTCTGTTGCTTTCATCCCTTCCTGCAGTTCATAAGGAACAAGCACTACATCCAGCTCTTTCGCGTAGTTCATCGCTTCCTGAAAGCTCATCACATCCTGCACTTGTGGCACAATTCCTCTCTTCGATTGTTCCGCAGCCCCCTTGGCAATTGCCTGCCAGCGTTCTCTCTTCTTTCCGGCTTTCTTCTGATCCAGTTTCACAACGGAGCGCTTTGCCGCAAACGGAACAATACTGTAAGCTCCAAGCTCTACTGCCTTCTGTACGATCCATTCCATCTTGTCCCCTTTCGGAAGTCCCTGGAATAAGATCAGACGGGAAGCCAGTTCTGTCTGAGACACTTCTTTTTTCACAACACGAAGGACTGCTTCCTTCTCCTCATAACCTTCCACACTGCAGAAGTAATCCATTCCTTCTCCATCACTGACCCACACTTCCTCACCGGGTTTCATGCGGAGTACATTCTTCATATGATTCACATCACTTCCTGCCAGACGGATCTGTTCTCCGTCCACGCAGGATGGATCTGCAAAAAAATGTTGCATCTTATTTCTCCTTATGCGTTCTTGCGCGCTGTCACACATACCCATTCACCCTGATGTGTAACCTCCAGAAGTTCCAGCCCGGCTTTTGCAACAGCTTCTTTTACCATCTCTTCTTTATCATCAATAATTCCACTTGTGATATAGATTCCGCCTGGTTTCAGCTGGTTCACGATCACTGGTGTGAGTTCTACAAGAACCGGTGCAAGGATATTCGCTGCCACAATATCGTAGCACTCATATCCAACCTTATCCTGAACTTCTTTGTCATTGATAATATTTCCGATCATTACTTCATATTTATCTCTGGAAACCCCGTTGTTCTCCATGTTCTCATAAGTTGCATCGATTGCACACGGATCGAGGTCTGTTCCAACAGAATGCTCTGCTCCGAACTTCAATGCAAGCATTCCAAGAATTCCGCTTCCGCATCCCACGTCAAGAATCTTTGTCGTCTCTGTTGTATACTTTCTGATCTGACGGATACAAAGTTGTGTTGTCTCATGCATTCCTGTACCAAATGCTGTACCTGGATCAATATGGATCACCATCTTATCTTCATCCGAAGGCTTCACATCTTCCCAGGATGGAATAATCAGAATATCATCCACATAGAACTGATGAAAATACTTCTTCCAGTTATTCACCCAGTCTACATCCTCTGTCTGGGATTCTTCAATCTCGCAGGCTCCGACATTTACATAAGCAGACATCTCCTCCAGTTCTTTCTTCACATTTGCCAGAACTTTTTCTTTGTCCTCATCCTCTTCCAGATAAAAACTTAAGTAAGCCACACCATCATCTGCCTCGATCTCCGGTAAAATATCAACAAACATCTGCTCTTTATCAGACTCTGTCAGCGGGATCTTATCCTCGATCTCAACACCTTCAATCCCAAGATCTGCCAGCATACTGCTTACAATATCCTCTGCCTCTGTTGTTGTCTTCAATCTGAATTTATTCCATTTCATCTAGTTTTCCTCCTGAAACCACAAATCTAAATCTACGCTTGCACGAATTCCCGGAACCGTACCGGCCTCACTGTACTGCCACATCTTATAATCATATGGACACTGCGGAAGTTCATGATAATCCGCATACCAGAAATCATATTCTGTCAGCTCTTCCATCTTCAAGGTAAATGCTATCCATTTCATATTAGCATAAATCATCGGTTGATATCCAGCCTGTTTCACTCCGTCACAAAAGACTTTACAAAAATTCGTAAAGTCTTCCCTTGTATTCTGGTCTGTTCTTGCTGTATCATCTTTGATTTCTTCTGTGTCATAGACAACAGGTCCTGTAATCTGATACGGCTGGATATGTTCCAAAACAAAGTCAGTCTCTTCGACTGCCTCCGTTGCTGAGATTGCCTGGGAAAAGAAATAGACACCGACTTCCAGACCGGCATCCAATGCGCCTTGTACATTCTGTTCAAACATGGCATCTTCAACTAACGCGCCACTCTCTCCATATGCACGGTATCCAAGTCTTACGATCACGAATTCGATTCCGCTTTCCTTCACCTGCTGCCAGTCGATCGTCTCTCCCTGGAACTCCGAAACATCAATTCCTTTTTTCGCTGACACTTTTCCCTTCGTATCTTTATACGAAAGATATCCTGTCTCTTCATCTAATGCCAGATTGCTAAAATCATAAGAATTCCTTGGTACTTGATCCTGAAGCCTTGCTCTGTAATTATTCTCTTTCACATCCTGGAAGTCATAGTACTTCTTTCCGTCTTCTGTAACAATCTGAACTCCACTGACAATCTGCGTGTTTTCCTGCTTGTCTTTCTTCGTCTGTCTTGTCTTCACGTTGCCGGAACCCACGCCGACAAGAATAACTGCAAGCCCCACAAGAGCCGCCGCCACCCATTGCTTCTTTCTCATTCATTTCCTTCCAATCGCATCTGTTCCGTACCGTTGCAGAAATATTTCCCAGGTAATTTTTTCCTTATTCGTCTGCTGCAAGCACGATCATTTCATCTCCGGCTTTTATTTTACCACCATGAAGCACTTTTGCAAATACCCCTTCTCGCGGCATGATACATTCTCCCATTTTCTGGAAGATCTGACAGCCATGATGACATTCTTTTCCAATCTGTGTCATCTCTAATAAAACATCGTTACATTTTAATCTTGTTCCAACCGGAAGATTACGGAAATCAATCCCCTGAACGATCACATTTTCTCCAAATGCGCCATCTTCTACTTCTGCACCTCTTGCACGGAATGCCTCGATCTTGTCATAAGAAAGAAGACTGATCTGACGATGCCATTTTCCTGCATGCGCATCTCCTTCCAGACCAAAATCTTCAATAAATGTGCCTTCCTCGATTCTTGTCTTCTGTGTTCCCTTTTCCGGACTTGTACAAATTGCTATTACTTTTCCCATTTTTCTATACCTCTCAAATTACTTTTTCACTTTTATAATTTTTGTGCATGATCTGCACTGTTACTTTTCTGTCACTGATTTTATTTCATTACTGATCTAACCACCAATTCCGTACATGGCCCGATGTTCTTTTTTCTGACCAACTTCTTCATCTCTTCGCTCATCCGAGAAATTGTGACAGGCCGGTTTTTTCCAGATTGCCTGACGCATTGCTTCTTTCACTTCTTCATCCGTTGCACCACTTCTTAAAAGTTTTCTTAAATCAATTCCACTTTCATACTGTAGACAAAGTTTCAGATATCCTTCCGCTGTGAGCCGGATCCGGTTGCAGGAATCGCAAAACTTGTGACTCACTGCACTGATAAATCCAATTCTGCCCTGGAATCCCGAAAAGCTCACATACTCTGCCGGACCATTCCCCAAATGTTTTTCATACGGTTCAGCGTTTCCAAATGCTTTCTCTAAAAGTTCCAGAAGCTCATCTCTTGATTTTCCCTGACAGGCTTTTCCCATCCCGATCGGCATCATTTCTATAAAACGAACCTCTACCGGATGCTCCTTTGCATACTCTGCCATCTGAATATACTCTTCTTCTGACTGATTCATCGGCACACAATTTAACTTCACACGCAGATTCGGATATTCGAGTGCTGCCTGCAGTCCTTCCAGTGCCTGATTTAATTCCCCACATCTTGTCACTGTATGGTAACACGTTTCATCCAATGTATCAATACTGATATTCACTGCATCCAGCCCCTGACGCATCAATCCGTCCAACTGATTTTTAAGAAGAATTCCGTTTGTTGTCAATGTCACCTGTTCGATCCCCGAAATTCTCTTAATTTTCCCCAATAAGTCCGGCAATCCTTTTCTCACCAACGGTTCCCCACCGGTCAGTTTGATCTTTGAAATCCCAAGTTCTGTACTGATCCGGCATACTCTCTCAATCTCATCAAAAGTCAGAATCTGCTCATGCGGCAGCTGCTCAATGCCCTCTTCCGGCATGCAGTAGACACAGCGCAGATTACAACGATCCGTCACAGAGATACGCAGATATTCTATTGTTCTTCCATATTGATCGATCATCTCTTACATACCTCATATTATTTATCTCTTACATTACTGTTTTACTTTCCTTCAGAAACTGGTTTTCCACACTCACTTGCATTTCCTGTAAGAATTGCAAGACCATGTTCCAAAGATGGGAGTACTGCTTCTAGATTCTCTTTTACAGCCTTCGGACTTCCCGGAAAATTAATGATCAATGTCTGATTACGGATCACAGAAGCGCCACGGCTAAGCATAGCTCTTGGTGTCACTTGAAGTGAAGCCAGTCTCATCGCCTCTGCGATTCCCGGTGCATTCTTTGTCGCCACGGCAAATGTTGCTTCCGGTGTGCAGTCACGCGGTGCAAAACCTGTTCCTCCGGTTGTTGCGATCAGATCCACTTTTTTCTCATCTGCAAGTTCACAGAGACACTGTTCGATCATCTTCTGCTCGTCCGGAAGAAGCCTTACTTCTGTTACTTCATATCCTGCCTCTTCTAACATACCGCAAAGAAGCGGTCCACTCTTGTCCTCCCGCTCTCCTGCATATCCTTTATCACTCAGTGTCACTACCGCTGCTTTCCATCTTTGTTCTTTCTTTTCCACTTTACTTTTCGCCTTCTTTTCTTTCCTTCTTATATCCATTGTTGATCAGCCCACTCTTACCGCCGCTCTTTCTGACCAGATAGATTTCCCCAATCTCCATCTTTTTATCCATCGCTTTGCACATATCGTAAACTGTCAAAAGTGCTACACTTGCTCCTGTCAGAGCTTCCATCTCAACGCCTGTCTTCCCTGTCACACGTACCGTACAATTACAATAAATTGCAAGTTCACTCTCAACCATCTCGAACTCTACCTTGCACTTTGTGATCGGAAGAATGTGACACATCGGAATCAGATCCGATGTCCTCTTTGCTCCCATAATCCCTGCTGTTGTCGCAACTCCAAGCACATCCCCTTTGCCTGCAGTTCCTTCTTTGACAGCACGGAACACTTCTTCATTCACCGTGATCTTTCCCGTGGCGGTTGCTTCCCGGACTGTATCCTGCTTCTCCGTCACATCCACCATAATGGCCTTTCCTTTTTCATCAAAATGTGTAAATCCCATTTTTTTCACCTCTCAATCTGAAAATGCTGTTGATATCCACATTCCCCTTGCAAATATCAACCAGACGATTGCTTTTTTTATACCAAACGATTGTACCACAGAATAGTACCAAAATTCAATGTTTTGGCAAAAAGAAAGGACAACTATAATAGCTGCCCTTTTACCATCATCCCATCTTTTTCTTTAATTCTTGTATCGTTTCCAGAGTTTCTTTCGTGATTTCCGCAATTTGTTCCAGTGGTAGTCCCGCTTCAATCATTGATAAAATAATTTCTTTACGTCCACGGTTTTCTCCCGTCTTGATCAATATGTCACGATCTCTGATTGCTTTCTGTCTTGCTTCATATTCAAGGCGTTTTTTCTCGTCCGCACTTAATTTGTCCAATTCTTTATACGCTTCTTCAAAACAAGAATTCTTCTTAGCCATTTTCTCAAAATCCTCCCTGCGTTTACCATTCAAAAAGCGCATCCACTGCATTAAATCTGTTTCACTCTTTTGTTCCGGCGGTAATTTGGGCAGTTCCAAAATATGCATTTCCATCAGATCTGTATATTCCTTCCCCGTCTTTACATCACAAAACGAAATACGTCGATAACACTCATCATCTTCTTGAAATAATACATGAGCAAGAATACTTACTTGAATACATTTCTGTAATCTATCATAGCTATCACCTTCTCGTATCTGTTCCGTATACATCTTACTCAAATAATAAATTGTACGATTCGCCCAAAAATCATAATAAACCACCTGCATCTCAAAATCAATCTGTACTTCATTATCTAACTGCACCCGAACATCTAGAATTCCATACTTATCATCTTCCGAATCCTTTCTTAGGATTGTGGGGAGAAGCTCAGTATTTACAATTTCATCTGGACGCCTGTTTAATATAGCTGCAATAATTCCTTTTCTCACATTTTCATTTTGCATCAACTCTTTAAAGCAAAAATCAACTGTTGGCAACATAATGAAATCTTCTTTTTCATTTAATGCATTTTCGCTTTTAATTGCACTTTTAGATACTTTTCTTTGGTTTTCTTTCATAAGAATTCTCCTTTTCGTTTTTGTAAGACAAACACTTATATGAAGAAAAGAATTCTTTATCCAAATTTATTGTAACATAGGTTTTTTTTTCAGAAAAGCAGAACTTTTAAACCTGATCCTTTAATAAACTTTCAGTTATCATTCATACAATATTCGTCTTATGTTTTGTTATCGGATTATTTGTTCGAATACTGAACTATGGAAATAATTACCGATTGGTTAATAGATATCTTTGCTGTTCATAAGAATAAGAACTGCGTGAATTTAGGCTAACATATATTTCCGAAAATTACAACCTCTTTTTGATTTTCCGTTTAATAGAAATAAGGACAACTATAATAGTTGCCCTTAAAATCAATTATTAAAATTCAATATTCAGCATCTCATCTGACTTCTCCGGAATCTTATGTCTTTCCGCATATCCTGTAAGAATCAACGTAAGTGCTCCGTCCCCGGTCACATTACAAGCTGTTCCAAAACTATCCTGAAGTGCGAAAATTGTAAGCATCAGTGCTGTTCCCGCATCATCAAACAGAAGGACTCCTGTGATAAGTCCAAGGGATGCCATAACTGTTCCTCCCGGAACTCCCGGTGCACCGATTGCAAATACTCCAAGAAGTATACAAAACAGAAGCATTGTTGGAATTGACGGAAGTTTTCCATACAGAATCTGTGAGATTGTCATACAGAAGAACACTTCTGTGAGTACAGATCCACACAGATGGATATTAGCAAATAACGGAATTCCAAACTGTACCATATCTTTTCTTAATGGTTTCGCCTTTCCTGCACACTGCAGAGCAACTCCAAGTGTTGCTGCGGAAGACATTGTTCCAACGGCTGTCAGATATGCCGGTCCGTAATGCTTCACAACCTCCAGTGGATTCTTTCCTGAATAAGCACCGGCGATTGTATAAAGAAGTGCCATCCAGATATAATGTCCGATCATAACAATAATGATAACCTTAAGGAATACCGGAAGCTGTTTTGTGATGGATCCTTCATATGCCAGAGAACAAAATGTGAATCCAATAAATAACGGAAGGATTGGGATCAAAATCCTTGACACGATGGAAAGCACGATCTTCTGGAATTCTTCCAACATTCCTGTGATTAATTTTGCCTTATTCCATGCCGCTGCAAGTCCGATCATAATAGAAAATACAAGTGCACTCATAACCGGCATGATCTGTGGGATAGAAAGTTCAAACACCATCTCCGGCAGTTCTTTCAGTCCATCTACATCTGTCACAATAGAAAGATGCGGGATCAGCGCGTATCCTGCTGCTGTAGAGAATAACGCAGCCCCAACAGAAGATACATATGCAATACATACTGCAAGCAGAAGTAATCTCGATGCATTATTTCCCATCTTTGTAATGGACGGTGCGATAAATCCAATGATGATCAGCGGAACGCAGAATGAAATAATCTGTCCCAGAACATATTTCAAAGTTACAATAATGTTCAGAATTGCATTTGTCAAACCTGTCCCGTCATTTGCATTAAGAGCAAGTCCGGCAAGAATTCCAATCACAACACCTACCAGAAGTTTAAATGGCAGGCTTTTGAAAAAACTAGATTTTTTCATAGGAAGAATCCTCCAATACTATTTTTCGGTCCTAATTCACAGATGTCTGTAATCCCCAACCTTTCTCAGACCTGTTTAGTCGGTATGCAATATTATAATACACGAAGGATAAATCTACAACTGTCTGTTTGCAGCTTACCGATTTACACCTATAGGACTCTTATATTTTATTGTCCTGCAAGGCAGAAGAATATTATAAGTCCATGCGCTTTTTGTCTTGTTTTTAATTTCTCGAAAAAGAAATCCTGAGATTAGTGTGCAGACCATAGCTGATTATTTTGCTGCTCAGCTATACGGATGTAAGTTTTGCTTTGAAAAATTCAAAGTTGTCTATAAGATGTATGAAATTAATTGACAAATAAAGTTGTCAATGTTATCATCAAAAATGACAAGAAAAGTTGTCAAAGCAAAACGAAAGGGGACTGGAAATTGCCTTTATTAAATCGATTAAAAGAATATAGATCAAAACTGGGAATCAATCAGACAGAGCTTGGAAAGCGGGCAGGAGTTTCCCGCCAGACGATCAGTCTGATCGAGCGTGGGGACTATTCCCCATCTGTGACACTGGCATTAAAAATTGCAAAGATCTGTCAGGTTACAGTAGAAGATATCTTTGAGTATAAGGAGGATGAAAACGATGAAGAGTGATACAAAGACGAGAAACACAAAGAAAACCATTGTAAGGATGTTAGCGGCAATGCTGATAGGCGGAGTGATAGGAGGCGTAAGTACTGTAGTTTATGAAATTGTTTTTGGGGAAGATTTTAGTGGAAGATCGCTGAGCCTTCTGACGGAAGTGACACGGAGGCTTATGGTTCCGGGGCTCCTGTCAGTGCTTGTCGTTTCAATTGCAGCATATGAGATCTGCTTCAAAAAGCTAAGAAACGTCTGTGATCGGATTGAAGATGCAGAAGATGAGGAATTTCATCGACTGGATTATGAAGAAGAAAGGTACGGAGCAATTCTGCAGTGTATCAATGTAGTGGCACAGGTGCTTTGCATTGCTTTGTTGGGAAGTGGATATTCTATGAGATATATTCATGATGGAAGAAATTCGCTGGTAAAATTTCTTACAGCATGTGTCCTGTTTTTAATCTGTTTCTTTTACTGTGGCATGGCTCAGGCCCGTTATGTAAAACTGCTTCAGAAAGTACATCCAGAGAAAAAGGGCGATATTGCTTCCAAAGATTTTCATAAACAATGGCTGGAAAGCTGTGACGAGGCAGAAAAGGAAGCTGTTTATCAAAGTTCCTACAGTACTTACATATTCTCAGGAAAATTAATCGGAATATTGTTAGTTGTGACGATGATCGCGCATTTATTTTTCAATACAGGAGTGTTCGCGATTGTTGTGGTCGGTGTAATCTATTTATGTATAACTGTAAAATACTGTGTTTCCTGTGTTAAATTAAAGAATAAATCATAGCGGTTAACTATAGAAATTTCAGTAAATAATGCAAGTAATTCGTGCTCTGCCTTTTTTGCGTTAACATGGGAATGAACAATAACGAAAAAGACGGATAACCTCTTTCCAAAGATTATCCGTCTTTCCTTTCATTTATTCTTTATTCTCTTAGAAATGAATCACTCCAAGCAGTATTCCAGAAATAAGACATACAATACTTACACCCCAGATCCAGAAGAAACTTGCTTTGATATGATCTTTGATCTCAACACCTGCAAGTCCGACTCCAAGGAATGTAGCCGGTACTACCGGGCTGATAAACGTTGCACAGTTTCTGCAGACAACCATTGCGATTGCTATGTGTGCAGGATTTACACCGAACTGGTTTCCGATACTGATCAGAACCGGAAGAAGTCCGAAGAAGTAAGAATCTGTACAGAATAAAAGTGTCAGCGGTACAGATAATACTCCGATGATCAGTGGCAGGAATCTTCCCATAGACTGTGGGATAAATGCCGCCAGTACGTTTGCCATATGGTTCATGATTTCTGTCTCTTCAAGAACACCGAGGAATACTCCTGCAGCAAGGATGGTAGATGCCATCATAAGTGCCGGACCAGAATGAGATTTGATAATCTTATTCTGCAGTTTTGCTCCCGGATAGTTCACAAGCAATGCAATTACACAGCCAACCATGAAGATATAGTAAGATGGTACTTTAACAAAAACAAGACATACAATCACTGCCAGTGTAAGAATTGCATTGAATGCAAAGAGCTTCGGTCTCGCAAGATCGTTTTCTGCTGCGTCTTCTGTCTTTTCTTCTAAAGCGTCATATTCTTCCGCCTTCACAATTCCCTGTGGTGCTGTCTCTGCTCCTGCTCCACGTTTTTTCTCTACGAATCCCCAGAAAACTGCTGTTGCAAGTGCAATTACAACTCCAACCACCTGCATCGGGAGCAGCTGTCTCCACAGCTCGTTCGGATCGATTCCGAGTACAGTTGCGGAACGCATTGTCGGGCCTCCCCATGGCAGCAGGTTCATAACACCCATTGCTGTAACACAGATCAGAAGCAATGTTGTCGGACGCATGTTTAAGCGCTTGTACACTGGAAGCATTGCCGGAATTGTGATCAGGAATGTGGAAGCTCCACCTCCATCCAAATGTCCGATCATGGCAATAATACATGTCATCAGTGCTACACCGACTACATTACTTCCCACTTTTTTCATTAATGCGTTGATGATGCGGTCAAACATTCCCACATCTGTCATAATTCCGAAGAAGAGTACGGAGAAGATAAATAACGCTGCGGTTGAGTGTACTCCTGCTACACCTGACGCAATAAATTCTCCCATTTCTTCTACGGTAAATGTTCCGGTCGCAACCAGAATCACTGATGTAACTGTAGATACCCCGGCAAATGCAAGTGCCGGCACTGTTACATTTCTCAGCAACAAAACAATAATCATGATGATCGTTGCAAATCCTAATACTGCAAGCATTGTCTCATTCATTGTCTGTCCCCTTCCTTTCTCTCTTTTTTGGATAAATTTATTATAGAAAAAGAAGCTTACAGACTGCCTTGATTCACCTTACATTTTGTTAAGGAAATCCTTTATATTTTTTATGTTTTTTCGCTTTTTTATATTGCAAAAAAGGAACAGAATCTCTTCTGCTCCTTCCTAATTCACACGTTTTCCTCACACTGTCTCACTGCATCGAGAAGCGTTACCTCCGATACCGGTTTTTCAACATAGCCTTCAATAATTCCATGCTGCTTTGCCTCAGCAAGTTCTCTTGTTATGTGTGCTGCCATTACAATTTTTTTCATCTGTGGATATTTTCCAGAAATTGACATACAGAATTCTACTCCGCTTCCATCTTCAAGCGTTTCATCAATATAAAGTACATCCGTCTCTGCTTCTTTCAGATATTCTTTCAATTTCTCCACGTCTCTGCATGTAATAATCTCAATCCCAATCTTTCGGAAATTCTTCTCCAGCAACTTAAGAACCTTTGCATTATCATCTGCTATAACAATTCTATATTTTCCACTCGCAGTCGGCACGATTATCTTCTGTTCCGTATCCATTGCAGGAAGATACAGATAAAATGTGCTGCCCACACCCGGCTTACTTTCTACTGAAATATATCCCTTGTGTGACATCATGATCTGCTCTGCCAATGCAAGTCCCAGTCCGGTTCCTTCTCCACCTTTCTTTGTTGTAAAAAATGGATCAAAAATGTGTTTCATCGTTTCCTGATTCATTCCACAGCCGGTATCCTGAATCTGGATTTCCACATAATCTTCCCAGCTTTCCCGCAACTTGTCTGCCAGTTCCTGTGACAATGAATTTCTTTTTACTCTACGTGCAAGAATACGAATTGTCCCTTTCTGTTTTCCGATTGCATGGATTGCATTCACACTGATATTTAAGAGCACCTGGTTGATCTGTGTTGTATTTCCCAGGATCCATGTATGATCCAGATTCATCTGTTCTTCCACTGTCACTTGCGGAGGACATACGGACGAAATCATTTTCACTGCTCTTTGCATCAACTTCTGCGCCGGTATACTTTTATATACAGTCTCTACATTCTTACGGCTGAGCGTTGAAATCTGGCGCACAACATCCTTCGCTTTCTCCGAAGCTTCATAAATCTCGTGTGCACTGTCATATTCTTCTGAATCTTCCGGTAATTCCATCATCAAAAGCTCCGCATAACCCATGATCGGTGTCAGGAAATTATTAAATTCGTGAGCAATTCCTCCCGTCATTGTGCCCATGATCTGAAGTCGTTCCTGATGCGCAATATTCTCTTCTGACTGATGAACTTCTTCCAACAGGGAATTTAGTTCGCGCAGATAAATAATCTCTGCTGCCGATTTCTGACGATCAAAGACCAACCTTCCCACAAAGATAAGAAGAAGAATAATAAGCAGCAAGATTCCCAACATAACAAAAAGAATTCTTGTAAATCCCTGCCTGATAGGAAGATACATATCATCATAATCAATCACTGCACTCACTACCCAGAAATCCCCTCCAAGATCTGCCGAACTGTACGCGCTTACTTTATGTACTTTCGGAAGATTTGGCATGGTCCACCAATAGGAATCGTATTCTAGGATTCCTTCTCCACCTTCTTTCTGTTTTTCGATCATATGCTCCAGACTGCTCAGATCAAGATGTGGATACATTTCTTTTCGGCCTTCGATCACATCGATTCCCCACTGCTCTCCTTTCGGATGCATGATGATCTTTCCTTCTGAGTTCTTGATCATAACATAACCATTCGTTCCGACTTTAATGCTTGAAATCAGATTCGCATAAAATGCTTCCTCATTTACCACCATACAGATCTGATTTTCCGATGGTTCTAAATAATGGAGCACAAGGTATTTCTGATCCTTATCATCTTCCATCTGATAAATTCCGACTCCCTGATCTGTCTCTGTAAAGCAAACCGGATCCGCATACACTTTCCCACTCAAACTGTTAATAAAATTTCCATTTTCATCCTGCCAGAACAGATCACAGACATACGTTGTCTCTTCTTCCAGATATCTCTTCATTTTTTGCATAAATGCGTCTGTATTCTGAATCTTATAATTTCCGGCTTCATCCTGCATCATCACTTCTATATTGTGTAGCATCTCATAATCCCACTCATACTCTTTCATGGAAGTTTCAAGGCTTTCACTTAAAATTTTTGAAGAATTACTAAGCTGATCGTATTGATTCTGCATCAGATCTTTACTGTACTGTTTCCATACACGATATCCCATTCCTCCAAATCCAAGAAGCACCAGAAGAAATAAAATCAGAAATATCCATCGAATCCGTCGATTTTCTTTTTCGCGTTGTTCTTTTGATTTCCATTTCACATTTTTCCCGTCGGTTTTCATACTTCACCTCCTCTTCTGATTGACTTGAATTTTATTTAATATTATAATGTTTTTTATAGATTGTACAGTATTTAAACTGTATTTTCAGTTCGTTTTACAAGGGGGATAAACCTTTATGTCAGATAAAGTACTGATTGTAGATGATGATCCATCCATCTGCAAACTTCTGGAAAAGGTCATGAAAAGTAATGACCTGGAGCCAACCATCGCAACTTGCGGGAAGGATGCCCTTTCCCTGCTTCGCACACACACCTTTGATCTGATCCTTATGGATGTCATGCTCGGAGATATGGAAGGCTTTGATGTGATCAAAAAGCTTCGGAATCAAGGCATAAACACACCGGTCATGATCGTAAGCGGAAGAAATGAAGACTATGATTCACTTTATGGTCTTTCTCTCGGTGCAGATGATTATATCACGAAACCGTTCCGACCGCTTGTACTGGGTGCAAAAGCAAAAGCGCTAATCCGCCGCAACAAGAATCTTGTACTGGAAGGCAATCAGATGTTAGAGAGCGGACCTTTCTCTTATGATACTGCGACAATGCGTTTCTATAAGAATGGAGAAGAATTGATTCTTTCCAGTAAAGAAAGTGCTTTGCTCCTTCTTTTTATGAAACATCCTCAGCAGGTTTTCACTAAAGATATGATCTACGAACATGTATGGGGGAACACAATTGCAGTGGATGACAATGCAATTATGGTCTATATCAATCGCCTGCGCGGCAAGATTGAAGATGACCGTCAGAATCCGCAGCATATCCTTACACTTCGCGGACTTGGATACCGCTTTGTACCTTAATGAATTTTCCTGTTTTCTAAAACCAGAAAAGTCGAAGCAGATGGCAGCCTGCTCCGACTTTTTTGGTTTTACAACTTATATTCTTTCCTCTGACAGAAAATTTCAAAAGAGGTTATGGCACAAACATTTAAGATATGTAGAAAATGTTTATTCTTCTGTCAGTGGAGATTTGACGATAGAATGAAGAAAAATTGCAACTGCAAGGAGATCTGCGCAGCCGCCTGCACTCACATTCCTTACACAATATTTTTGATCCAGTCGTTTCAGGTATTCAACTGCATCCTCCCGGTAGGCTCCACCGGACTTAAGAAATGCATGAATTTCTTCCTGCACTTTCTCAAGTTCCTTCGGTCCCCTCCTTGAGATGATATTTGAGTCCTGGGTACTGCTCATCAATACAAGCAGCGTCTGAAGTTTTACACGATTCCAGTCTCTTCCCTCTTCAACTCCCTGTCTGAGTGTCGGAAGTGCGAGTTGAAATAGAGACGGGTATCCTGCAATTGCCTCACCCCGAACCCCTGAGGTTCCATATTTCTGAAGATTCTGCTCACCATGGCTATGTGCTTTCTTCTTCATAAGGATCCTCAACTCATCAGCCAGTATCTTTCCTACCATCTGACACTGAATCTCACGAAGCTGTTTCCATTCAATCACACCTTCGTTTTCTCTGGCACATCTTCCCGCTGCTGCACAATAGATTCCCAGCGTAAAGATCAGTCCCTTGTGTGTATTTACACCGCCCGTCGCACGGTACATCGCACGCTCTGCCTGAACACCAAAGCTTCTCACATCACGAAACAGATCCTGCAGACTTCCGTTTGAAATCGCTCCCTGAGCGGCCATCCGGACAAACCACGGATAGAGAGCATAGGCACTCTTTTCAAAAGTATGTACATCCATATCTTTGTGAGCGCCTGTAGAAAACAGATCCACCAGTCCCGGCTTTGGTGTTGTATACACTTCTGCCAAAAGCGCTCTATAAGCACGGTTTCCGATAAATTCTCCAATCTCGGATGCCATAGAGAATATCCTGTTTTCCTGAACTGCTTTCTCTGCTCTCATACCATTTTATCCTTTCTTCTTATTTTCAGCCTTTTCTTTCTTCTCAGCTTTTTCTTCAGCCTTCTTTTCATCTGCAAACTCGAATGGCTTGATCTCTCTTACAACATCCATGATCGTACCGTCGCGGCTCTCAATGATACCTACTACACGATCACCAAACTCTACTTTCTGAGGCTCGCCTGCGATAGAATAAGCAATATCTCTGAGTTCTTCGATTGTCTTGAATGGAAGATCGACATCTTTCATCGCCTCGATCAGGTCTGTTCTCTTTGGATTGATTGCGATACCATAATCAGTAATTACAACATCCACACTCTCTCCCGGTGTAGTTACTGTTGTAACCTCTGTACAAATAGCCGGAATTCTTCCCTGAAGTAACGGAGCGATAACGATCGCACATTTTGCACCTGCTGCTGTATCAGGATGTCCGCCCTGTGCACCTGTGATCATTCCATCTGATCCTACTACTACATTACAGTTGAAGTTAACATCTACTTCCAGTGCTGCAAGGATTACAAAATCCAACTTATTTACAACAGCACCTTTATTGAATGGGTTCGCATATTCTCCTGCACTGATACGGTAATGGTGAAGATCCTTTACAGATTCTACTGCTGCAAGGTCGAAATCCTGTGTATCAAGAAGTGCGTCTACCTGTCCATTGATCAGAAGATCACACATTGGTTTTGTCAGTCCACCAACACCAAAACGCATGCGGATATTTCTTTCTTTCATGATCTTAGCCAGAGAAATTGTAGAAGCAATGGAGGCTCCACCAACACCTGTCTGGTAAGAAAAACCATCTTTAAAATACGGTGTATTTACAACAAACTGCGTACAGTAATCAGCCATCATCAGCTTTCTCATATCTGTTGTCGGTTTTGCTGCTCCTGTTGCAATTTTCTTTGGATCTCCGATTTCATCAACTTCAACTACATAATCCACTTTTGTCATGGAAATATGTGCCGGGAAGTTCGGGAACGGTACCAGGCAGTCTGTGATTGCTACAACTTTGTTTGCATGGATCGCATCAGCCATCGCATAAGAAAGGACTCCACAGTCTGACTTTCCACCAATACCACGGCAGTTACCATAGTCATCACAAGTTGGTGTTCCGATAAATGCGATATCGATCTGTGTCTCACCTGTTGCAAGGGCTCTTACACGTCCACCATGGGAACGCATGATTGCAAGACCTTTCAGCTTACCGTGAGAAATTGCTTCTCCGATTTTTCCACGCACACCGGAAGACTGGATGTTTGTGATTGTTCCATCTTCAATCATCGGTACCAGTTCATCATGTGCTTTTCCAAGAGAACTTGCACAGATTGTGATATCTTTGATTCCCATCGCATGGATTTCTCTCATGACCATATTAACAACATAGTCACCCTCACGGAAATGATGATGGAAACCAAGTGTCATTCCGTCTTTAATCCCACATTTCACAAGTACTTCATGAATGTTTTCTACAAGCTTGCTTCCTTCAGAGTTAATCACACATTTTGTCTCCGGTCCATGTTTCTTATAAACATGTCCATCAAAATGATGCACTCCCTGGAACACTTCTTTTCCAGTTGCTTTCAAAATCTCTTCTGGTATATCTCTTCCAACTGCATTTAACATCTTACAATTCCCCCTTATATACGCCTGAAGCCTTTGCCAGTTCAATGGTTCTCTTCGCACCGTCATAGAATGCAATATCGATCATCTTACCGTCTACTGTAAATACACCGATTCCCTGTGCTTTCTTAGAATCAATCTCTCTTACAACCTTCTCTGCAAAGATGATATCTTTCTGTGTTGGTGTATAAATCTCATGTACTACATTGATCTGTCTTGGGTTAATAATTGATTTTCCATCAAATCCCATCAGATGGATTGTCTCAACGTCCTGTTTAAATCCTTCCATGTTGTCAAGATCTGTATAAACTGTATCAAAACACTGGATTCCTGCTGCTCTGGCTGCAATTACCAGATTCTGTCTTGCACCCATCAGCTCAATTCCGGTTCCAGTAATATGCGTCTGAAGATCCTTTGTATAATCTCCTCCGGAAAGTGCGATACCAAAAAGTCTTTCGGAAGACTCACAAATATCAAGTGCTTTCATAACACCTCTTGCAGACTCAACAGCTGCCATGATAAGAACACTGCCTTCCGGTCTTCCAAATTCACGTTCTGCATACTGTACTTCACGCTCAACCATCTTGACATCCTGTGCTGATTCTGTCTTCGGAATACGGATTGCATCACACCCTCCGGCTACCGAACAACGAATATCTTCTTTCCAGTATGGTGTGTCAAGTGCATTAATTCTTACAACCCTCTCACATCCTCTGTAATCAATTGTCTTCAATGCATGATACAGTGAGAATCTTGCCACATCTTTCTGATTCTCTGCAACAGCATCCTCAAGATCCAACATAATAGAATCCGGTTTGTAAATATATGGATCTTTGATCAGTCCCGGCTTCTGTGCATTTAAAAACATCATGGTTCTTCTTAAACGTTTTTTATTCGGATTCATTATCTGATGGCACCTCCCCATGGTAAATGTTCAATCTGTCCAACGGAACGATAAACAGCTCCTTCAATTCTTGCCTTGATCGTACAATCAAGTGCTCCTTTATCTACAATAGAAATTCTTACATTGTCAACGCCCAGATGTTCCAATGTCTCATATACTACTTTCTTGATCTGATTTCCATACTGATTGATCACCGCACTGTTCAGTGTTAATTCAATCTTTCCTTCTCCCTCTTCTACAGTTACCTGGCAGTCACTGGATTCCAGTGTTCCTGCTACTGCAGGTCTTAAGATTTCCATCACAATTCCTCCTTCATTTGTCCACCTTGTGATTTTGCAGACCGACCAGTTGGCACATCCGGCCGGTATCCGCAGTGTTGACCGGTTTCGGATTATCCCTGGCCGGTCTGGCATTTCTTTTGGTTTCTTGAACTTATCATAGTCTTGAAATCTTACAGAAAGAAGAACGGTTACCTTAATATTCGTTAAGGTAACCGTTTCTGTCTTAAATCTCCATAAGATCGTCTAATTCTGTGTCTGTCTCTTCTTCATTTTCCTCTGCTTTTCTGACATCTTTCATGCCGAAAACAAGCATCGCAACCATCGTCACTGCAGCAGAAATCACAATTGCAATTGCCGCATTGATCATATTCTGAAGACTATCCCCACCGACATAGCATGGAAGACCAAGTACACTTGCCGGTCCCGGTGAATATGTTCTCATTCTGCTGAATCCTGCCCACAGACCTGCAACACCACCGCCAAGCATAACAGACCATAGAACACTCTTATATTTCAACGTAATACCATAAAGTGCTGGCTCTGTAATTCCTCCGATCAGAGCACTGATGGCTGCTGAAAATGCCATTTGTTTCTTTCCTGACTTCTTAGACTTAAGGCATACAACGAATGCTGCCGCTCCCTGGGCAACATTAGAGCAAAGGTTTCCAGGACCTGTTGCTGTTGCATATCCACGAAGTGCATACTGGGAATAGGTAATTGCTTTCAAACCATTATGCATACCTGTCATAACGATCAGTGGTGAAAATGTTCCCATGATCACCGGACAGAACCATGGAATATTGGCATCCAGCCAGTTGAACAGTACAACCAGAAGATTACCGCACCAGGTACCGATCGGTCCAAGTACTGTAAATCCAACAACGGATGTAATCACAAATGTAATGACTGGAACTGTAATAAACTTGATCGCCTTCGGTACAAATTTCTTGGAAATTCTCTCTACCACAGACATAAATAACGTAATAAAAATCACTGGCAGCACACTGGAAGAATATTTCACCAGTGTAACCGGGATTCCGAACATCCGGATACTGTCCCCTGCTTCCACAAATCCCATAAATGTCGGATGAAGAAGCATAAAGGACATGACAGCTGCCATGTACTGATTACACTTGAATACCTTGGCAGATGAAAAGGCCAGCATTACCGGCAGGTAATAGAACACTGCACCAGATACCATATTCAGCAGGACATATGTCTGATTGTCCTCAGGTACGATTCCAGCTGTCTTTAAAAGAATCAGAATTGCCTGGAGAATACCTGCTCCGGCAAGACATGGAATAATTGGAATGAAAATGGTTGACACGGTACCAAGGAACTTACCAAATGCATTTTTCCATGTCAATTTTTCTTTTTCTTCACGGATTGCTCCTGCTCCGTCTTCCACCTTGATGCCACCAATCTTCCTGATTTCTTCCATCACAAGATCCACATCTGGCCCGATGATCACCTGATATTGTCCACCATTTTTCACAACTCCGGCGATTCCGTCTGTTTTCTTCAATTCCTCCGTCTTCGCCTTTTCCTCATCTGCCAAATAAAATCTTAATCTTGTTGCACAGTTTGTAACAGACTTGATATTTTCTTTTCCACCTACAAGAGAGATGATCTGATCTGTAAGTTTCCTGTAATTTTTACTCATCCTGTTTCTCCTTCCCCTGTTGTTCTTCCTTTTCCCTTTTTTCCTTTGAATCCTCTGTCAGAATCCTTTTCAACCAGATTTGCAGTAAATTCGTCCACTGTTCACAGCCTTCATCATAATGCTTTGCTACGCTTGCACTCACTTTATCCGCCAATGCACAGCCGTGAACTCCTCCTGCAAACAAATGCAGTTCCACCGGAACTCCTGTCTCAAACAGCTTCTGTGCAAATGTAAGCGCACACAATGCATTTACAGATGTATCCGTAGCCGAATGCCACAGAAAAACTGGAGGCATATCCTTATGAACATTTGTATATGGATCAATTGTCATCTTCTGTTCCATTGTCGGCTCTGCTGTCCTGAACTGGCAAAGGTATTTATATTTTGTGATATTTCTACCCGATGCTGTCGCAAATTTTTCTTTCCAGTCCGGAACTGCCATATTGGTTCTTGCATATCCAAGTACTGCTGCCTTTGGTTTTATATAGTTATCACCTAATAATTCTTTTCCAAAGGTAAGATAACTTGCTGTTAGGTGTCCTCCTGCCGAAAATCCAAGCAGGATCAATTGGTCTTTGTCTACATTCCATTCTTCTGCATGCTCCCGAATCAATGCCAGTGCATTTCTCACCTGGTAGATTTGTACAGGAAAATATCCATCCGGATTCATTTCCGGAAGCTCTTCTTCCTTTTCAAAACTTTTCGGCTTTTCTTTGAATATGACAGAATATTGAAGTACAAATGCATGGTAACCCATACCATTGATTTTCAGAGCTACTGGCTCTCCTTCTTTTCTTGCCAGTGTCGTATATCCGCCTCCAGGACAGATTACAACAGCCGGACGTTTCTGCTGTTGATAATATTTCGGATAATCATCCAGAATATAAGTCTTTAAAACAGCCTTCTCATCTTTCTGATCGATTGATAATGTTTCAATTTTCATTGCTTTCCTCCCATCAAAAAAGCTCATTCAGTCTGCAAACTTCATGAGCTTATTATAGAAATTACCCTTTCGCTTTTCAAATAACGGAAAGTTATCTTTCTTATTCCTTATAGTTATTCATATGATTGACCACTTTTCTTCTGGTCTGCCGCTTTCTGATACAACTGTGTCAGATATTGTAATGGTTCTGTCCGATAGCTTCCAACCCGGTACGCCGCCACAAATTCCCAGATAATTTTCTTATTTCCAAAAGAATAGATATCAAACTGATCTCTGTGGTTCTGCATTCCAAGACTTCCACAGATACAGATTCCATATCCCTTTTTAACCAGTTTATGTGCAGTTCTCATATCTGCAAACCGGATTACTTCCGGTGACATATGATGTTCTTCCAGCTCTTTATCACAGATTTTTCCAATCCTCATATCTTTATTAAGCGTAATAAACGTCTCAAATTCAAACTGTGTAATATCTACCCATGGATATTCAAATCCATATTTAATGACCGGCTCCTTTCTTAAAGGAGTTTCCTTTTTTACTGTCAGGACAATTTCTTCTCTTCCAAGGAGCTCCGTATAGAATTCCGGATGCTGTTCCCTGTAATCTTCATCTACTACAAAATAGACAACATCCAACAACCCTTTCTGCAACATTTCCTCCAGCCTGTCCACATCTTCTTCATATAGTTCCAGCCGAAGATCAGGAAAGTTCTTTCTGAACTCCGGCAATACTTCTGGGGTAAGTCCACTGCTTCTTGCCGGAGTAATACCAACCCGAATCGTTCCATGTCTAAATTGTACAAGTTCTTGCAGTTCCCTCAAAAACTGGGTTTCTCTTTCTTTGGTCTCCTGTGCAAAACTTAAAAACAGCTTTCCTGCCGCCGTTGGAATGTACTCTCCCGAAATTTTTTCAAAAAGTGATACGCCAAGTTCTGTTTCTATATTTCTGAGACACTTACTCATTGCCGGTTGTGAAATTCCGATTTTTCTAGCAGCTTTGGTCAAATTTTTTTCCTGTTCTACTGCCAGAATGTATTCCATTTCTTTAAAATTCATCTATTATTCCCCAAACTATAGCTTATTGTTTTCATGCCTGATTGTTATTTTTTCTTTCTAGCTGTAATTAATTTTAGCAAAGTTCCACAATCACAGCTTCGATTTTTTATGCTATTTTCCTTGTTTCCGATGTTCAGCCATCATGAATTTCTGCATTGTTTTAAACTTCTTCTACTGCTTTCAGTTCCCCGGTCTCTGAATTCATGATAAACCCACGGATTGTAACATCTTTCGGCATCAGTGGGTGATTCTGGAGTGCATACACAGTATCTTCAACAGACTGTTCTACGCTCTCAAATCCTCCGAGCCACGTCTCAAGATCTACTCCGCTGTGTCGTATGATATCGATATGTTCTTGTTTCACTCCACGCTTTGTCAGATCTTCCAGTAATTCTGTGCCGTTCATTCCCTGTACGCCGCAATCTGTATGACCGATTACCATGACTTCCTCTACACCAAGTTCCACAATTGCAACCAGAAGACTTCGCATCACACTTCCGTAAGGATGCGTGATCACGCCACCGGCATTCTTAATCACTTTCGCATCTCCGTTTCTGATTCCAAGTGCCGCCGGAAGAAGTTCAATTAATCTGGTATCCATGCAAGTCAGGATTGCAAGCTTTTTATCCGGATATTTGCTTGTAAGATATGGTTCATATCCTTTCTCTTCTACAAACTTCTTATTGTACGCTACGATCTGTTCTATCATGTATCCGTCTTCCTTTCTCTGTTTTCTGACCAGTCTGCCATTCTGTTTTTCTACAGTGACATTTAACCAATCCGTCTTGTTTTCTTTTTATTATACTTGCATCCCTTTTTTATTCAACAAAACTTAACAGATATTAATTTCTTTTTTCCGTACAATTTTTCAGCTTCATTTCTATAAAATCCCATAGCAGACAATTCCTAACAGTGCTGACAGACCAATCACCTTCGGAACCTGCCAGTTCTTCTTTCCGATCAGATAAAGCATTAAGAGTCCGATTCCACATGCCAGAAGATCCGGTCTGCTATCAGAAAAATAATTTTCTCCCAGAAGTTCTGCGATTGTTACTATAATCAACACGATACAGATTGGTTTTAAAACAAGCAGGATTTTTGAAAATATCTCGTTATTCTTAAATCGTTCAAAACAGATCGCTGTCAACAAAGTCAGAGTGAATGCAGGCATTAATACACCTGTCACTGCTACAATTCCGCCCAGAACACCCGCAGTCCTTTCTCCGGCAAATGTTGCACAGTTGATTCCAAGCGGTCCCGGTGTCATCTCTGCGATTGCGATCACATTTGTCAGATCCTCTGTCGTCATCCAATGATGTGCACGCATTTCTTCCAATATCAACGGAACCATAGACATACCGCCGAAACTTGTGAAACCTATTTTCATGAATGCAATATATAATTCCATTAATGTACTCATTCTTCCACCTCTTTCCCTGTTTTCTTCATTTTTTTATTCACTATGGAAAACAGCTGCCAGATTACCACAGAGCCTACGCCAAGTCCGACCAGCTCGATATTCCCAATATTCGTAAAAGCACATAATAATAATGCAATGACTCCGGCTGCCACTGAAATTTTCGTCTTGAATGCCTCTTTTCCAAGAGAAAAAGCAGCACTGGCAATAATTGGAACAACTGCACTTCGAATACCACGCAGTGCACTTGCACACCAGACATTATCTTTTAATTTACTATAAAACATCGTCACTATCGAAAGGATCAGTATTGCCGGTGTTGTAATTCCAAGCACTGCACAAAAACCACCAAAAACTCCTCCTACGGAATATCCAAAGATCATACTGATATTCGTGATCATAATTCCAGGCACTGATCTTCCAACTGCAACCATATCAAGAAGTTCTGATTTTGTAAGCCATTTTCTCTTATCCACAAATTCCTGCTCCATCTGGGCAAGAATGCTCCAACCGCCACCAAATGTAAAGCAGCCGATTTTAAAGAAAAAAACAAAGAGCTCTAATCCTTTTTTCACTCTGTCTTTCATGTTCCATCCTCCACAATATCAAATCTAAATTGTAACTGTTCAGAGCCAACCTCCAAATTATTGTTTTCATCTATATTGCACATTTTATCTCCGTTTCGAACATAAGTAAAATATATGTTTTATTATAGTTTTCATAGATTTTTCTTATATAGTATTGATTTAAAGAATTGTATCAGATATGATAAGCACAAACGGCTAGTAAACCATAGTTGTTTTTTATATCGGCAATGCAATTTATAAAGGGGAATTCTATGAACTGGAATCAGCTTCAATACGTACTTACGATTGTACAGGAAAAAAATATAACAAAGGCAGCTCAGAAGCTTTATCTCTCCCAGCCTTCTCTCTCAATGAGTCTGAAAAATCTGGAGGAAGAACTTGGTGTAGAAATTTTTGAACGAAAAAAAGGAGTCCTTGAACTTACTTATGCCGGTGAGCTTTTCTGTCACTGGGCAGAAGATTCTCTACGTTCTAAGCAGATTCTATCCGACCAGCTTTCAGACATTTCATCCAATGCAAGACATAAGATCCGTCTTGGCATCAGTCCTCATAGAAGCCTAATCCTTCTGCCTGATGTTCTGACAGATTTTTACAAAACAGCTGATAACTGTGATCTGCAGATTGTAGAAGAGCCGACTTATCTTCTTAGAGAAATGCTGGAAGATGACCAACTTGATCTGATCATTGATGTTCCTCATCCGGACACGATCAATTATCAAAGTGAACTGGTTGCCCGGGAACAGATTCTGCTCGCAGCACCGAAAGCAATGGACAAGCAGCTTCAAAAAAATCTGACTTTGGACGGCAGCCTTAGATTAACTGCGGATTTAAAAGCGCCTTTCATTCTGCTGACAGAAAAACAGATCATTGGGCAGATCAGTCAGAGAATCTTTGAAACAAGCAATTTTCGTCCACTAACGTCTATTACCTGTTCCAATATAGACACAGCCTTGACTTTAGTTGCCCGTGGGTTGGGTATCTGCTTTGCACCGGAAGTTTTTGTATGGCAGGAACGTTTTGCTGATCATATCAGTTACTATCCAATTAATAACTACCGGGACACAAGACAGATTTGTCTGGTTTACCGGAAAAATCACTATTTAAATCAACATCTCCGGCTGCTGCTTGATATTTTCAGGGAAAAAGTTCCCTTTTTATATCAGCACTAACTATCATAAGAATGATTCTGTCATTAATCATTCGGAATCATTCTTATTCTTTACTTTTTTGTAATTCATGATAGAATGTCTTTGTAATTGAAACACTTTTTCTGTCAAATTCAAATGGCAGACCTATGATATTTATCAGGAGGATTTTATGTCTGATTATATAATCTCTCAGATCTACCCATCTGACATTCTGGCAAACAAGCAGATAAACGAACTGCTCCTTGCAGAAGGTATCCGCCGGGATGCAAATCTTGACTACACCTGCGGTATGTATGATGATGAGATGAACATCATCGCTACCGGAAGCTGTTTTGGCAACACACTCCGCTGTATGGCAGTCAGCAGCGCGCATCAGGGAGAAGGACTGATGAATCAGATTGTAACTCACTTGATCAGCGTACAGTTTGAGCGTGGTAATACACATCTTTTTCTCTATACAAAATGCAATTCCGCCAAGTTTTTTGGTGATCTCGGTTTTTATGAGATTGCCCGAATTGACGGTCAGATTGTATTTATGGAGAACAGAAAAACAGGATTCTCCGCTTATCTGGAACGTTTAAAGAAAGAAAGCGAACAGTCAGAAGTTACGAAACGGTTCGCCACTGACAATACACCGATTCTTTCTGAAGTATCCTCTGAGGCACAAAAGAACCTTCGCATTGCAGCACTTGTCATGAATGCGAATCCATTTACTTTGGGGCATCAATATCTGGTGGAAAAAGCTGCTGCTGAAAGTGATATTCTTCATTTATTTATCGTCAGTGAAGATCAGAGTCTTGTTCCGTTCTCTGTGCGAAAACAATTAGTTCTGGAAGGAACCGCTTACCTTAACAACATCATTTATCATGAGAGCGGTCCTTACATTATCAGCAATGCAACTTTCCCAAGCTATTTCCAGAAAGATGCCGATGCTGTTATGGAAAGTCATGCGAACCTTGACCTGACGATCTTTGTTAGAATCGCGCAGGCGCTTGGAATCAACTGCCGCTATGTAGGTGAAGAGCCAAACAGCCAGGTGACTGGAATCTACAACAAGATTATGGCTAAAAAACTTCCCGAAAATAAAATTTCATGTACGATTGTTCCGCGAAAAGAAGCTAACGGAGCTGTAATCAGCGCATCGACTGTACGAACTGCGCTAAAAAATGATAATATAGAGTTGTTGAAGACACTTGTTCCTGAAACAACACTTCACTATTTTCAGAGCAAAGACGCAGCTCCTGTGATTGCAAAGATCAAAGCTGCTGAACATGTTGTACATCATTAAGATCAACTACTATGTAAAATATAAACTGCGTAGAATTGCTGAAACCGTGTAATTCACCCTTAAACGAAACACGAGAAAATGACAAGGAGGTTTCCTTATGCAAGGAGAACAGGTTGTATTAACAGATATGCTGCAATGTCGTGAGCGGCGTGCACAAATCCAGGATACATTCATTGAACAATATCACTGTCCGGTCATTTCATTCTGTATGAACATCCCAGGACCCGTGAAGACAAATGAACAGATCCGTGCCGCCTTTGACAGTGGAAAGAATACGCTGCTTCTAAAGCTAGAACAAGCGGAGGCAGATATTAAAAACTCAATTGAAATTCACGAAAAAACCGGAGATGAATTATTGCTTGCAATTGACTGTCCGGCAGAAAAAATCAAAAGTCTCACAACTAAGATTGAAGAAACACATCCGATTGGGCGTCTCTTTGATATGGATGTGATTGACACAGACGGACAGAAACTTTCCCGCCCTTCCTACCGCAAATGTATCATCTGCGGCTGTCAGGCGCAGGAATGTGCACGCACAAGAAAACACACTGTAGAAGAGATGCAGGCAAAGATTGAAGAGATGTTAAGCGCAGAATAATTGCATTTCCACCACCATCATATTAAAAGAAGATTTTATCAACAAAAAGGAGAATTCAAAATGTTAGTATGTGATTATATCGTAGAACAGATTGACGGAGATTATGCACACTTAAGAAGAGTTGATCTTCCAGATGAAGAATTGAAGCTTGTTGCCAGAGCACTGCTCCCGGCTGGGATTGTAGAAGGTTGTAAACTGCACTATGAACTGATGCAGTATACAATCATCTAAAAAACTATCAAATCAAGAACTCCCGTTTAGAGACTTCTTTTTACTGCTCACACGATGTGCGATCAGTAACGAAATATCTCTAAATGGGAGTTTTCATTTTCTCTTTATCCGCTATAATCTTTTATATTATCCGCCAATTAATCTTCATCAAACGGAACAACATCATCCTCTGCATTTCCAGCTATATCTGCAGTATCTTCTGCCTTCACTCCGGTCGTTCCTTTTACCTTCATCGTTCTGACATTGATCCCATTGACCTCAATGTGGTCATCCACAGGAATCACAAGGCACTGTCTTCCGTCGATCATTCTTGTCTCTACAAGATCCATCCGGTCTGGATTCACCTTGATCACAACATCCGGTGTCTCGATATTGAACTTTCTTGTCTCTGCGATATTACTTGCCAGAAGCGTTGCTTTCTCGCCTGCATTTTCTTCGAAGTTCTTCTCAAAGTTCTCCATCTTCTCATTCGGCACACCGCTCTGCTCGAAAATCTTCTTCACATCCGTTTTATCCAATGTCAGCGGATCCGGTTCTTCTTTGTGTTCTTCGATCATATCATTCAATGTCTCGTGAATGTTACGGACAGTCTCGTAATCACCATCTTCTCCCAATGTATCTTCAATAATCATCTGGAATGTCTCTTTCTGTGTGTCCGCAGACATCGGCATCTTCGCACCAAGAAGCTGGTCGATCATCTCCGGCTGAAGATCTTCTGATTTCTTCGTGTAATAAAGCACACTGTGAAGATCAGTACTTCTGTCGTTGAATGCCGGGAAGAGGAATCCTTTGTCCGGCTTATCAACGATCCAGTCACGGATTCTGTCCTGAATACAGTTCTCTTCCGCGTTATAGCTAAGCCCTGCCTTTGACAGACTGACCGGGCAGATGCTCATCAGTATATGCTGATATACTTCATCTGAAGCATCATCCATCTCAAGATCATCGGATGTTCTTCCAGGAACATCGTATGCTGCATGGATCAAAATAATGTAATAATTCTCCGCATACTCATACGTTGCAATAACTTTGTCATAGAATTCTTCCAGAAGCATATCGTCTTCGAGACGGCTGTCACGAAGCTTCAACAGAAATTCCTGCGTTCCGCCCGGCATCTCTGCATCCAGTGGAAACTCCATATTCAGCATATTCTTTCCGATACTTCCGGAAAGTGTCTTCTTAAAAATATCAAAATACTTAAATGCTTCTTCCTCCGGAAGTGCGAGAAATGCGTCTTTTGACTCCATCTTTTTATTCTTCTCATAATCCACATAGCAGCCACAGATTTTCGTAATCGCACAGTTTTTCGGTGAGAACTGCTTACGGATCTCAAGTACTTCTTTTTTATTCATATATGTTTCCTTTCTCCATTCTTTCTATGTTATAATGAATAAACCATCTTTTCGGGGATTGTAAATACCGTAGACATAACATTTTTATTTTACCTCTATTTTCATAAGAAAGAAAGATTTGATTTTCTCAAAATTCTATGGTATTATACGCATTCTGAAAATACAGAAAGGAATTTTTTATTATGTCATCCAACTCAGTTACTTTAACTGCCCGGGAACATGTATTTCCACTCTTTGTTAAATATGTCTCAGCAAATGTACTCGGCATGATCGGATATTCTTGTTATATCCTTGCCGATACATTTTTTGTTGCCCGGGGAATCGGCTCGGATGCGATTGCTGCACTTAATCTGGTTCTTCCTACTTTCAGCTTGTTAAACGGAACGGGGCTGATGATTGGCATGGGTGCTGCTGCGCGATACTCGCTTTCCTCCGGCAGAGCTGACAGTGAGATTCACCGCACGATCTTCACCCAGGCACTTCAGCTTGCATTTGTAGCTATGCTGTTCTTTTTCAGCATCGGACTGTTTTTTGCAAGACCTCTTTGTGTCTTACTCGGAGCCGACGGAACTACATTGCCGCATGCAATTCCATATATCAGCATTCTGCTCATGTTTTCTCCGCTGTTTTTATGCAACAATCTGTTGAATTGTTTTGTCAGAAATGATGGAGAACCGCGGCTTTCAATGACTGCAATGCTTGTTGGAAGTCTGACAAATATTGTGCTGGATTACATTTTCATCTATCCTATGCAGCTTGGCATGACCGGAGCTGCACTGGCCACTGCAACCGCTCCACTGGTTGGAATGAGTATTCTGTCCATGCATTTCTGGAAAAAGAAGAATCAGTTTCATCTGGTAAAAACAAGGATACATCTGAAAACTGCTATAGATATCTGCCGGCTTGGAGTTTCTTCTCTTGTCGCTGAATTATCTTCCGGCATCGTAATTCTTGTCTTTAACATGCTGACTCTGAAATTCAGCGGAACGACCGGACTTGCGGCATACAGTATCCTTGCTAATATTGCACTTGTACTTGTGGCGATCTTTACCGGAATCGGGCAGGGCATCCAGCCGATTGTCAGCAGTCACCCTGGTAAAAATGGAGCTCCTGTACGCCACCAGGTAAGACGTTATGCATTAAGCACTGCATTACTTATGGCTTTCATCGCCTATCTGGTTGTGTTTGTCTTTGCAGTTCCGATTGCTGACTTATTTAATAAAGACAAGAATCCACTGCTTACTTCAATGGCAGCAGAAGGCATGCGCATTTACTTTGTAAGCCTGTTCTTTTCAGGCATCAATATGGTGTCAGCGACTTATTTAAGTGCTTCTGATCAGCCGGTACCGGGATTCATCATTTCCATCCTGCGTGGACTTGTACTGATTCTGCCGATTGCGTTCCTGCTTGCCGCACTTTTTGGAATGACAGGTATCTGGCTCTGCCTTCCTGTTACCGAGGCAATCGTGTGTGTCGTGACCTTCTTCTTTCTGAGAAAATTTTAAGTAAAGTATTTATAAAAGAAGAACCCTGTTACGAATGTATTGATTCATACATCTCATAACAGAGTTCTTTTTTTATCTTATTTTAAATATTTCGCTGTCTCAAGAATACGGTTTGCATTCTCAATTCTCTCCTGTGTCGGAGGATCGATTCCCTCTAACTTGTAATCATATCCCAGTTCTTTCCACTTATATGCACCAAGTGTATGATATGGAAGAACTTCAACACGCTCTACATTATCCAGTGTCTCGATGAAATCATGAAGTCTCTCCAGGTACTCATCCTTGTCACTGCGCTCCGGAACGAGTACATGACGGATCCAGATTGGTTTCTTGATATCAGACAGATAACGTGCAAACTCAAGAATATTCTTGTTGCTCTGTCCTGTGAGAATCTTATGCTGTTCATCATCAATATGTTTGATGTCAAGCATCAGCATATCTGTGTATTTCAGCAACTCCTGCAGTTTACCAAAGAATGGTTCTTCCTTTGTAAATACAGCTCCGCTTGTATCAATATTGGTATGAACTCCCTGTTCTTTCGCTTTCTTGAAAAGGTCAATCAGGAAATCCATCTGCATCAGAGGTTCTCCACCGCTGACTGTGATACCACCTTTATCTTTCCAGTAGCTTTTATAGCGAAGTGCTGTCTTAAGCAGTTCATCTGTTGTCTTCAGTTCGCCGTCCTGCATCTTCCATGTGTCCGGGTTGTGGCAAAACTGACAGCGCATTGGACATCCGCTTACAAAAATGATAAAGCGTACGCCAGGTCCGTCAACGGAACCGAAGCTTTCTGTTGAGTGAATGTATCCTTTTACTTCTGACATATATTTCTCCTTCTTTTTCCGGCAGTTTCCTGCCATTCTTCTGCAACCTTCAGATTTGTCTTCTGACATTTCTTTATAATTGCAGGTCTTATGAAAAAAGGACGCAGCATGGTGAAATGACTGCGTCCTGATATATTATCTGTTATTTATGATCTTTTATCCGCAAATCGCAACATTATTTACATGTGGTCATGGCAAGTTCTTGCGATAACGTCAAGCTGCTGCTCACGAGTAAGGTCGATAAACTTAACAGCGTATCCTGATACACGGATTGTGAAGTTAGCGTACTCAGGTTTCTCTGGGTGCTCCATAGCATCTTTCAGTTTGTCAACACCGAATACGTTTACGTTCAGGTGATGTGCTCCCTGATCGAAGTATCCATCCAGTACGTGAGCAAGGTTCTCTTTACGCTCTTCATCTGTATGTCCAAGTGCACCTGGGTTGATTGTCTGTGTATTAGAGATTCCGTCAAGTGCAAGCTCGTAAGGAAGCTTAGCAACAGAGTTAAGAGAAGCAAGAAGTCCGCTCTGCTCTGCGCCGTAAGACGGGTTAGCTCCTGGTGAAAGTGGCTCTCCAGCCTTTCTTCCGTCCGGAAGAGATCCTGTAGCCTTACCATATACAACGTTAGATGTAATTGTAAGGATAGATGTTGTCGGTACAGAATGTCTGTATGTGTGGCACTTGTTCAGTTTGTGCATGAATTTCTTCAGAAGCCATACAGCAATCTCATCTGCACGGTCATCATCGTTACCGTATCTTGGGAAGTCTCCCTCAATCTCGAAGTCTGTTGCAAGACCATCTTCGTCACGGACAACTTTAACCTTAGCGTATTTGATAGCGCTCAGGGAGTCAACTACATGTGAGAATCCAGCAATACCTGTTGCGAAAGAACGTTTAACGTCTGTGTCGATCAGGGACATCTGAGCTGCCTCATAGTAGTATTTATCATGCATGTAGTGGATCATGTTCAGTGTATCAACATACAGCTTGGACAGCCACTCCATCATCTGGTCATATTTCTCCATTACTTCATCGTAATCAAGGTACTCGGAAGTAATTGGCTGGTAAGCCGGTCCTACCTGTACTTTGTTCTTCTCATCGATACCACCGTTGATAGCGTAAAGAAGACACTTAGCAAGGTTTGCACGAGCTCCGAAGAACTGCATCTCTTTACCTGTCTCTGTAGCAGATACACAGCAGCAGATGCTGTAGTCATCGCCCCATACCGGACGCATAACATCATCGTTCTCATACTGGATAGAACTTGTTGTTACAGAAATCAGGGAAGCGAACTTCTTGAAGTTCTCTGGCAGTCTTGAAGAATAAAGAACTGTCAGGTTCGGCTCTGGTGAAGGTCCCATGTTGTTCAGTGTGTGAAGGAAACGATAGTCGTTCTTTGTTACCATAGAACGTCCGTCCTGTCCAAGTCCACCAACCTCAAGTGTTGCCCATGTCGGGTCTCCTGAGAACAGCTGGTTGTAAGATGGGATTCTTGCGAACTTAACCATACGGAATTTCATTACCATGTGGTCGATGATCTCCTGAGCTTCCTTCTCTGTGATCTTTCCAGCCTTCAGGTCTCTCTCGATATAGATATCAAGGAATGTAGAGATACGTCCTACAGACATAGCTGCACCATTCTGAGTCTTGATTGCTGCAAGATATCCGAAGTACAGCCACTGAGCTGCTTCATGAGCATCCTTAGCCGGCTGTGAAATATCAAATCCGTAAGCTGCAGCCATTTCTTTCATTTCTTTCAGAGCTTTGATCTGATCTGCAAGCTCTTCACGAAGACGGAAATCCTCACCCTTCATGCCGTGTCTTGCATAACGCTCGAAGTCATACTGTTTTCTCTCGATCAGGAAGTCGATACCATACAGTGCAACACGACGGTAGTCACCTACGATACGTCCACGTCCGTATGTATCCGGAAGTCCTGTAATAATCTTGTTATGACGAGCTTTCTTCATCTCTGGTGTGTAGATGTCGAATACTCCCTGGTTGTGTGTTTTATGATATTTTGTGAAGATCTCATGCAGTTTCTCGCTTGGCTGATATCCGTATGTTGTACAAGCCTGCTCTGCCATCTTGATTCCACCATAAGGCATGAATGCTCTCTTCAGCGGTTTGTCTGTCTGCAAACCAACAATCTGCTCAAGATCTTTCATGCTCTCATCGATATATCCTGGGCCGTATGCTGTCAGACCGGAAACAACTTCTGTCTCCATGTCGAGAACTCCGCCCTTAGCTCTTTCTTCTTTCTGAAGTTCCTGCAGTCTTCCCCATAATTTGTCTGTTGCTTCTGTTGGTCCCTCAAGGAATGACTCATCACCTTCATATGGTGTGTAGTTCTCCTGGATGAAATCACGCACGTCTACAGAGTGTGTCCATTTTCTTCCCTTGAAGCCAGCCCACTGCTCAAAATTAGCCATTGAAAAATCCTCCTATATTCTTTCCTAAAATAGTTTTGTAATTGTTTTACGGGCATAGTATAACACCGTGTTAAATAAATGACAAGCGTAAAATCGAGAATAAATATCGGAAATCGCTTTGTATTCGATTTAGTACAAAATATACGAAAAAACGCCCATTTTACGGGGAATTGTACGAACTTTAGTACAGTAAAAATGTACTGTAAAAAGAACATTTTTCCCATGTGTACAGTCGGATTCATATGCAAATAAACGGCCTGATTTTCTTTCTGAAAAACCTCTAGGTACTTTTCCTCTATGATAACGTTTTCACTTTCTTTTTTCTCTATATTTTTGTCAATGGAGTTACGTTCTGTTTTTTGATATAATAGTGCATTAGCGTATCTATATTTAGTTTATGAAAGAGGAATATTATGGAAATCAGAAAGACAAAACCAGAAGAGCTTGAAGTACTTCTTAAGATGTATGAGCATGCACGGACATTCATGGCAACTCACGGAAATGCTTCTCAGTGGGAAAACACTTATCCTTCTCCACAGTTGATTCTGGATGACATCACTGAGGGGAACAGTTATGTCTGCACAGAACAGGACCAGATAGTTGCTACTTTCTATTATAAAGAAGGGGCTGATCCGACTTACATGCGCATCTACGAAGGTGAATGGATCAACGACTCCCGTTACGGGGTTGTTCACCGCATCACTTCCACCGGAAATGTAAAAGGTGCTGCGTCCTTCTGCCTGAACTGGGCCTTGGAACAATGCGGCAACATCCGTATTGATACACACCGGGACAATATCGTAATGCAGCATCTGTTAGATAAGAATGGATTCAAATATTGCGGAATCGTATATGTTGAGGATGGAACAGAACGAATTGCTTATCAGAAAGTGGTTTAATAATACCAAAATCCATAAAGCAAGGAGCAGAGACATTTGATTTTAATGTCTCTGCTCCTTGTTGCTATATGTCTCACAGAATCTTGCTGCGAAGGACGGTTCTTCTCCACCTGCATAGAGATGTGAGATATCTCCTACTTTCAATCCTCGGAAATATGCCGTTCCCTGTTCTCTCTCTTCTGTTACTACTTCTGTCACAGAAGTCGGTGCAAGAGCCAGACTATGCCAAAGCACGAATGGTGATACATTCCATAAATGGGACAACAGCACGCAGCTGATTCCGAAATGGCAGAAAAATGTCACTGTCTCATCACTTTCTTTCTCCACACGATAATGCGCCCCTTCTCTTACATATCCATGCTCTGCGAGAAAGCGATCAAATTCTTCAATCACATGATCGTATACTTCTACAAGATCAGAATTTTTCGCCACTTCTGTTTCACGCCATGCATTTTTATCCATATAAGCTTCATGTTCTGTCCAATACCCCGGAACCATATCCCATGCAATTCTAGGCAGGAAATGCTCACCTTCTTTTTTCACATCGGGATATGCTTTTTCAAGTTCCGGATTTTTATTCAAATCAACCTGCGCCGGGAACTCTTGCAGCCAATCCAATATTTCTGCTGTTTTCCCAGTTACCTCAAGACATGGAGCCGCCGTATCCTTCGCTCTTCCAAGTGGAGACTTATAGCATTCCCCCATATTCATAGATGCTGCACGTTTTGCAAGCAGTGCCGCTTCACGTCTTCCTTTTTCTGTTAATGTGTCATTTACATAATCCGGATCTCCGTGACGGATCAATAAAATTCTCATCGTGCTTCTCCTTTGTAATCAATTATTTTCTCCAACCATTCCTCTGCCAGTTTGGGCCAGATCTGTACTTCTTTCAGAGTCTTTCGGATTTCTTCTTTCTGCTCTGCTGTCCATTTCGGTGGCTGTGTTCTTCCAATCCCATTTTGCACAAGAAGTTCTTCTCCCTTTTCCTTTGAAAATGAAGTTTCTCCCGCAAGGATTGCTTCTGCCAGCATACGAAGTTGCTCCTGTGTATAAGGTTCTCTCCCTCTGCGTTCCAGCCAGTCCTCTGTTGCAACAGACATACCATGCACGCCTTCTGAAAATACATGATGTGCGAATGGAACTCCTTCTTCCAGACATTTCTGTGCTAAAAGATAACTATTCTGCACCGGAACTGTTCCATCTGTTTCTGTCTGCCAGATAAAGCATGGTGGCATTTCTTTTGTTACATGCTTTTCAATTGACATATATTCCAGCTCTTTTCTTGTAGGATTCTTTCCATATAATGCTACAAAAGAATCTTTATGTGTGTACTTTCCTGTAGTGATTACCGGATAAGACAGCACAGCGGCATCCGGTTTGTTTGAAAACTTCTGATATTTTTCATCCGGATCCTCGATATCCGCTCCATGCACACACAGACTCGCACACAGATGTCCTCCGGCTGAAAATCCACAAACCACGATCTGATCTGACAAAATATGTAACTGCTCCGAACGAAAACGGATCATTCGCATTGCTCTGGAAATATCTTTCAGCGGCTGAAGCTTTAATGGTGCTTCATCCAGTGGATTCACTGTATATTCAAGGACGAACACATTATAACCGGCCTGATAAAATTCCATAGCAACCAGATGTGCTTCCGAAGGCGATACAAGTCTGTAACCGCCTCCCGGAACAACCAGCATCGCCGGATGCATCAGCTCATCCTCATGAATATAGCTGACCATAATCGGGATAAAACCATGCGCCGCAGGGTAATGATATTCTTCTTTGTGCCATAATTCTATTCTTTCGCCTATCATGTGTTAATTCCTCCTGTGTGATTTATAATTTGTGCTTTTCTGTTATTCTTTTAGGAGCACGGACTTTGCTCGTTGCTCGCGTAAAAAAGCCACGAAAGACACGATCCCCCAACCTTGTCTTCCATGACTCCCATTACATACACTCAACTTGCTTTACAGTTCGAATCCTTCCAGATATGGATTCTCTGCCTCAGAAAACTTCTCTTCCTCAACCATCTGCGCGATTGCCGGGTCAAGTGGCATCTTTCCGAGAACCGGAACATTAAGATCTTCTGCAATCTCATCAATGTGGCTTTCTCCAAATACTTTAATCTCTTTGCCACAATCCGGACACTTCACATAGCTGTAGTTCTCAACAATTCCAAGAACCGGAATATTCATCTGCTTCGCCATTCCATATGCCTTCTTCACGATCATCTGTACAAGATCCTGCGGAGATGTAACGATCACAACACCATCAACCGGAAGAGACTGGAATACTGTCAGCGGAACATCACCTGTTCCAGGTGGCATATCAACGAAGAGATAATCAAGATCTCCCCACATAACATCTGTCCAGAACTGCTTTACAACACCTGCGATCACTGGTCCCCTCCAGATAACCGGTGCTTCCTCGTCTTCCAAAAGAAGATTGACAGACATGATCTTTGTTCCATCTGCTGCTTCACATGGAAGAATTCCCTGCTCAGTTCCTACTGCCATCTCATGAAGTCCGTACATCTTTGGGATAGATGGACCTGTAATATCTGCATCCATGATACCAACATTATATCCTTTTGCTCTCATCATTCTTGCAAGGGATGCTGTCACGAGTGACTTACCAACGCCGCCCTTTCCACTGACAACGCCGATCACTTTTTTAATAGATGAATACATATTCATCGGTTCATGCATATCAACTTTCTTACTTGTGCATGTTCCTGCACTGGCACAGCTGGCGCAGGATTCCTCTGAACATCCTGCTGTTTTCTGCTCTTCTGCCATAATACCATAACCTCTTTTCTACAAATAATGTAACCGTTCAGAGCCAACCTCCAAAATGCTACGCATTTCGTCAGACATTTTCTGACACAGTGAGTTACTGCTCACACTATGTACGATCAGCAACGCAATGACATTATTGTAGCACATTTCCTTGAAGAATGATAGGCTGAACCTATGCTTTTATTTTTCTAAGTGTTATACTTATGTTAATTCTTAATTCATTCTAACTTGAATACAATTAGAAAGGAGTTTTCCTATATGCCAGTAATATCCGAACAACTTAAGCCGCTTGACACTGTCAATGGATTCCAGATCCGTCCCGGCTTTTTCCGTGAATTTGGTGCAGTCGCTATCCCAGGTGGTGTCAACTTTACGATTCATACACACGGAGCTACCTCCTGCGAGCTTCTGCTGTTTCACCGCAAAGCCGAAGAACCTTACGCCGTGATTCCATTTCCGGAAAGTTACAAGATTGGATTCTGCTATTCTATGATCGTCTTTGATCTGGATATCGAAGAATTTGAGTACGCCTATCGATTGGATGGTCCTTATGATGAAAAGAAAGGACTCCGTTTTGATAAAAACAAAATCCTGCTGGATCCTTATGCGCGCGCCGTCACCGGACAGAGCCAGTGGGGGCATGTAAATAACGCCCAGCATGGTTATCGTGCCCGTGTGGTACAATCCAACTTTGACTGGGGTGACCAGCGTCACCATTCTATTCCTATGGAAGACTTGATCATCTACGAGCTACACGTCCGCGGATTTACCATGGATGAAAGTTCCGGTGTCAAGCACCACGGTACATTCGAAGGTCTGCGCGAAAAGATTCCTTATTTGAAAGAACTTGGAGTCAATGCTGTTGAACTAATGCCAATCTTCGAATTTGATGAGATGCGTGATGTACGATTGATTGATGAAAATGAACTTATTGATTTCTGGGGATATAATCCGGTCAGTTTCTTTGCACCAAATACAAGCTACTGTTCTTCTATGGAATATAACCGCGAAGGACTGGAACTCAAGACACTGATCAAAGATCTCCATGACAATGGCATAGAAGTAATCCTCGATGTCGTCTTCAACCACACTGCTGAGGGAAATGAATTCGGTCCGTGCTTTTCTTTCAAAGGCTTTGACAACAACATTTACTATATGTTGACTCCGGACGGACATTATTATAATTTCAGCGGATGTGGAAATACATTAAACTGCAATCACCCTGTTGTACGAGACATGATTTTGGAATGTCTGCGTTACTGGGTCATCGAATACCGTGTAGACGGATTCCGTTTTGATCTTGCTTCCATTCTTGGGCGAAATGATGACGGAACCCCTCTAAGCCAACCACCGCTTCTGCGAAGCCTTGCATTCGACTCGATCCTTGGAAATGTAAAACTGATCGCTGAAGCATGGGATGCCGGCGGACTTTATCAGGTCGGTTCTTTCCCTTCCTGGAAGCGCTGGGCTGAATGGAATGGGCGCTACCGTGATGATATGCGCCGCTTTTTAAAAGGAGATGACTTCCTTGCCCAGACTGCTGCAGCAAGAATCACAGGTTCTCCTGATCTGTACGATCCTGCTTACCGAGGTGGAAATGCTTCCATCAACTTTCTCACCTGTCATGATGGATTCACGCTTTATGATCTGTACAGTTATAACCAGAAGCATAATGAAGCCAACGGTTGGGGGAACACTGACGGAGCTGACGACAATAACAGCTGGAACTGTGGCGTAGAAGGCGAAACAGATGATCCTGCCATTCTGGCACTTCGTAAACGACTGATGAAAAATGCCTGTGCCATTCTGCTTTGCAGCCGCGGAACTCCAATGTTCCTCTCCGGTGATGAATTCGCAGACACACGTTATGGAAATAATAACCCTTATTGCCAGGATAACCTGATCTCCTGGCTGGACTGGAGTCTCCTCAAAAAAAATAAGGATCTGTTCGATTTCTTTCAATATATGATCCAGTTCCGCAAAGATCACCCTGTCATCCGTAAGGATCTCGAGCCAAGCTATCTTGGTGTTCCGGCAATGAGCATGCATGGGCTCACTCCGGATGAGACAAATTTCTCCGGTGACAGCCATGTTGTCTGTGTACGATTCGCAGGTTATGATGAAGCAATACAAGAAGAAGATCTTGTTTATCTGGCTGTAAATTCCGGATGGTTTCCGGTCACACTCACTCTGCCGGAACTTCCTGAACATTACAAATGGAAAGTTGCGGTCAACACCGGCGATCCTAAATGTCAGTTTTTTCACAAAAATTCAATGCCTACGGTAGAATCTAAAATATTTTTAGGTGAACGCTCTGTTATCATTTTCGTTGCTACCGCTATATAAATTAATTTTTTTAGCTATTTCTCAATATTTTTTAGAATATTTTTGTTTATTTTTGACAAGCTTGTTGTTTGTATAATAAATAACAAGCTTGTCATTTTTAAAACTTTTCTTGATAATTTTCAGATTTATTTGTAGAATATTACCAAATGAAACTTTACTGGTTTGAAGATAGGTTTTTTCAAATACATTTCCTAATTTTAAAATCAGTCAGTAATGAACGTTATGGTAAAAGGAGAGGTTTAAAATGAGTAGACTTGAAATCCCAGGTCCAGACAAAGGCCAGCTCGTCGTTGAAGAGCTGTACAAAGATCTGGAACGCAGAATTGAATCCAGCCCTCCGGGATTATGTCCGGTTGACATGACTCGTGCATTCATCGAGATGTGTCAGACACAATCCTGCGGAAAATGTACCCCGTGCCGCGTTGGGCTGTGGCAGTTGAAGAACCTTCTGACAGATGTTATGAACGGTACTGCTACAATGGAGACACTTGATCTGATTGACACATTGTCTGAATCCATTCGCGAAGGATCTGACTGTCCGATCGGATATGAAGCCGGTGCCATGGTACATAAGAGCTTAAGAGACTGTCGCGAAGATTATGAAGAACATGTCCGTCAGGGACGCTGTACCTGCCACTATACACAGCCTGTACCTTGCGTTTCTCTCTGTCCTGCACATGTTGATATCCCTGGATATATCGCGCTGACCGGAGAGGGCCGTTACGCTGACGCAATCCGTCTGATCCGTAAGGATAATCCGTTCCCGACAACCTGCGGTTTTATTTGTGAGCATCCTTGTGAGGCCCGCTGCCGTAGAAATATCGTAGATGATGCCATCAATATCCGTGGACTGAAACGTATGGCCGCTGATTATGCAGGCAAGGTTCCACCACCGGAATGCGCACCTTCCACCGGAAAGCGTATCGCTGTCGTAGGCGGTGGACCTGGTGGACTCAGTGCTGCTTACTACCTGCAGTTGATGGGACATCAGACAACCGTGTTCGAGATGCTTCCAAAGCTCGGCGGAATGCTCCGCTATGGAATCCCGAACTACAGACTTCCAAAAGATCGTCTTGACGAAGATATTCAGGCAATCCTTGAGACAGGAGTTCAGGTAGAATTTGGAAAACGTATTGGTAAAGATATCACAATTCAGAGTCTCCGCCAGGAATATGATGCTGTTCTTATTTCCATCGGTGCAAGCACTGATAAGAAGCTTGGTATCGAAGGCGAACAGGCAGAAGGCGTGATCTCTGCTGTGTCCTTCCTTCGTGATGTTGGAGAAGACAAGAGCCCTGATCTTACCGGACAGGAAGTTGCTGTCATCGGTGGCGGTAACGTTTCCATGGACGCCGTCCGCACAGCAAAACGTCTCGGTGCGAAAAAAGTAAGTATCGTTTACAGACGCCGTACTGCAGATATGACTGCTCTTCCGGCTGAGATCGAAGGTGCAGTTGCAGAGGGGATTGAAGTACTCACACTGAAAGCACCATCCAGAATCGAGACTGATGAGAATGGACACGTTTCAGGTATCTACGTCACACCACAGATGATCAGCAAGATCAAAGATGGGCGTGCAAGTGTCTGTCCGACAGGTGAAGAAGATTTCCTTATCCCTTGTCAGACACTCATCGTTGCAATCGGACAGGATATCGAATCCGAACACTTCGCAGAAGCCGGTGTTCCGGTTTCCCGCGGTAAGATCATGACAGAGCGTTATGGCGGTTTCGACAACATCCCTGGCGTATTCGCCGGTGGAGACTGTGCATCCGGTCCTGCTTCCGTAATCAAGGCAATTGCCGCTGCAAAGGTTGTTGCTGCCAATATCGATGAATATCTTGGTTTCCACCATATCATCAGCTGTGATGTTGAGATTCCGGAACCTCGCTTAAGCGACCGCGAACCTTGCGGAAGAGTTGAACTGACAGAACGCGAAGCATGCAGCCGTGTCTGTGACTTTGAAGGCGTTGAAAACTGTATGACAGAAGCCGAAGCAAAACAGGAATCCCACAGATGCCTGCGCTGCGATCATTTCGGTTATGGTATTTTCAAAGGAGGGCGGAAAGAAAAATGGTAAATGTTACAATTGATAATCAGAAAATATCCGTACCTTCCGGAACTACTATCATGGAAGCTGCGGCAAAGCTTGGAACTCCGATTCCGAAATTATGTTATTTGAAAGATATCAACGAGATTGCGGCCTGCCGTGTCTGCGTTGTTGAGATTGAAGGAAAAGACCGTCTGGTCACATCCTGTAATAACGTCGTAACCGAAGGCATGGTGATCTACACGAACAGCCCGAAGGTACGCATTGCAAGAAGACAGACTGTACAGCTTATCCTTTCCCAGCACGACTGCAAATGTGCAACCTGCGTCAGAAGCGGAAACTGTACACTTCAGCAAGTTGCAAATGACCTGAACCTGATCGATCTTCCGTTCAAAGAACGCTTTGAAGATACACCTTGGGACAAGACATTCCCACTCATCCGTGATTCACGCAAATGTATCAAATGTATGCGCTGTATCCAGATTTGTGACAAGATCCAGGGACTGAACATCTGGGATGTTACAAGTACAGGTTCAAGAACAACGATCAATGTAAACGGAAATAAAAAGATCAATGAAGTCTCCTGTTCTCTCTGCGGACAGTGTATCACTCATTGTCCTGTCGGCGCACTTCGTGAGCGTGATGATACAGAGGATGTATGGAGTGCGATTGCTGACAAGAAGAAAGTGGTGGTTGCACAGGTTGCTCCGGCAGTCCGTGCCGCATGGGGAGAAGCTCTCGGCCTGTCCAGAGAAGAAGCAACAATCGGAAAGATCATGGATGCCTTGAAAAAGATCGGCGTAGATTACGTCTTCGATACTTCTTTCTCTGCTGACCTTACGATCATGGAAGAAGGAAATGAATTCCTGCAGCGCTTCACCAAAGGAGAATTAAAGCTGCGTCCGATGTTCACTTCCTGCTGCCCTGGCTGGATCCGTTTCATCAAATCACAGTACCCACATCTGGTGCCACAGCTGTCCACAGCCAAGTCACCACAGCAGATGTTCGGTGCTATTATGAAGACTTATTTTGCACAGTCCATCGGTGTCGCTCCGGAGGACATTTACACCGTATCTGTCATGCCTTGCGTAGCGAAAAAAGGGGAACGCAACATGGAACTTTTCTACGGCGAGTATGCCGGACATGACATTGACACAGTTCTCACTACAAGAGAGCTGACAAGAATGATCCGTGCTGCGCATATTGATCCAAAGAGCCTGAAAGACCGCGAATGTGATCCGCTTATGAAAGAGTGGTCCGGTGCCGGTGTTATCTTCGGTGCTACCGGCGGTGTTATGGAAGCTGCACTTCGTTCCGCACACTATCTTGTAACAGGACGTAACCCGGATCCGGATGCATTTAAGATCGTCCGCAGTCCATCCTTTGAGACGGGTGTTGTAGAAGCTGAAGTCCAGATCGGTGATGCTACGATCCGCGCTGCTGTTGTCAGTGGTCTTGGAAATGTACGCAAACTGCTTGAAGCAATTGAACACGGTGAAGTACACTACGACTTTGTGGAAGTTATGGCCTGTCCGGGAGGATGCGTCGGCGGAGGCGGTCAGCCGATCCACGACGGCGAAGAGCTTGCACACACACGCGGTGCAAACCTCTACTTCCTTGACAAGAACGCAAAGATCCGTTTCTCCCATGAGAACCAGGATGTTATGAAATTGTACAACGATTTCCTTGAGAAACCATTGTCACACAAATCACATATGCTGCTTCATACAGATCATACAAAGTGGGATATGCCTAGATAATAATTCCTATATAAAACAAGAGCCAGAACAGTGGGAAGATGCGGTGCTGTTTCTGGCTCTTGCCAAAATCAGGCAGGACGGATTCATTTTCCCGACCTGCCTGATTCATCATATTCTTATTCTACTGTTACACTCTTTGCAAGGTTTCTCGGCTTATCTACATCAAGTCCCTTTGCAACACTTACATAATATCCGAGCAGCTGCAGCGGAATCACTGCGAGACTTCCCATAAAGTGCTCATCCACCTTCGGAACATAGACTGTAAAGTCTACCTTGTCTTCCATCTCATAATTGCCATAGTTTGTCACACCCATCAGATATGCGCCACGGCTCTTACATTCCATCATATTGCTGACTGTCTTCTCATACAGCTTGCTCTGTGTCAGAACTCCGATTACGAGAATATTGTCCTCGATCAGACTGATTGTTCCATGCTTTAACTCACCTGCCGCATAAGCCTCAGAATGAATATAAGAAATCTCTTTCAGTTTCAGACTTCCTTCCAGACACACTGCATAGTCCACTCCACGGCCTACAAAGAAGACGTCATGTGCATTCGCATATTTGGCTGCGAACCACTGGATTCTCTCCTTATCCTGAAGAATCTTCTCAATCTTCTCCGGAATTGTCTGAAGCTCGGAAATGTAATAGCTGTACTGCTCGTCTGTGATCAGTCCTTTCACTTTTGCAAACTGAACTGCAATACAATCAAGAGCTACAAGCTGTGCGCTGTATCCCTTTGTTGTAGCAACCGAAATCTCCGGTCCTGCCAGTGTATAGAACACCTTATCTGCCTCACGGGCAATACTGCTTCCGATTACATTTACAACTGCAAGTGTAGCAAGTCCTTTATCTTTCGCCATACGCATAGCTGCCAATGTATCTGCGGTCTCTCCGGACTGGCTGATCACGATAACCAGACCATCCTTCACAAGCGGCATCTCACGGTAACGGAACTCAGATGCAAGCTCTACTCGAACCGGAATCTGAGCCAGCTCCTCGATCACATACTGAGCCTCAACTCCTACATGCCATGCAGAACCGCACGCAACAATGTAAATCTGGCTGTATTTCTTAATCTCTTCCTCTGTAATATCAATATCCGTAAAGTCGATCACTCCGTCTTTCACAACAGAATTCAGAGTATCACGGATTGCTTTCGGCTGCTCATAGATCTCTTTCATCATGAAATGCTCGAAACCGGCCTTCTCTGCTGCCTCTGCATCCCATTTGATCTCTGTTGTCTCTTTCTCGATCTCGTCACCATTGAGATCATAGAAATGAGCCTCTCCCGGAACAAGCTTTGCAAACTCAAGGTTTCCGATATAGTATACATTTCTTGTGTATTTCAGGATTGCCGGTACATCAGATGCAACATAAGTCTCGCCATCTGCAATACCGATGATCATCGGGCTGTCTTTTCTGGCAACCCAGATCTCTCCCGGATAATCCTTGAACATCAGCTCAAGTGCATAAGAACCACGTACACGAACCATAGTCTTGGCAATCGCATCGATCGGTCCTAAATTATATTTCTTATAATAGTAGTCAACCAGTTTGATCACTACTTCTGTATCTGTATCACTGTAGAATGTATAACCATGCTTTAACAGCTTCTCTTTCAACTCTGTATAGTTTTCGATAATACCGTTATGTACTCCGACAACCTCAGCCTCAACTGTACCGGATCCACTTCTCTCACAGTTTCCGGATACATGCGGATGTGCATTGACCTGACTTGGCTCACCGTGAGTCGCCCAGCGTGTATGACCGATACCGCAAGTTCCCTTGAGTGCCTTACCACTGTCTGTCTTCTCTGAAAGATTACTCAGACGTCCCTTCGCCTTAACAACCTGTGCAAGATGCTCTCCGTCACGCACTGCAAGACCTGCTGAATCATATCCTCTGTATTCCAGCTTAGACAATCCGTCCAACAGAATCGGAGCTGCCTGATGGTTTCCTGTAAATCCTACGATTCCACACATAAATAATTCCTCCTATTAACTATCTGCAGTTACTGTTCACACGATGTGCGACCAGCAACGCATCTCGCCATTTTAAATCGCCTTTGGCGATGGGGCGAGATGCATTCAAGCCAAAACATGCATCCTTCGTGTCAATCAGCGAAGTGATTGACACGGGAGTGAACAGTAACTATCTGCATCCCTCTCTACAAATAGTTATATGCATTTCCATGTTGTTTTCCCTTTTCAATGAGCCTATCACTTTCGTAATTGTTACAAAAAAGTTAAATAACTCATTCGTTAGTGTAACACAGATAGGCGAAATAGGGAAGTAAAAAATGCATTTTCTTAATCACTTTCCCATCACTACAGTGGCCAATCAGGGAACCTTCCGTTCACGATTGCATGCATGATCCTGTCCTTCGCCCCTGGCGTCTCCCTGTTGATCTGCTCCATCAACTGTTTTGCATATGCTCTTTTTGTTGAACCGTCTACCGGGCACGTATTCTTAACCACACGGATTCCCTGGTCTGCAACAAAGTGCGCTACACCTTGCTCCGGAACATACATCATCGGACGGATCACCGTCACTCCCGCTTCCGGCAATTCTGTCACTGGTGGGAATGCATAGAACCGACCTTCATAGATTAATGACATCAATGCTGTCTCAATAAAATCATCCTTATTATGTGCATATGCCATCTTATTGATTCCAAGCTCTCCCAGCCGTTGATACATCGCACCCTTCCGAAGCTTTGCACACAAAGAACACGGTCTTGTATCCTTATTCTCCTGAAATACGATCCGGGCAATCTCTGTATCAACCTGCTCATAAGGAATCTCCAGGTGCTCACAAAACTCTGCTACGCCCGTAAAATCCATCCCTTCAAATCCTACGTTGCAGGTAATCGCAGATAATTCGAACCTCTTCGGGTAAAATTCCTGCAGCAGCTTCATCGCATAAAGCAGAGTCAGGGAATCCTTACCGCCGGAAACACCTACTGCAATCCTGTCACCGTCTTCTATCATGTTGTAATCTTGTATCGCCTGACGGATCAGACTTAATAATTTCTGTTGTTTCATACTTCCTTCATTTTTTCTTTCACTTTATCCGGTACATCAATCAGTCCAAATCGATAAAACATTCCATAAATGTAGGTAACGCCCCTGATATCTCCAAGAGCCTTCGGCCTTTCAACTATTTCTCCTGTCTGCTTTATATTATGAAATGCCAGCCTCACCGAACTCCAGGCCAGACTTTTACTTTTTTCCCTGCGGTCAATCCAAAGTTCTTTTGTATATTCACCATTTCTTCCTTTTCGCACTTCATAGGTGAACGACAAACCGGAATATGTTTTAAACGTTATGTTTTGATAACTGAGGATCATATCCCATAAATGCTCCTCACTTAATTTTTCCTGCTGTTTCCTCATTAGATCATAATATCACTTTTCCATAATACTTTACAACAATTTTGCGAAATTCAGGTTGCGGATTTTGTAAGCACCTCTTATACTTTATTATTATGTATGATACAAGGGTCAAAAGGTCATGCGTTTCTTGCTTGCATGAAAAAGCATGACTTATTGACCCGCAAAACACCGAAAAGTAGCCATTTTTCGTAGAAAAATGAGCGGATTTGAGGTGTTTTAGGATTGCGAGAGCATGAAATGCGAAGCAATCCGTGTATCATAGGGGTCAAAATACCTTTTGACCCCAACATCTTATGTATGAATGCGGAGGGATGAAAGCATGAAGATACTTCTGATCAATGGGAGTCCTAAAGGTAAAAGAAGTAATTCATTAAAGCTTGCATACAGTTTTATTGAAGGATTTAAAAATGGATGTACGGATGATGAAGAAAGCATCTCCATCGATGAACTCCATGTAGCTTCAATGAATATAGCTGCGTGTAAAGGATGCTTTGCGTGCTGGCAGAAAACGCCTGGCATATGCTGTATCAAGGATGATATGCAAAAGGTTATTGAAAAATTGATTGATGCTGATCTTATTCTGTGGTCTTTTCCACTGTACTATTTTAATGTCCCAGGTATCTTAAAGAATTTGATCGATCGTCAGCTTCCTATGAGTCTTCCTTTTATGAGTTCAAAACAGAACGGATACGGAAGCGGAAGTCATGACTCCAGATATGATATGGAAGGTAAAAGGCATGTTCTGATTTCCACCTGTGGCTTTTATTCTGCTGTTGGAAACTATGACAGTGTATTGCGGATGTTTGATCATTTTCTCGGCAAAGGAAATTATACGACCATCTTTTGTGGTCAGGGAGAATTATTCCGTGTAAAAGAATTGTCTGCAAGAACAGATGAATATCTTTCCACTGTAAAATGTGCCGGCTCAGAATATGCAATGACCGGAACAATCTCTGAAGAAACAGATGCAATACTCCACACGCTTTTATATTCCAGAGATGTGTTTGAAAAAATGGCAGATGCCAGCTGGGGCATCAGCAAAACAACCGGAGAAAAAGAACCGGATGATCTTGTATTTACCCGGCAAATGGCAGCTCTTTATAATAAAGATGCCTACGATGGAAAAGACCGCGTGCTTGAGATTCACTTTACCGATTTGGATCACACCTACCAGATTCAGCTTAGCAAGACAGGAAGCGAAGTATTTACTGATGGACGTCTTTCTCCAACTACTCGCATAGATACGCCTTTTACTGTATGGTCAGCTATTTCCCGTGGAGAAATCGGTGGCGCAGAAGCATTGGGAAAACAGATGTATACGGTATCCGGCGACTTTTCCTTGATGATTGATTGGGATAAAATCTTCGGAAGCGCATCTGTGGTCAAAAAAACAGAGAAAACGCCTCAAAATACAATTGAACAGAAAAATCCTTCTATGACGACAATGCTGATACCATGGATTACGTTCTGGATCGCTGTTTCTATTCATCCGAAAGTCGGAGCTATGATAACACTACTTGTGGTCGCAACAGTACCGTTTATTATGAGAAAACATAAATTTGTCATCTGGGATCAGCTCTCTATGGCAGCTGTTGCTATACTTTCTGCAGCGGCAAATATAACCGGAAACGGAGTTCTTCCAACAAACATCGGATATCTTGTATTTGGACTCTTCTGGCTGCTTTCATGCCTGACAAAAGAACCTTTATGCGCTGCATATGTAAAATATAATTATGGGGGTGAAAATGCGCATCAGAACCCTCTCTTTATGAAGACAAATTATATTCTTGCCGCGGCATGGGGCACGCTATATGTACTAACAGCAATCTGGACCTTTCTGTTTAAGAAAGCCGGGTTTGGAAATATACTTATCCTTGTGAATAATCTGATTCCTATATTGATGGGGCTTTTCACAGCATGGTTTGAAAAATGGTATCCTGCACGGATGGCAAGAGGCAAGAGAAAATAGTATTTTCTCTTGCCTCTTGTTATTCTCAACGTAAGTAGCCCATAAGAAAAACACAGCGATTTCTCGCTGTGTCTTATGTTTTTACCACTGCTTCCGATATTCTCTTGGACTGCTGCCTTCCTCCTTGCGGAACATCCGGCTGAAGTAATTCGCATCTCCCATGCCGACTGCAGCGCCAACTTCACCCACAGTCATATCTGTGAAGCGAAGCAGCTGCTTGGCTCTGGTGATCCGCTTTGAGATCAGATAGTTGTTGACCGTCGTTCCGTAAGTCTCTTTGAAGATTTTGGACAGGTAGAACTTATTGATAAAGAACTTTTCTGCCAACTCTTCCAATGTAAGCTTCTCGATATAATGCTCGTCCAAATACTCCTTCACGGCTGCTAATTCCAGTCGCTTCCGAGATATCGTTACGCTCTCTGGATGCCATGACTGCTCCATCAGGAGAGTCAACAGAGTCCCCAACTTCTCATTGATTCGCATGTCACAGATGTAGTCAGATGAGGAAGCTAAGTTGTAAAGATCTGTCAGAAGAGAGGTAAAGGCCGTTAAAGTTTCCGATATTCTCTTGGACTGATGCCTTCTACTTTTCGGAACATCCGGCTGAAGTAGTTCGCATCTCCCATGCCGACCGCAGCACCAACTTCATCCACAGTCATATCCGTGAATCGAAGCAGCTGCTTCGCTCTGGTAATCCGCTTTGAGATCAGATAGTTGTTGACCGTCGTTCCGTAAGTCTCTTTGAAGATTTTGGACAGATAGAACTTGTTGATGAAAAACTTCTCTGACAAATCATCCAATGTAAGCTTCTCCGTATAATACTCGTCCAAATACTCCTTTACAGCCGCCAGTTCCATTCTCTTCCGGCTCACCGTTACGCTCTCTGGATGCCAGGACTGCTCCATCAGGAGAGTCAACAGAGTTCCCAACTTCTCATTGATCCGCATATCCCGGATGTAATCAGATGAGGAAGCTAAGTTGTAAAGATCTGTTAGAAGCGATGTAAATGGTGTTAAATCATCTGGATGAAACACAGGCCGACCGCCTCGCTCTTTGTACTTCTCATACACAGCTGGAAGAGACGGTGCATAGAAGTGACACCATTGGAGCGACCAGAGATTGTCGGAGGTTGAATGGCTATACGCTTTTCGACAGTCGATGAACACACAGTCTCCCTCGCTCAGCTGATATGTTTGCTCCTCATAGGAAAGTTCTCCCTCGCCAGACAGAACGATGAAGCAAAGAAACGACATCAAATCCTCTCTCTGGGATACATGTGGGTGAACAGCCTGCAAAGAGCCGACCTCCTGCAAATGGAGCAAGGATGTCCGGGCAAAGGTTGATGGGGTGTAAATGATTCGGGAGGAACTTACGGATGAAGATTGTGGATTGAATAATTCTTTGTCCATAAGTTGCTCCCCTTTCCTACTACGCCTTACTTTTCTCCTATTTTCAAATTTGTAAACGTTTAATTTACGTAATATGGTTCTTTATAAATTCATACACCACATTTTCGTATCTTAACGGATCTATTTTATAACAATCTGTATGTCCAGCACCTCGTATAATGAGCATTTGCTTTTCGCTTTTACAACTATTGTTAAGTCTATATGCCATTGCTACCGGTGCTTGCGTATCTTTATCGCCATGAATAATTAAAACTGGAATTTTCGTGTTCATCAGTGCTTTACACGCATCAACACCTCTCAAATTACATCTCCTCCATATTCTTGCCCCAACATTAACGAGTTCTGAGAATATTCTCACCAAAAATTTGCTTTGCAGCTTATCTCTACTATTGATTTCTATCATTTCTAACGGCGAGGTATATCCACCTTCATCGATGATGCCACGCACACATTCCATACCTTCTAAATTACTACTCAGCATAGCTATGGCTCCACCCATAGAAATTCCCATTAGAAATATCAAAGATTCAGTTCCAAATCTCTTTCTTGCCCAACTCACCCAATCACGACAATCATATTTCTCTAACGCACCAAATGTAGAATATTCTCCCCCACTCTCACCATGCGCTCTTAAAGTAGCTAAAAGCAAATTCCAATTATGTTTCTCAGTAATCCTGTAAATTGGTTTTCCATTTACAAATCCAGTGCTCCAAAGCCCGTTAAAGAAAATCACAATCGGTGCATTTTTCTTTCTTTCATAAAAATAGCCTACTAATCTCACTCCATCTGATGCCGTAATTATTATTTTTTCATTTTTTGTAGACAAACTATTCTGTTCATCATCTGCCGTTTCTAAATTCACCGGATGCGAAGTCCTCCGCTTACAGGCTTTCTGAAAAGCATATCTACTCCCTACAAAAAAAGATATTACCCCTGCAAAAATTATTACAGAATATATTATAATTACTCTACTCATCTCGCCTGTCTTCCTCCGAGAAAAGTTTGCTTAACAAAAAGTTGAATACAATTTCTTTTTTTGTTAACTCAAACAGCTATCGCCTGTCTCAAGCTTCTATTACTCTTGGCAACAATTTTTTATCTTCAATTCTAATAATCGCATCTTCGCCACAGCTTCCGCTGTGTTGCCTGCTGCTCGCCTCGTAGCGGTGTGCATTTTTCGAGCAGCTACCGTGTGAGAAATCACACGGCCTTGTTTCCTATTGTCTTATCCCTTTACTCCCAGCTAAAGCACATTCCTTTGAAGCCATCGGCCTGCTCTTTACTGGTAAACACTACCTTAATTTCGTTCTTCACGGTGCAGTCATCGCTGACTACTAGGATATGTCTCTGAGAGAAGTCATAATCAAATGTTACCGTTGGGGATTCAAACAGTTCTCCATCTACATAGATATCTGCTTTGTTATCTCCGGATTCGTAGGTATAGTCGATACCCAGTATGCCAGACGCACTTGTGCTGATGGTAAAGGTAGTATCATCTACCTGCTCAAAATCCGAACTTGCATCGTACCAGACAAAGTTGTCGAACTTATGCACATCAGCATTGATCACATCAGTGTCTTTCATCTTTCCGGTGGAAGCAGCTACATTATCGTCAATAACTGCCTTGACAGTTTCAAAGTAGATTTCCTGTCCGGCATCGTTCGGATGAACACCATCACTGGACAAGTCATCATAAGCTTTGCCAGAATTGTTAAAGGCATCGATTGTATCTGCCACTGGAATTCCATAATGCTCACAGATGCTCTGAATAGTAGTCATTTTCTCCGTATACTCACGCTGAGAGGATTCCAGAATAGAGATGATAGAGCAATCTGGGTACTTAGTTCTGATAGTTCGGATGATAGATTCGTAGTTCGTGGAGAAGCCATCTGTTCTATCATTCTGACCATAACAGATAATTGCCAGATCATAATCTACATCATCATTTAAAGCCATTGTCCGAACATAACCGGCGTAAGAGGTATTTCCACCCATAGATACATTGGTTACCGAAACTTTGCCTTTATTTACGTTCTGGAGATATGTCTGCAGCTGTTTAAACCACTGTTGTCCATCTGTCTCTGTACCTGCGCCCTCACCAATGGAGTCACCTACGATCAGCACATTCACATCAAATCCATCTGCCAACTTCTGATAAAAGCTATCTTCTGCTTCCTGCTGTTTCAAGGCGGTCTGTTTATCTTGTTCCTCTTGATATAGTTTTTTATTAAGTGCTTGAAGTTCTGCTGACCGCTTATCGTCTTCCACCTTACTCATCCACAAAAGGACACCTAGCAGTGCTGCTAATATAACAATTACTATTCCGTATATCAGATTTTTCCGGGAGTTACTGCGGTACCCCCCCCGTTTTCTACGACTCATGTTCCAAACTCTCCCTCAAAATTTATTTACCAAATGCAAACATAAAATGTCTTTCACAGATTTTTCCTACTGCTAAAACAATTAGTCCTGCTACTACAAAAACAATCCAACCTAAAATTTCCATCGGCAGTGGTAATAATCGGACAAGAATCCCGCGCGTTCCCTGCACTATAGAAAAATGAATTACATAAATAATAATCGAATTTTTTCCACACCACTGTAAAAAGGTATTTTCATGCATCAACTTGGCTACATCACTTAAAATATAATATCCTAAAAACGCTGTCACCAAACTAATCGGTACATTGCCATAACTATTTTCATACATCAAAACAGGTTTATTGTACAGCGACAATACTGTTATAAGCGCACAGCCGACAAGCAGTAGAACAATATTACCCTTCCCGGTAATCTTTTCACCCATTTGCCTATCCTTAAGGATTGTTCCCGCTTTATGTATCATGTTTCCAGCAAGATAATATCCAAAAGCAACTGGCGTCACTGCAATATATAATGGACCAGACACTCCCTGCGGAACAACAATGGTATAAATTATACAAACACCAAGCAAGATACCTTCTGCTTCAATTAAGTGATTTTTACATATACGGGTTAGCACTTCCCAAGCAATGATCACTTGTGCCATCACTAGTAAAAACCACCATCTGAAAAAGCAATAAAAAAAGCTGAGTTCCTCAGCTGTAGCTGTATGCAACACTAGCTTTCCAATAAAGAAATTATACAAAAGTGATAAGATTGCCAATGTAAGCTGCGGTATTAATAGTCTTTTGATTTTTTTCTTTATTACAGCATCAAAATTTCCTGTAATTTTTTCGTGAGCCAAATAGCCAGACAATATGAAAAACGCTGGCATATGAAATGACAATATAATTTTTGCAAAAAAATTATCACTTGTTCCAAGGGCGTGCTCTAAAACTACGAGGAGGATTGCCCCCCCCCCCGAATAATATCAACTTGTTTGTTTCTCTCCATCCTCTTCTCCCCGTTTACTACCTATGTATGATCTGTTTTACCTTGTTTTTTGCCCACGCAAATTCTTCTGTCTTTCTCATGAAAATCAGTTCAACTAAAAGTACTGTCAAACCACTAATCACAACGCGCACAACAAGACCTATAAACGATTCTGATACAAAAGAGCAGAGCATATATGAAATAATCACAATCAGAACATTACTACCAATGATTCCAGCCTGCTGTTTAAAATAATCTACCAAAGGCCTTTTAAATTTTTTCTTAAACAGAATATACGGTTCCCACCATACAATCGTCAAAACTCTTGCAATTGCTGTCGCTCCAAGAATTCCTGACATTCCAAAAGGCTTAGCTAATACTAAGGACAACAGAATATTAAGAATCGCATTAATCACCATTGCATTTTTACGTTCTTTAAAAAGCCCCATTGTTTCGCAGAACATCCATGTTGGATCAAACGCATGTGTAACATAAAAAGTCACAAGTATTGCAATCAGCACATCTTTTCCCAAAACATATTCACGTCCAACCCAAATTGGTATAAAACCTTGGATTGCATTAAGAACACAGACTGAGCAAAAAATTGTTATAACGCCAAATAAGTAAACCATGCCCTTGAACACACTATATGAATGCTCTGAGTCATTATCCGCATTCAGATTGCCAAGACTTGCAATCAAACCAGTTATCATCAAATTAATAAAAGTCGCAATGTAGTTGATAATCATACTGTAGTTAGAATAAAAACCAACATATATTGTTCCAAGCAGCATCGAAATCAGAATATTATCTGTGCTCGTTACTACAACATTTGAAACCTTATAAACGAACATAGACTTCACATCACTGATTAACCCTTTTTTGTCTATAAGATTCGTTTCTTTTGTATACTCCTTTAAAAAAGGATAATACTTATTCGCTATTACATTGCAGACAGCATTCTGCATAATTGTAAAAAAGATCTGGATGATTAAGTATGTCGTGTAATTATTGTTAACATATAAAAAGGCAATCTGTAATACATACTGAAGTAACAAGCAGATTGTCGCCACAATGTTTCTGATGTACTCCTTTTGATCTGCTCGAAGCAGCGTTACCTTAAACATCACAAAATAAGATACTACTGAATTACACAGAAACAATAAATAGTACAGAACAACTTCATTGTGAGGTAATGTACTTTTAACCAGTTGCCCTAAAAAAGGAACGATGACTAAACCCACTACGGTTACCGTTGCCGCTATATAGCGATATAATTTTCGATAATAACTTATAAGCTGCTTTAATTTTTCATGGTCATTATCATGTAAAGCACCATATAAACTATACGTTAAAACATTTCCTATTCCCAGTTCTGCTAAGGACAATAGAGTAAGAATATTTGCATAAAGGCCATTTACCCCCGTGTACTCAGCTCCTAATTTTCTTACAAATATTGTCCTTGTCACAAAAGCCAACACAAGCGTTATTAGCTGCTGTGCAAAACCAAATGAAACGTTTCTAACAGAATTTGCACTCCTAGACTTTCCCATTCTTTTTTCCTCGTATACTTAATCCAATCAATGGCATAATCCAAAGATTGTGCAAAATTGTTGCTACAATATCCGATCTTCTCAGTTCCCACCAAACTGACGCAAACAAAATAACGTGCAGAACATAAAAATATGCTAGTTGGTTGTTAATTGATGGATTTCTTTTTGCTTTTCGGTATATTCTCACAGAAATTCCTGCAATAATAGCAGTCACAAGAACAACTCCAAGATATCCAAAATCCTGCATGAAATAATAGTACCATGTTGGATATGCGTTCATACTCTGATGGGCACTAACGGCATAAAACTCAGCAGCATACGCTTGAGTGTCATAAAGGTTTAAATGAACTCTCTTAAATGTAACTATCTGCAGAATATAATTGATACATCCAAGAAGGCCTCCAAATATAGCCTGTCCCCAATGCCAAGCGGAAATTCCTGATGACACTGGATTTTTTAGCATAACTTGCAAAAGTGCTGGTCCACAGCAAAAATAACCTGCAACGATATTTAGAATTGATTCAAAAATATTTCCAATAACTTTATGTCTTTGAATCGTCACACTGGCAAGTGCAATAATCGCTATTACAATTATCATTCTAATCCTTCTTCGGATTTTTTTCTGTTTTCCTATGCTCATTCCCGAGTCGCTAGGGCTTTTATTGAGCATGTAAGCGCAAAGCATTGCCAACGCAAAATAAAATACTTCCCATCTACCTACTGTTGATACTACAACTATAACCAAATCAATAATACTAGCTATCAAATTCCAACCTTTTATTTTGCCCTTTGCCCACAGAAACACCTGAATAAAAGAACATGTTTGCATAGCAGGAAAAATTCCTAGATGTAAGAAAAGAATTCTTTCTGCAGCTGTCATATAACCTTCTTCCACGCCATTTGCAAAAATATTTCTCATAACGGACATTCCATATCTTTGCACATAAGATAGCCCTCTGAGAAAGAGTGGGATACTTATAAGCGTCAAAACTAGTTGGATCATCAGCAGACGATTTCCAACTTTTCTATAGTCTATCTCATCATTCTCGCATTCTTCAATGTATGTATTGATATATATTGAAGATTTGTTAATTGTTCCATAACCAATTAGTAGACCCCCGAAATCAAACGAAATCAGTCCGATAAGCAATATTGCATAAACATCATTTCCTAACGGGTACCACTCCATAGTATTAATCTGTAATACTATGGTCACAATAAGCCACAATGCATTATATAGAAAAATTGGATGGAGTGCCGAGTTGTACTTAGCATAACTAACATAGCAACCGCAAAAGGCTAAAAGTATAATAATAAACGCAAGTATTGACACCTTTATCTCCCTTCCAATATGCCTTTGAACAGTTCAACATATTCTTTATATTTTTCCTTACATGAATATTTCATTGCTCTCTCTCTGCATTTTTCTTTTCTAAACAAGCCCTCTTTTTTTACTCTGAAAATTGCTTGTTTTAATGCCTCGTAGTCATCTTTCTCAACAACTATTCCTGTTTCTTCATCAATAATTTCTGGGCTTCCGCCAGTTTTGTAAGTAATAACTCCCGTTCCACATGCTAGCGCTTCAATATTAGTCGTTGGAAAATTTTCTTCGCGCGTTGGATTCACAAAAATATCTGCTACCGAATAAATTTCAGCGAGTTCTTTCTGATTGTTAGTATGTGTTATACAAACCATATTTGCCGGTAAATTATCTTTTTCCTTTTCCCCAATGCCAACGATAACTATTGTGTATTCATCAGGCAATGTTTCAGCCAACTTAACAAATACATCTAATCCTTTGCGTGGTGCCCATGCACTTGCAACACCAAGAACCATAAAGTTATTTTCTATATTATGAACTTTTTTAAATTCAGAATCTGTCGGTGCAAAAATATTCAAATCTATTCCATTATTAATGACCTTAACAGGGTATTCCGCTAAAAAAGACCTTTTCACCTCCGAACCAAGCCATTCAGAAGGCGTCACAATTGTAATATTCGCACCCGTAAACCATTCTTTCTTTTTTTGAAACATTTCTTTTGTACGGTCAACATCACTATACGGGTAGCCCTTTATTTGCGGACACTCCTGACACGTACTCTCCCACTTGCTACAATTCACATAATCATAGTATGGACAATGTCCTGTATACGGCCAACAATCATGTAATGTCCATACTACTGGAATATTTCTCTTTTTTATATAGTTAAAAAGCATCGGCAGGTTAATATAGCAGTTATGTAAATTGTGAAAATGTATAAGATCCGGCTTTATGTCATCTAGTTTCCTTAGAAACAGCCCTGTTATCAAATGGGAGAAACAACCATTGTAGCCGGTCTTTTTTGCCATCAAGAGGTGAAGTCTTTTGTCAAGTTTATTTCCGATATATATATGATTTTGTTCTTCTATTTTCTTTTCATTTCCATGAACTGCTGAGCATGTATATACTTTAAATCCTGCTTTTCTTGCCTCTTTAGCAATCATAAACATAATGCGTCCAGTGCTTCCAACTGTGCTGCAATTAATCTCAACTATCGTTTTAGGCATCACTATCACTTTCCTTCTCTAACCGCCATTTAACGCTGTCCATAATAGGCATTCGGCCCATGTTTTCTCATATAATGCTTATCAAGAATATATGTTTCCATTTTAGCCTTCGGATTTAGCGCTAGCGTCTTTAAATCCATCTCCGCTACTTTTTCCAGCACAACAGCATTGTATACTGCATTTTCCGGACTTTTCCCCCATGCAAATGGCCCATGATTTTTTACAATGATTCCAGGAATTGCCATCGGATCATATCCACCATTATCTACTGTTTCAATAATCACTTTACCTGTATTTGCCTCGTAATCTTCCATAACCTCTTGTTTTGTCAGTTCACGAGTGCATGGAATATCACCATAGAAATAATCTGCATGAGTCGTTCCCAACGCAGGAATTGCAATACCTGCTTGGGCAAAGGCCACAGCATTTACAGAATGTGTATGGACTATTCCTTTTATATTTTTGAACTTTCTATATAATGCCAAGTGTGTTTTGGTATCAGATGACGGATTCCATTTTCCCTCCACTCTTAAGCCACTTTCGATGTCAACTACAACCATATCATCTGGACTCATTTTATCGTATTCAACACCAGATGGCTTAATCACCATGTATTTTCCATCGCTGGATATCCCACTAACATTTCCCCATGTATAGATAACTACACCTCGTTTTACCAATTCAAGATTGGCATCACACACACTAATTTTTAAATCTTCTAACATTATAATCACTCATCCTTCAAATACGCCAATGTTTCTGTAAGCCCATCTCTAAGCGTAAATTTTCCATTCCATCCAAGTTTTCGCAATTTTGTATTATCCAAAATGCAATTTTTTGAACGCGAAAAACCTTTCTCTTCTATCTCGTCTGGCAAATCAAATACCACTGTTGTCCCTGCAATTTCTGCACACATTTTTGCAACTTCAGCAATAGATGCCACCGATTTTTCATTTGAGATGTTGTAAATTTCACCATTCTTACCAGCAGACAAAATTTTAAATATTGCACTTGCAGCATCAACAACATAACAATATGTTCTTCTTTGGTCACCCTTACTTTTTAGGATTATATTTTCACCATTTAAAGCATTTCGTATAAACTGTGCATGGGCCTTACTATCCGACCTCAGCATAGTTGGGCCATATACACTTGGCAATCTCGCAATAACTGCATTGATTCCAAATTCTTCAACATAACTTCTAACCAGAAGTTCACAGCATCTTTTGCTTTCAGGATAACCATTTCTGAGAATTGTCTGATCTATCATTCCACTCATATTTTCAGAATAAATGTCTTGTCCATTCAATTCTCCATAAACTTCAAACGACGAAGTCAGAATCATTTTGGTGATTTCTTTGTGACTCACGCAATAGTCTAAAATATTTTTATTCCCGATAATATTGGTGAGTATTGTTTCAACAGGTTGCGTAGCATAGGACTTAGGATCTGCATTGCTCGCCCCATGGATAATATAATCATACTTAATTTCTTTATCCAAGGGATTCATAATATCCTGAACAATCGGTATAACCGCCGTCCCAAATCTCTTTTCAAGTTTTTCTCTGCTTCTACTAAGTGCATATATTTTTATCCCGGCACCAAATTCTTTATTTGCCACCAGCAAAGTATCTATTATGCACGATCCAATTAGCCCAGTTGCCCCAGTCACTAGAATTGATACATTTCTTAAGTCAATTGCGTTAGCTGTTTCTCTTATACTCTCTCCATACATTAGTGCATCCACTCGTCTTTCTTAGCCATCAATAGTGCTTTGAAGATTTCAATGTCCTCAGATGTTGTAAGTTTTAAATTTTTCTCAGACCCCTGCGACATATAAAGTTTTCTTCCAAGTTCAATGTACATCGTGCAAGAGGCAACCGAATTTGTAATTCCCTTATCAAGTGCTTCCTTATGTGCGTCACAAATGTCCTTTAAGAAAAAGGCTTGCGGTGTCTGTGTGATTTTAAGATTATCTCTTGGAACCTGCTCCACCGTAGAAAGTGCATCATATGTTTTAAGCATCGCCGCCGTACAGGGCACAACAGTGATTGCATTCCCATACTGTCGGCAAACTCTGATGTTGTCCGTAATAACATCTGCACTAACCATCGGTCTGATTGCATCATGAATCAAAACTACATCATCATCATTTTTATATCTTTCCACAATATCGTATAAGCCATTTCTAATTGAATCTTGACCATTTTTTCCGCCAGAAACAATATTCTCCAATTTTGAAATGCCAAACTGCTTGGCATATGCTCTTAAAACATCATGCCAGCCATCCAAACATACTACCTCGATTGCATCAATCTGAGGATGCTTTTGGAAAGCTTCCAACGTATAAATTATAACCGGTTTATCATGAACATTAATAAATTGTTTGGGTATATCTTGTCCCATTCGAGCACCAACACCACCAGCAATAATCAGCGCAATATTCTTCATAATTATTCTCCTTTACACATCCAAATCTGTAGTTTTTGCATGTAATTTCTTTCTAATGCTTTCTGATCCCGGAAGTTTTCTAATAAAGTTTGCTACTCTAAATCGAGCAATTGACTTCATACCCAGCATATAAGCCTGCACAGGGTTCATCCCATTTTTTATCGAAATTTCTATGCCTTCAGGAACAGTTTGTTTTACATAAGTACGTTGGTTAACACCGCCCAATCTCATCATCGCCAAATCTTCATTTAAATATTGAAATTTAGCACCTGCCACATACATTCTTAGAAGCAGGTCACGATCCATTTGGCACTTATATTTCAAATCAAATGTTCCATATCTATCATATGCAGATTTTTTTACAAAAGTTGCGGGATGGACAACTGCCATCCTTTTTCTCATAACTTCTAGCGAATCAGCTGGCTTACAACGATAGTTTGCTTCTCTCCCCCCAAACATAATTGCATTTCCATAAATGACATCTGTTTCCTGCTTAATGTTCTTTGCAATTATATTTAGCGAATTATCTGTTAGCATATCGTCCGAATTGATTATTCCAATCAATTCACCTGATGCAATCTTAATTCCCTTATTAAATGCATCACTAATACCTTTATCTGGTTCGCTAATCCACTTTGTTACAACGTTCGAATATTTTTTTACTATATCCAAAGTAGCATCTTTTGAACCGCCATCCACAATAATATACTCAAGATCCGGATAATTCTGTCGTGCTACACTTTGAATCGTATCTTCTAATGTTTTTTCACTGTTATATGTAATTGTTATTATTGAAATTTTCATTTTTCACTCCGTTATTTCCAGTATGCTGTAAAATGGTGATGTGAAACCTGCTTTTCTTTAGGAGGAAGTTTCATATAATCGCCATACATATTTGAAAGAACATGTTTATAATTTTTCGGCGCACTATATTTTTTCCCTTCAAATTCAAGTTCTACGGCTTCTGCAAAATCTTCACATGGAAAAACCTCTTTCATTCCATAAGTAAAAACTGATATATCTGCAATTCTATTGCAGGTAGCATCATCATTATAAGATGTAGCCAATTTTGCTATTTTACTTATAAGGTGTTGCATCGAAATCGGCTTCAATAAAAAAGAACTTACCTTTAAAACCCAATTTTTCACAGTTGATCTTCTATCACTAACCGGAACCGATTTCAAAACAAGCATTTTGCGATATATATCTATCCGGTGATTTAGCTGCTTTAATTTCTTATCGTCTGCCGGCAGATAATCCATCGGAAACACATCAACATACACGCCAATCGGCATGGCATAATTATTTTCTTCTTCAATAACTGTCGCTGTATCAATCACTTTTCCACTTGCGAGATAATAATCTTTCTCTGTTTCCGTTGAAATAGCCTTTAATGTGTCCTGTCTCTGTTGATTAAATTCTGCAAAGAAACGATCATAATCTTTTCTCTTCATGCAAATGTCAACATCATCATCCCACGGTATGTATCCTTTATGTCTAACTGCACCAATTAGCGTCCCGGAAAACAAGAAATACTGCATTCCATTTTTTTTGCAAAAATCATCTATCGAATCCAGTATTTTCAATTGAATCATTTTTAATTCTTCAACGCTTATGTCTTTTTTCATTCGCCATTCCTCTTTTTTATCAGTTCTTTATAGAGTTCAACATATTCATTAAACTTGATATTCTCATCAAACTCTTTAGCTTTTTCTCTACACATTTCAGACGTGACACTTTCCCACTTGCGGCTCACTATATACTCAGCAAGTTGATTTACATTACCTTGATCTACAATCTTTCCATACTCGCTTCCTGCTGCTTCCACAGATCCTCCCGTTCTATATGTTAGAACCGGAGTGCCGCATGCTAATGCTTCTAAATTTGTTGTCGGATAGTTATCCTCATAAGTGGGATTAACAAAAACACTTGCCACGGTGTATAACTCCGCCAATTCTTTTATACTATCTGTGCGTTCAATTCCAATAATAGTATTAGGCAATTCCTCTTTCTGTTGTTTCGTCAACCCGACAAGAACAATTACATACGTTTTTGGTAGTAAACTCGCCAATTGAATAAAATCATTTAGACCTTTTGACTTTGCCCACGTTGAAGAAACACCTAAAATTACTTTTCTGTTCCCTATCTGAAGCTTGTCTGTAATAGTTCCAGTCGTTGGCTTAAAATCATTTAAATTTATGCCATTATTGATAACCTCGATTCTACAACCCTTAAAAAATGATTGCCTTACTAATCCAGCTAGCCACTTAGACGGAGTTACAATTGCTAAATCAGGAATTTCTGTAAATAGTTCTTTCTTTTTTTCCCAATTCCACTTTGAGTTATCAAATATCAAGCTTGTTGGGTGATGTCTTTTTTGTTCACAGTCATAGCATCCAGTTTTCCATTTTTCACAGTGAATAAGATCAAAATATGGACAGTGTCCTGTAAATGCCCAACAATCGTGGAATGTCCAAACGACAGGAATATTTTTCTTTTTAATATACTCAAAAAGAATTTCCAGATTAATATAATACCCATGCATTATATGTAGCTGAATCAAATCGGGGGCATATTCATCAATCTCTTTCAAAAATTTCCTTGTCACAGTTTGAGAACCAAAGCCACATTTATCAGTAATGCGTGTATACAATCCATGCACATTTTGATCAAGTTTATTTCCTATTTTAATCGTCGTAACAGTATCTGCTGCCGTATTTATTCTGCCCCATGCAATCGCACATTCCTGATTTTGATTTATCAATGCATTGTGGATTCCTACCGCAATCCGCCCTGTACAGCCCCATCCACTATATGCTGTAATTTGTAATACCCGCATTTTAATTTTCTCCTACGCCTTCAAGTCTCCCTGTGACTTCATTTTTACTCCTAACTTCTCGCATTCATAAATTTTGGCATCCACCAAATAGCGATACCAGTACGCCTGAAGGAACGTATAAATTTTTCCCTCAGTGCCATCCAAAAAGCCAAGTCTGAAATAATATCTATAAATAAAATACAAATGCGCCCGGAAGAACTTCGGCAAACTATAATAGCCATGATTCTTCACAAAACGCTTTACCTTCGCTTGCATTGACGTCGAGGTTTCTTCCACAGATTCCTCTCCATTTGCAGCATCCGACTTCATTTGCTGATCCAGCACTTCTTTATTTGAATACCAGTTATGCTTATTGATCCACCATTCCAAAGATTTATTATTGTTATCAGAAAAGTCATTTTTGAAGGTAACCACATTACCATCCGTAACAATAAGATGCTCATCCATGAGTTTCATCTCGGACATTCCATGACCCACACGGAAAATTCTAAGCAAAAGTTCCGGATACTTTCCACCGTGTTTAAGCCACCTTCCCATGAAATAAACTCTACGGCGAAGAATTACACCGTTCACTTTTGCAGAAAGAGTATCCAGCTTTTCGTCAATCTCATCTGCGAGTTCTGAAGTAAACTCCTCATCCGCATCAACCTTCATTACCCACTCGGTCTGCAGGTTGATATTATCCAGTGCCCAGTTAAACTGTGCAGCATGGTTTTCAAACTGATGCTCATAAACTTCCGCTCCGAGTGACTTTGCCAGTTCCACTGTTTTGTCAGTCGAATAGGAATCAATAATTACAATACGCTGTGCCACGCCCTTAAAAGATGCAATGCACTTTTCTAAGTTTTGCTCCTCATTCTTTGTGAGGATAATAATTGTTAAATTTGCCATTCTATTTTCCTCACAACCTTTTAATAACTCTCGCCGGGTTTCCAGCGATCACACAGTTATCCTCAAACTTCCCAGCAACCACAGCACCGGCACCAACAACGCAGCCATCTCCCAGCACTGTGCCCTTCAGTATTATCGAATTGCACCCAATGAAGCAGCTCTTGCCAATCTTAATCTCTCGGCTTGGCACCAGATCACTGTCACCACCGTTTTCATCTCGCAGGAGTTTGTTTCTCGCCTCTGCCTCAATGGGATGGAAATCGTTGTCCAGAATCTTACAGTTTCCACCGATGCAGGTGTTATCGCCAATCGTGATCTTTTTCCGGGCGTAGATCGTTGCTCCACTTATTCCAACATTATCGCCAATCTCAATCTCAGCTCCCGGAGCACGGGTTACGATAATCGTCCGGCTGTAAAGACCAACCAGATTACTGAGGAAACTGCTCTTGATCGTGACGTTCTCCCCAATCTTCAACTTGGCACCGCCCTTGTTGAAGACGATCGGTACCCCCTTCAGCAAGAGGTTCTTTCCATATTCAACTTTTGTCATCTTCATAACTAGCTTAAACCAGTTACTGTTCATACCTCTCGCCTCCTTTACAGCTTCAGAATTTCTTCTGCGTATTTCCTCACCGACACATTTCTGGTCAGATTCTTCTCCAAATTTTCACGACCTCTGGCTCCCATTGCCTTCAATTTACTATTTTCGGCATTCTCAATGAACCAGCGGATATTCTCCTCTACCTTGTCATAATCTCCAGGTTCACAACAAAGACCGCCATGTGTGTCTTCAATCAAGCATCGAACCTCGGATCCTGATTCGAGAACTCCTATAATCGGCTTAGCCGCCGCCATTATTCCATATGCCTTCGATGGACAGCTCACACCTTTGATACCTTTTGCGTTCACACACCAGTGAACATCACCGGCGTTTAAACTATAAATCAGGTCTGCTTTATCCTGATACGGAATGAAAGTCACGTTGTCCATGTGATTCTCTTTCACATAAAGCACCAGCTTGTCCAGCACAGAGCCACCCCCAACAAATGCAAAGACAATATCTCTTCCATCTACAGTCTTTGTACCCGGTTTGAATCTCTCTATAACTTTAATCAAATTCTCAAGGTCGTAATATAAACCAATGTTTCCTGAGTACATGATGACAAACTTACCATCCAAACCGTATTTTCTCTTAAAAGCCAGAACCTTTTCATTATTTTCATCCAATGGATAAATTTCGTTCTCATCAATCCAGTTGTTAATCATAACAGTCTTAGGAATTTTCTTTCCTTTAAAACGGTCCTCCACTGTTTCTACCAAATCCCGTCCGACTGTAATCACAAGGTTGCTGCGCTTGCAGCTGAACTTATCAAACCACATCATGACATCAGTGATAAATTTGCTCTTGGTATAGCCTACAGCAAGCACCTGCTCCGGGTTAAAGTCCTGAATATTGTAGATGTACTTGGCGTGCTTCACCCACTTACCCCAAACACCCAGCAGACCTCCAAGAATCGGAGGCTGAGAAATGGAGAACACATAATCCATTTTTCCAACCTTGAAAGTTGCCCCCATTGCCCCAAAGAAATAGGAAACAATATTCTTCACACGGCTCTTTTTATTGGCCTTACTGAACTCCGGCACTCGAATTCGCAGAACCTTCACGCCATTGATTTCTTCTTCGTAATATTTCTGTGTCTTATATTTATCCTCAATCGTCCCTAAGTAACTCGGCACCACGCAAATGATCGTGATGTTGAACTTATCCAGCATACCCTCCGCCAGTTCACGGAGAATCTGCCCCGTTGACGCAGTATCCGGAATATAGTAATGAGCATAAATCAGAAGATTTTTCTTATTTGACATTCCTATAATTTCCTCTTGCTTTTTCTCGTATAGCTATACGTTCAATCCCTCAAAAAAAGAAAACCATCTCAACAAGCTCCATTCCACTCCCAAGCACCCCTGTCTTCCCTCTTCGTTTATTTCTACCTATAGCTATACGTTCAATACCAATAATACCTGCAGTTTCCCCTCCCGGTTCCACTGCAGATCATCATTCTTATATCATTTTCCTTATCTCTTCCATCCATTCCATCACTTGGATCCGCTGCCCTTAAGCACGACCCCGACGGTCTTGAACAGAATCTTAATATCCATTCCGATATTCCAGTTCTTGACATATTCCATATCAAGCTTCACAACTTCCTCAAAATCAGTGATATCACTTCTTCCGCTCACCTGCCACATTCCGGTCAGTCCCGGCTTCACGGCAAGTCTTCCGCGGTGATATGGCTCATACTGTTTCCACTCATCTACTGTTGGTGGACGGGTTCCTACGAGACTCATATCTCCTTTGAGTACATTCCAGAACTGCGGGAATTCATCCAAAGATGTCTTACGGATAAACCAGCCAAGTCCATGCTTGCTTCCATCCGCTCCGCTTCCGATGATTCTTGGGTCATTCTCCATCTTGAACATAAGCCCCTTCATCTCGTTCTGTTTCATCAGTTCTTTCTTGCGTTCCTCTGCATCCATATACATGCTTCGGAATTTATAGATTTTAAATAATTTTCCGTTTTTTCCTACTCTCATCTGAGAGAAGAAGATTGGCCCCGGTGAAGCAATATAGATTGCCGGAGCAAGGAATATTGTAATGATACCTGTCAGAATCATTCCAACGATTCCGCCACAGATGTCCATCGTTCTCTTCATCATAGCCTGTCGTGAGGAAATCACTCTGACGCTGGAAGTCAGGACTGTATATCCACCCATACGGTTAATAAACTGATTGCCTGTCCATCCTGTTCTGTCATCCAGACATTCGTGAACTGTAATTCCCATGTTCACGCATGTTTCAAACAAATCTTCCGGTATCAATGTTTTCTTCTTAATTCCAACAAGAAGAGCATCAACCCATCTTGTCTGTATGTATTCAGTTACTGTATCAATCTTACTTACAACCGGAATTCCTTCGATCAATTCATTTTCTTCCGGTTCGCGGTCTGCAAGTACGATTCCGACAATATCGAATTCATTAAATACATTCTGTTCCACCTGTCTTAACATGGAATCTATTTCATCACTTGTCGAAACAAGGAGCATATTTATTTTTGAATAGAGCATATTGCCATGTTTCAGTAAATATTTCTTCCATATGATTCGCACCACATAAACCAAAATAACTGACATTGGAATAAATGATGTAATCACAAGACGTGAGGTCATGCTTCCCTGTTTACTCATAAAGAGATATACGATTACAAGCGCACTCACGATAAACACATGCTTTAATACATTCTTAAACTCTACAAAGTATCCTCTTCTCATGATTCCATGATATGGCTCTGTAAAGAAAGCAGTGCAAATGTCTACCAGTGCGATGAAAATCCCGATATTCAGATATAATCCGTTATGATACAGATTATCCATTCCCATACGCAATACAAAACTGCTTACATAAGCCAGCTGTAATGCGACAAGATCTAATATGATGAAATCCCAGTGCTTCAACCAACTATTACTGTTCTTCCTGTACATTCTCCTCGTACACCCTTTTCCCCTGATAATCTTCTGTCTGACTACATAACAAAACATCTGATTTTATTTATCTTAACTGTTTTGTTTGTTTTTTCTCAGTAAAATGGAATATGCAGCGGATATTCTCCACTGCATATCCGACTATTCCTGTTTGCTTTTACCATAGTAGTATGAATTATACTTACTATAATATTTCTCTTTCTTCATATCCACTTTATTCAATACTGCACCGAGAAGCTTACATCCACTCTTCATAAGCTGATCTTTTGCTTTCATAGCATCTCTTCTGCTTACTGCTTCGCTCTCGATTACGAGGATTGCACCATCACACTGTTTTGCTACGATTGCTGCATCACTCATATTGATGATCGGTGGTGTATCGATTAAAACATAATCATAGGCTTTTCTCGTCTCTTCAATCAGTCTGCTGAAACGTCCCTGCTCCAAAAGCTCTGATGGGTTCGGAGCGTACGGACCGGAAAATATAATCTCAAGATTACGGTAATTTGTAGAATAAATCACTTCCTCCAAAGCAACCTGTCCACTTAAATACTGTGACAGTCCATTGGTCTTCTGCTTGATCTGGTAACGTTTGATATAACTGGATTTACGGATATCTGCATCTATAATCAGAACTCTCTTTCCCATCTTTCCAATCTCTACTGCAAGCTGGAAAGCCACGTCACTTTTTCCTTCATTCGGATAACAGCTTGTGATAACAATACTCTTTGTCTCGACACCGCTGAACTGCATATTTGTACGGAGGGTTTTAATAGCCTCTTCATAGAAGACGTCTTCTTTTCTGGAGTCCGTCATCATAACTCTCTGAATTGCCATTTATTTTTTCCTCCTTTTTTTCTTCTTTTTCTTTGATGCTGCCTTGCTTGAATTGCGAGATCCTTTTCCTGTAATGTAGTCTTTTCTATCTGGAATACTTGCCAGTGTTGTCAGACCAAGGTAGTTCTCGATATCTTCCTCTGACTTGATTGTATCATCCATCAGTGTGAGAAGGATAATAATACCTGCGGAAAGAACCAGACCAGCCAGTGCTCCGATCAGCACATTCTTCTTTGTACTCGGACTTGTCTGGATTGTCGGCACTTCACCTTCTTCAATAATCTTCGGCGGTGTTACTTCCATCTTGTCTCCGATAAAGTCAGCTGATGTCTTTGCCAGCGTGTCAGCAATCTTCTTTGCCATCTCTGGATCTTTGTCTATTGCTGTAACGGAAAGAAGACGTGTATCACTTGGATTCTCTACGGTGATACATTCCTTCAACTCTTTATATGTCATATCCAGATTTAGTTCATCTACTACGTCCTGCAATACCGTACGGCTTGTGATCAGGATGTTGTAGTCTTTCGTCAACTGAGTACCGATCTGCAGATCAGCCAGTGAAGAAAGTGTGGTTTCCTTTGTGAGAACAAGCATCGTAGATGTTGCGCTGTAAACAGGTGTCATCAAAAGCTTTGTTGCTGCTCCGGCAATCACTGCTCCGGCCAATATAGCCGCAAGAATTACCAGAATGTGCTTTTTCAATGCGTAGAATAGTTCTCTGAGGTCAATCTCGACCTCGTCGTCATCATGCGTATTTCCCATCTTTACTCCCCTTTATTTTATTATTTTGCCTTCTGCAATGCGAAGTGCATTCTCTTTTGTTATCTGTCTGAGGTAAGTACTGTCTAAATGCTTCCTCATCCAGCTCATTGCCTCTTTTGTATCAGGCATTCTGTTCCCGATATTGTGCATATCGGTTCCCATGAAATGGATATTCTTTTTTTTCAGATTATCCTTACACCAGCGTGCTGTCGAATCCTTCCAGTCACCGCTGACGGATCTGTAATTCATCTGGATCAATGCTTCCAGGTCAATCAGTTCTTCTACACGCTTACCTTTTCTAAGACAGCGATACCGCTCTGCATGAGCAACTACCGGAGCATACCCTGCTCTTGACAGATTCCTCACTGCTGTACATATCTCAGAATACGGTACTGAAGGCATAAACTCAACCAATACATAATTGCTGTCTGCCAACGTAAGCAGTTTTCCCTCTTCAAGCAGACGTATAACACTATTAGAATAAAAAATCTCCTGTCCTGTCCAGATTCGAATTGGCTGTCTTCGCTTTATCTTCCCATCCGGACCTTTCACCGGACGGTTTGCGCGACTCATCAACTCATCCCGAAGCCGTCTCAACTTCTCCGGATCTTTGTTTGGAAACGCTTTGGAATAATGTGAAGTTGCAAACACATCTGTGATTCCCTGTCTTCTTGCCATAGAAAGCATATGAAGACTTTCTTTCATCGAAGACGCTCCATCATCAACTCCAGGCAAGATATGGCTATGTATATCAATCATCTTTAACTCGTCCTTTTACATAATGAAAGAGACACCTGAGATAAAAAATCTGTCCTGCCGTGCCTCCTTGTATCGTCTTATCTTATTGCCTTTAACACCCAATTAATGATATTTTATTTTTCTTTTACTGTCAAGTTATTTTCATGTATATTTTTATGAACCTTATAACATTATTGTGATTTCTTGTTTATTTCTTCATTTTTGGTTCAAAAATCAATGAAGCCATGTATCCGAAAATCAGTGCTGCGCTGATTCCGGCGGCACTTGCCTTGAACCCTCCCAGAAAGATTCCGAGGAATCCGTTTTTATCAACAGCTTCCTTCACACCTTTCCACAGGACATTTCCGAATCCAAGAAGTGGAACGCTTGCACCTGCTCCTGCAAATTTTACAAATGGTTCGTATGCTCCAATAAATCCAAGCACTGCGCCTGTGCAGACGAGTAATACCATAACACGTCCCGGCATCAGCTTTGTTCTGTCCAGAAGAATCTGCACTGCAGCGCAGATGAGACCTCCGATTAAAAATGCTTTTATATAATCCATTTTTCTATTCCTTTTCTTTTTTTAACACACACTTAGCACATTTTTTACTTCTTCCTATTATAATAGGGCTTTTCAACAGTGTTCGATCATAATCGCATGCGCAATTCCAGGCACACTTGCTCCTTCATTGAAGCTGACCGTTGACATCAATGCACCGGTCGGCACGAAGAGTATCTTTCTCCATTCTCCATTCTCAAGCTTTGGCAGAATATAAGAAGCCAGTGTTGACGCTGCGCATCCACAGCCGCTTCCGCCGGCATGTGTATCCTGCGTCTCCTGATCAAAGATAGTCATTCCACAATCCATATGCTTTTTTCTGATATCATATCCTCTGCTTTTCATCAGGTCAAAAAGTATGGACTGACCAATATATCCAAGATCACCTGTTATGATCTGATCGTAATCTTCCTGTGTACGTCCAAGATCCTGAAAATTACGGTAGATGGTATCGGTTGCAGCCGGAGCCATACATGCCCCCATGTTCTGCGAATCCTTCAAGCCAAAGTCCACGATCTTCCCTATTGTAACGCCAGTGATCCGAATATGCCGGAACTGGGATTTTCTTTGACGTTGCTTATCGGAATGTATTTTATTCAAATGGCTTCCTACAAGGAAAGCCCCGCTGGCTGTCACGGTCCAGTGTGCGGAAAGTGGTCTCTGGTTCGCATATCCTAACGGAAATCGAAATTCTTTCTCTGCACTTCCAAAATGACTTGAAGTTACTGCCAGCATGTAATCTCCGTATCCTGCTGCCACACTCATTGCTGCTAATGCCAGTGCTTCTCCTGATGTGGAACATGCGCCATACAGGCCGAATATGGGAATCTGCAGATCTTCCACGCCCATAGAAGTTGCAATCCCTTGTCTGAGAAGATCTCCTCCAAAGAGATAACGCACAGACTTCGGATCCACATGCGACTTTCCAAGTGCCAGTACACAGGCTTCCTTCTGCATGTTGCTTTCGGCTTCCTCCCAGGTCTCTGCTCCAAACAGATCATCCTCATTGGTCAGATCGAAGTATTTTCCAAGCGGCCCCTGCGCTTCTTTGCTTCCGGCAACAGATGCTGCGCTTAGAAGATAAGGTGCTTTTGTGAATACAATGCTCTGTGCTCCACGAAGCTGGGACAGATGAAAAGGACCACACTCTGATTCAACTGCCCGGTTCTTGTTTCCCGTATCATTCATATCGTTTCCTCATTTCTGATGTTTCATTATTTATTTTTAAGGATATTATTTTCATTTTGTGAAAAACTATGTGTAGAATTTAAAAACAAAAAGAAGGGATTTTCATTTATGGACAAAATAGAACAATTGAAGCAACAGAAGCAATACGAAGCCTATGTCAAAAAGAAAACACCACAGCACAATGTGTGGTTCAACATGATGAAGGCATTCTTCCTTGGTGGAACAATCTGCCTGATCGGACAATGTATTTATCATTTCTGTGAACTGAAAAAGCTTTCCCCGGATGACTGCAGCAGCTGGACTTCTATTCTGCTCATTCTTCTGAGTATCCTTCTCACCGGTACCGGAATTTATCCACTGCTTGCCAAATGGGGCGGTGCCGGTGCACTTGTTCCGATTACCGGCTTTGCCAACTCTGTTGCTGCACCTGCGATTGAATATAAAAAGGAGGGGCAGGTTTTTGGTATTGGTTGTAAGATCTTCACGATTGCCGGGCCTGTGATCTTGTATGGAATTGTGACAAGCTGGGCGCTTGGAGTTGTATATTGGGTATGGACGTTGATGTGAAACAAGAAATGTGTTAGATAAATGTATTAGGAAGTCGCTATTCACGGCTTCCTAATCTTTCTTTAAAATCTGTATAATCAAATACGGTTAGCTGCTGCATGGTTCTGTCAGCATGTCTGATCCAGATATCCGGCAATGGCATCCCGTTAAATGTATTATTTTTGCAAGTCGTATAAATCGCCATATCTCCAAACAGAAGAAGATCTCCGTATTCCGGTAATTTGCTGAATTTATAGTCTCCAATGATATCCCCTGACAGGCAGGTTGGACCTCCTAACCGGACTGTAATCCCACTATCTGTTGTCTCATCCGATGATCCAAGAAGCGGTGGACGATAAGGCATTTCCAGTACATCCGGCATATGGCAGGCGGCGCTGGCATCTACGATTGCAATCTGTGTGTCTCCATTTTTCAGAACATCCAGCACACTGGTCAGAAGAAATCCTGCATTCAATGCCCAGGCTTCTCCCGGCTCCAGATAAACCTCAACCTTCCATTCTTCCTGTGCCATTCGGATGCATTGCTCCAGTCGCTCAATATCATATCCTGGTCTTGTAATATGATGACCACCGCCAAAATTGATCCATTTCACTTTGGCAATCAAATCACCGAACTGTTTCTTTACGGAAGCAAGGGTTGTCTCCAGATCATCCGAGTCCTGCTCACAGAGAGTATGGAAATGAACCCCATCCAAAAGTTCCATCAACTCCGGATTCTTCACAATTGCTTCATCCCACTGTACTCTTGTTGTACCCATGCGGCTTCCCGGTGCACAAGGGTCATAAATCTCATGTCCCTCCTGGGTAGAGCATTCCGGATTGATCCTGAGTCCCACGCTTTTTCCTGCCTCTTTCGCCATTCTTCCAAAGCGAAGAAGCTGGGACGGAGAATTAAATACAATATGATCGGCATACTGAAGAAGTTCCTCGAATTCATCCGCCCGGTAACCTGCACAGAATACATGAACTTCTTTTCCCGCCATTTCCTCTGCCCCTAATCTTGCCTCATACAATCCACTGGCCTCTGTACCCGCCAGATACGGTTCAAAAAAAGGATAACAATCATAATTACTGAATGCTTTCTGTGCCAGAAGCATCTTACATCCTGTCCGTTCTGCTACTTCACCGAGCAGTTTTGCGTTTTCTGTAAGTGCTTTTTCATCCAGTATATAACAAGGTGTTTTGATGTTCTGAAATTCCGGCGGAATAATTCCGCCGGTGGCTGTAAATGGTGCTCTTTTATCTAATCTTTCCATCAGTCTACCAACTTCGGATCATGATTTTCACTGCGCGGCAAACCATAACGGTCAAGTGCGTCCAGGAACGGATCCGGATCAAATTCTTCTACAGTATATACACCCGGTCTGATCCATTTTCCAGTCAGCATCATCAATGCTCCGCACATTGCCGGAACACCTGTTGTATAACTGATTGCCTGGCTTCCAACCTCATGGTAGCATTCCTGATGATCGCATACGTTATAGATATAGTAAGTCTTCTCTTTTCCATCTTTTACACCGGTAAAAATACAGCCGATATTTGTTTTTCCTTTTGTGCGTGGACCAAGACTTGCCGGATCCGGAAGAAGTTCTTTCAGGAACTGGATCGGAACGATTTCCTGTCCATTGTACTGGATCGGTGTTGTAGAAAGCATTCCCACATCCTCAAGACAACGCATATGATCCAGATAGCTTTGTCCAAAAGTCATAAAGAAACGAATACGTTTCACACCTGGAATTGTTTTTGCAAGAGACTCTATTTCCTCATGGTGAAGCAGATACATGTCCTTGTCTCCGACCTGATCAAAGTTGTATTCTCTCTTAATATCCATCGGCGGGATTTCTACCCAATGTCCGTTTTCCCAGTAACTTCCCGGTGCACTTACTTCACGAAGATTGATTTCCGGATTAAAGTTTGTCGCAAATGCATAGCCATGATCACCGCCATTGCAATCTAGAATGTCAATGGTATCAATCTGATCAAATTCATGTTTTAATGCATATGCACAATATGCCTGTGTGACACCCGGGTCAAATCCGCATCCAAGCAGTGCTGTAAGACCTGCATCTTCAAATTTTTTGCGGTATGCCCACTGCCAGGAATAATCAAAATATGCTGAAAATCCTTCTTCTTTACAGCGTTTTTCGTAAATCGCACGCCACTTCGGATCATCCGTATCTTCCGGCTCGTAGTTTGCTGTATCCATATAATTTACGCCACATGCCAGACACGCATCCATAATCGTCAGATCCTGATATGGAAGCGCAATGTTCATTACCAGATCCGGTTTGTAATCATTGATCAGTTCGATCAGCTGATCCACATCGTCTGCATCAACCTTGGCTGTCGTAAGAACTGTTTTTGTCTTTCCTTTCAGCTTTTCTGCAAGTGCATCACATTTTTTCTTTGTACGACTTGCGATACAAAGTTCTGTGAAGACCTCATCTGCCTGACAACATTTCTGAATTGCTACACTGGCCACTCCTCCGCAGCCGATTACAAGTACTCTGCTCATAACTCTTCTCCTTTTCTTCAACAGTTGTATATTTATAATTGCTCTCTTATAAGTTGCCGGTTTATTTTGCAATTGCAAGAAGCAGTTCACGAAGAACCTTACATGCTGTTGCGGTTGAGACACCACTTGCATCCAGCATAGGAGCAAGTTCATTCACATCCGCTCCTACTACATTTGCCTGTGCAACTGTACGGATGGCTTCAAGAAGTTCTAAGAAAGTTACTCCCCCCGCCTCCGGAGTCCCTGTTCCCGGAAATACTGCCGGATCCAGACAATCCAGATCAATTGTAAAATAAATTGGTACATTTTTCTCTTTCAGTTCTCTTACAGTCTCTTCCAGTCCGTCAAAAGAAAGTGGATGGAAATCTGTATGCTGCGCGGCAAATCTAAATTCTTCTCTCTCTCCGCTTCGGATACAGAACTGATGAATACGTCCGTCTCCCAGAAGATCATGGCATCTTCGCAGAACGCATGCATGACTCAATCTGGCTCCCAGATAATCCTCCCTTAAATCTGCATGTGCATCAAAATGGATGATATGTAGATCCGGATATTTCGCAGCTACAGCGCGTACTGCTGCCAGCGTCACCAGATGTTCTCCTCCCAGAAGCAATGGAAATTTATCTGATTTCAATATTTCTTCTGCTCTCTTTTGAATATCTGAAAGCGCCATTTCACTGCTTCCAAAGCAAAGTTCCAGATCCCCGCTGTCAAATACACTGATATCCATAAGGTCTCTGTCCTGATATGGACTGTAAGTTTCAAGTCCGAAACTCTCATGACGCATAGCTGCCGGACCGAATCTTGCGCCCGGACGAAAACTTGTCGTCGAATCAAACGGCGCACCATAAAGGACAATCGATGCTTCCTCAAAGCTGCTTTCGCATCCGATAAAAGTTTCTATATTCGGTAAAATCATGAATTATTCCTCCACTTCTTTCAGCATATCTTCCAGAAATGCCGGAAGGTAAAATGCTCCTTTATGGAGTCTTGTTGTATAGTAACGTGTACGAAGATTTAATGCATTCCATGCTTCTGCGTCCAGATCATCTACGGGATGATATTTTTTGCTGGCAAATCCAAACAACCAATAACCTGCGGCAAAGGTTGGGATATGTGCCTGATAAACACGACTGATCTGAAATGTACTGGCAATTCTTTTATGGCTTCGCTGCATTGCATGTGCATCTTCTGCGTAGAATGGACTTCCCTGCTGATTGACCATAATTCCATCCTCTTTCAACGCATTGTAACAATTTCCATAGAATTCGCGGGTAAACAATCCTTCCGATGGGCCAAACGGATCCGAGGAATCTACGATAATGAGATCATATTTCGCCTCGCATCTTCGGATAAAACGGAGTGCATTTTCGTAATGAAGATGTACTCTTCTGTCATCCAGTCTGCATGCATTTTCCGGAAGGTATGCACGACATGCCTCGACTACCATTGGATCCATTTCTACCAGATCAATGTGCCTTACCCTGTCGTATCTGGTCAGTTCACGAACGACACCGCCATCTCCGGCACCAATTACCATTATCTCTTTTGCTTCTTTATGGATCGCCATCGGCACATGCGTAATCATCTCATCATAAATAAATTCGTCACGCTCCGTCAGCATTACATTTCCGTCCAGAGTCAGAACACGGCCAAATTCCGGTGTCTCAAAAATATCAATTCTCTGATAATCACTCTGTCTGGAAAAGAGCTGACGGTTTACCCGGATACTGTGTTTCACATCCGGTGTATGGAATTCTGAAAACCACATTTCCATTGTTATTACCTCCCTGTCAGAACATTCAGTTTCAAAATATCCGGATCTTCCGGTCCGGTCATATTACAACCCTTCGCTTTTGCATACTCGATATAATCCAGAATTTCTGCTGTAATACGTTCCCCCGGCGCAAGGATCGGAATTCCAGGCGGATAACACATCACAAATTCACTACAGACCATACCTTCTGTTTCCCTGAGTGGCAGACTGCACTTATCTGCATAAAAAGCATCCTGTGGGCTGGTCACTACCTGAGGATCAATATATTCCTGACTCAGAAGTCCTGTTCCGTCTGTCTGAAAACGTCTGCGGATCTCTGCAAGTGCACTCACAAGCCGTTCTACTTCCTGTGCGCGGTCTCCGATCGAAAGGTAGGCAAGAATATTTCCGATATCTCCAAATTCGATCTGAATGTCGTATTCGTCACGCAGAATATCATAAACTTCAATTCCTGCGAGTCCGATATCTAACGTATGTACACTTAATTTTGTAATATCAAAATCAAAAACAGAATTTCCATTTACCAGTTCTTTTCCAAATGCATAATAACCACCGATTGCATTGATTTCTTCTCTGGCATATTCTGCCATATCTGCTACCTGATGGAAAATCTGACGGCCACGCTGTGCAAGATTCCTTCTTGAAATGTCAAGACTCGACATCAGAAGATAGCTTCCTGATGTTGTCTGTGTCAGATTGATGATCTGCCGCACATACCCGGCATGTACGTCCGGACCTGTAAGAAGCAGACTCGACTGTGTAAGACTGCCTCCGCTTTTGTGCATGGATACGGACGCCATATCTGCGCCTGCTTCCATAGCTGAAACAGGAAGTCCGCCACCGAAATAAAAATGTGTTCCATGCGCTTCGTCTACCAGACACATCATTCCTGCCTCATGTGCCATCTTAACAATTGCTCGCAGATCACTGCATATTCCATAGTAAGTCGGATTATTTACTAACACTGCAACTGCCTTTGGATGCTCTTTTATCGCTTTTGCTACCTGTTCTCTCTGCATTCCCAGGGAAATCCCAAGCCGCTGGTCTACCTCCGGATTTACATAAACAGGAATCGCACCACATAAAACAAGTGCATTCAACACACTCCTGTGAACATTACGTGGCAATATGATCTCATCTCCACGTTTGCAGGCAGTCAGAACCATTGTCTGTACAGAACTTGTCGTGCCCCCTACCATTAAAAATGCATGTGCTGCTCCAAAGGCATCTGCTGCCAGTTCTTCTGCTTCCCGTATTACAGATACCGGATGGCAGAGATTGTCCAGTGGTTTCATACTGTTGACATCGACGCCTACACATTTTTGTCCGAGAAATTCTGTCAGCTCCGGATTTCCTCTTCCCCGTTTATGACCAGGGACATCAAATGGCACAACTCTCATTCGCCGGAAAGTCTCCAGAGCCTCATGGATCGGTGCATGATTCTGGTTTAATTTAAAACGACTCCCTTTCATATTTCCTCTCTTTCCAGGTTCCTTTGTCAAAACACTTTCTTAATACAGAAAAAACGCAGATAAGGGCGCTAAGCCACAAACCTGCGTTCGGTATGTATTCGTCTGTTTTATTCTCAGCTGTAACAGAAAAGGCAATATCTTCTCTTAGATTTTTAAATAAAACTTCTGGATCATGCGTGTCAGAGTCTATATAGCAATTATACTTTTACTACTCTTATTGACCGTTTCACAAGTCTGCGCGTCTGGCGCATAAGGCTATCAAAGAAACCTACTTATAAAATTAGAGCTTTTCACTCAATCAATAAGGCAACCAAAGTTACCATAATCGGCAGTGGACCCGGCTGTCCGTATGGCCTTAACCTCACTGGGTGGTCCGAAACAATTGCTTTGAAAAGACTCTGTCTGTTACTCTGCATCTTCGTCTCTCAAAATCGACTATAGCATAACATGTTAAAAAAACACTGTCAAGAATTTCTCCCATCTATTCGTTACTTTCTTGTAGCAATTCTTGTATTAAATTAAGGTTCGAATCAGAATGTTCCAGTTCTCTTGAATAACGATACACCGTATCTATCACATCATTTATATCTAGCACTTTTTCTTGCTTCATCCACTGTGCCATCAGAAGTTCATGGATCAACAGGGTGCTGACAACAGCCATCTGTGCTTTCGCAAACGCTTCTCCATCGTATACTGCACCGCAAAAATAGGTACTAATGAAATATACAAGGAGCTGTTCATACTGTATCTCATATTCCGGCATTTCTTTCGCCATCCAAGCATGAAATTCTTGTTGCATCTCAATATACCGTTTTTTGTCTATTTTTTCATTTACATTTCTATATAATAATTTCTCTGTTTCTTGAAGATAAGACTCCCAATCCGCTCTTAAATGTTCCATCTGATACTGATTTTGAAACATCTTCCTATTATATGTATAGTAATCCACTTCTGCAAGAGCATTTTTCACTTCCCGCACACCTTCTTCAGCCTGATAGTAATCAAATACATCATCCATAGAGAATATATCTTCTTCGTCAATACATTCCTGCAGATCACGTGCAATCGCCAGAATAAGAGCTGCTCGCAGATTCAGCTTTTTCTCTCTGTCCTGTAAAATCTCAATCATCACATCTCTTGCATCTAACAGTTTCGAATATAAAAACGGATCAAAATCTTCATAATCTTCTTCCTCATCTGTTTCATAAGTAAGAAAATGTACCGGTTCTTTTTTATTCATCAGGATTCTTGCCACTTCCGGACAGGATACAGAAAGTGTAACCTCCCGCACATCTTCAAATTCTTCGATATGTCTTGGATACAATTTACAGGTTCTGCACAGGCTCTCTTCTCCCAGTGCGGTATACATATCACAGAGGTTTGATTGATTCAGAAAAGCACATCTTCTGTCTTTATCCTGCTTGAATGTTCCTTCTTCCCAGTTGACAGATTCTTTCAAGCGCTTTGCAAATGCACCTGTTTCATTTTTATATTTCTCTAATGCAGCTTCATCTGCGACGATCTGCCATCCGGCACAACAAGTGTCCTCACATCTTCCTGCAACACAGGTAAATTCATGATAATAATCCGGGATTGTATATAACATTGATTTACTTTTTTCCATTCCTTTCGCTTTTCTGATCGTCTATAGAATTTCCGACCTGTTTTATTATAGCACGCACTTTTAAGAAATGGTTATAAAAAAACGTATCAAACTGACTGGATTTCAATTATCACTATTGAATGTCCGGTCGATTTGATACGTTTTATTATTTTCTTAGAAATTTAATTATTTCTTTTTCTCATACAGGAACTCTTCTGGAAGTGTTACATTAAAGTCATGTGCCAGTTCGCGGAAGTTCTCCGGTGTGATTGTCTGAATCTTTCTTGGTGTCATAGAAAGAATCTTCACAAGGATCTCTGCTGACTTCTCTACTGTATGCATAAGACCGAATGTAAGATCGAAGTCTTCTCCTGAACAGAACATTCCATGATGTGCCCAAATAGCAACATCGTATTTCTCCATCAGTTCAGCTGTCTTCTCTGCGATTGCTCTTCCACCCGGAACCATCCAGCCTACAACTCCAACTCCGTCTGGGAATACGACCGGACACTCTGTTGCTGACTCCCAAAGTTCTCTTGTGAACACCTGATCATCCAAAGGAAGAACGAATGTCAGTGCGATTGTATTTGTTGTATGTGCATGATAGATTACACGATGTTTTCCGTTTGTGATTTTTTTCTTCACTTCGTGGTTCATCAGATGAGTTGGAAGCTCACTTGTCGGTCTTCCACCTTCTACCAGCCCCCAACGAATTCTGTATTTTGTTCCTGTATAATCAATCTCGATAATTGCAAGACATACTTCAGGATCAACGATAATATTTCTGAAATACTTTCCACTTCCTGTTACAAGGAAGAATTCTCCTGCAAGTCCCGGAACCTCTGTTCCGATCTCTGTCCATTCTCCTGATTCATTCAGACGTGGTCTGATCAGCTCAACCTCTTCTGGCTTCAGACGATAACTTAAATTACCACCATTTCTCTCATGCCATCCCTGAAGGAATCCGTCATTTGCCATTTTAATAAAATCCTGTACAAACTTCGCATCTAAAATCTTCATATTATTTTACTCCTCCTGTTTTTACTCATTTACCGTAATGTTGTTTTGTGTGGTTTATTTCTTCTTTACTATTGTTTTCTTGTGGTTTCTATTTGTATTATAGATGGTTTTATGTGGTTTGTAAACACTTTTTTCAAAAAAAATTGTACAATCCGAAAGACATTAACATAAATCAAGCCTATCATGCTATAATTCTGAACTATATCAGGAGGTACTATAATAAAATTATGAAACGTAGAGCACTAAAGGCAGCCTTTCCACGAACAATCCCTATTATGACTGGGTTCATTTTTCTTGGAATGGCTTATGGAATATATATGAATGCATCTGGTTTTTCTTTTATCTACCCATTTTTCATGAGTATGTTGATTTTCGGCGGATCACTGGAATTTGTCTGTGTTGAGATGCTGCTTAGTCCATTTGCACCTGTTCAGGTACTGATCATGGCTATGATGATCCAGGCCAGACATCTTTTCTATGGACTTTCCATGTTAGATAAATTCAAAGGACTTGGATGGAAGAAGTATTATCTGATTTTCGGAATGTGTGATGAGACCTTCTCCGTCAATTACACCTCTGAGATTCCCGAAGATGTAGACCGCGGATGGTTTTATTTTTTTGTTACATTATTGAACCAGTTCTATTGGGTTGCTTCCGCAACGATTGGTGGAATCATTGGTTCTCTTCTTAAATTCGACACATCAGGAATCAGTTTTGTCATGACAGCTATGTTCGTTGTAATTTTCCTGGATCAGTGGATGAAAGAAAAAATCCATGTTTCTTCTATGATTGGAATCCTGGTTTCGCTTGTATGTCTGATCCTCTTCGGAGCGGATTCCTTTATGATTCCGACAATGATACTGATTGTACTTCTACTGACAGTACTTCGAAAGTGGCTGGAACAATGCGACAAACTTAAAGAAAAGGAGGAGCTGACCAAATGAGTAGCATGACTTTGGCACAACAGATAATTACAATCGGAATGTGCATACTTGGAACAATGGCAACGCGCTATCTTCCTTTCCTTATTTTTAAAGAAAATAAAAAGACACCGGAATATATCCAGTATCTTGGTAAATTTCTTCCTTCTGCTGTTTTCGGAATGTTAGTTATCTATTGTCTGAAAAATGTAGAAGTACTGCACGGAACTCATGGAATTCCGGAAGGAATCTCCATTCTTGTCACCGCAGTACTTCATATATGGAAGAAAAATATGTTTCTATCCATTGCAGGTGGAACTATCTGTTATATGTTGATATTATATTTTCTATAATAATCTCTATAGCAAAAAGGTCTGAGACCACATGTACTTATACATTAGCGGTTGCTGTTCTCACTTCGTGCGACCAGCAACCATTTCCAATCTCATAACTCTTCTCGTAACTCTTACGGCTTGCATCTGCCACAAGGCTCATATCCTTCTTTAATCAAATCCGACCTACTTCCTGTATACTCTTCTTTGTTCTCTGCTTTGATGTCCTTCACACCAGAACAAGTTGATTTATGAAACTTTTTTGTATTCCTATTCAATATATAAGTTTCTTTTTTGGTTGATTTTGATGTTGTTGACGAATTGGATACATTTTTATCAGTTACTTCAGCTTCTGTTCCTGGAGCCCACTCACCTTCCGACGTTGCGAGTTCTTCCGTCTGATAACTCTCTCCTGTCTCATAATTGATCACAACATATGGCTGTACATTATATACGTATACGTTAAATGTTACCCCTGTGCCATCATCTTCCACAGACTTCGCCTCCATCTGGACTCCGGAAGCCACCAGGTCATCACCGCTATAGATTGGAGTGACACGATACATCACATGATTATCCGTTTCTTTGACATAATCTGCCACCTTATCCTCGAACGGAAGCATACCATCTACATTCATATAGCGTGTTCCTGTTATCAGGTTACGTTCATTCGCATTCTCACCTGTCAACTGGAAACCAATCAGATGACAGCGGTTGTACAGATACCCACCGTCAATTCCATCATATTCCTTATTCACCCAGCCTGTTGGCTTCACACTACTGATGCTTTCTCTTTTCTGTGTCGGCATCAAATCTTCACCTACACAGGCTTCCGCTGTCTGACATCTTCCCAGTTCATCTAACGGGCTGTATTCTTCGTAAGAATCTGTCGTCAGCTCATCTTCTGTAAATGTTGGCTCATTATCATTGATCTCCACGTATGGCTGTCCTGTATACTCCGGTACTTCTTCCAGCGTATCTACAGATTCTATGTTCCCTGTCGATGCGAATGTCGTTTCTGTTGTCGTTTGATTTCCGCGGTCAGAATCCTGATTGCCTGATCCTTGTGATATCTGCAGTAAACCGCAGGATGTCAAAAGAAGACAAAGGGCCGTTATACATCCACATAATATGGTTTTAAATTTCTTTTTGCTCATATTGCACTCCTTTTTCGAACATATGTACTTGTTAAGTATACACTATTTTTTCTAATATAGGAAGTGCTTTGTGTGGACACCAGTAACAAAATGTCAATAGTTTTTTAATCACTTTTCAAAAAAGGGAAAAAAATAGAACGTATAGTTAATTTCCATACGCTCTATCTCACATTTCATATTAAATTTTTGAATTCTACAAACTTGAAGTTAGCGATTTCTTTTTCCGGTATTCTCTGTCCCACGGATTTCCTCATGATAGAAATAATTTACGATCACCGGATGCCCCTGCGGGACTCTGCCATAAGGCATTTCATTATCCACAAAGGCACAATCATACTTCTTAGCCATTTTCTCAGCTTTTACTTCAAGTGCTTCAAAGTAGCTACGGTTATGCTTGTTATAGATCTCGTCGTAAAGTGGTACAAGATCAGGATATTTTCCGGCGATATAATCCATAATTGTCTTTTTGAAACCGCCTCGAAGATTGAGATTTTCGAGCCAGAACAGATCGCACTGATCCTTTACCCGCTCAAAGATTGCTTCAAAATTCGTGATACCGGGGAATACCGGGGATACGAAACAAACTGTACGGATACCTGCCTCATATACCTGCTTCATAGCAGCGATACGGTGCTCAATGCTCGAAGCAGAATCCATATCGTTCTTGAAATTTTCATCTAGTGTGTTGATCGACCATGAAACGGTTACACGTCCAAGCTTCTTCAACAGATCAATATCCCGTACCACAAGATCCGACTTTGTGCAGATCAGAATATCTGCGTCACTGCCGATCAGCTGCTCCAGAAGTTTTCTGGTATTCCCAAATTGCTCCTCCTGTGGATTGTAACCATCTGTCACAGAACCGATGACCACCCGCTGTCCGGCATATTTCTTCGGATTTTTAATTTCCGTCCAATGCTTCACATCAAGGAAAGTGCCCCATTCCTCCTTGTGCCCGGTAAAGCGCTTCATAAAAGAAGCATAGCAATACTTGCAGGCATGTGTACAGCCCACATAGGGATTGACCGAGTAACCGCCTACCGGCAGACTAGACTTAGTCATGATGTTCTTTGTTTCCACCTCACGAATGAGGATTCCATTTATTACTTCTTCCATGATTTCTGTACCTCTAACACTTTATTAAATTCTTCCGGCATTTCCTGAATCATATTTTCATCCCCTATGATAGGGACAAGGTCTTCCTTCATAAACACCGGAATGCCGAGCTTATGTGCCTGGTCCGCCAGAGCCCATGCCCATTCCGGCTCCGTATGAATCTTCCTGCTCTGAACTCCGGTCATGGTGCCCACAACGATCCAATTGATTCCGGAAAGGTCAACTGTACCGGGATCATCGAATAACGGCTCAAAGGTAACATGGTAATGTTTTGCTCTGACGTTTTTCCGAAGGGCGTCGATACGCCACCGTTCTGCTTTCCTCGTCACCGTAACGCCAAACCATGCGTTTTCCAGATCGGTATCAAAATCCAGCAAATCAGGTCGCTTGGTAAGGAACAGGAACTGATGCTGTGGATTTTCACGGATCTTTACAAATACCTCGTCTCTCCATTCCGGCTTCCATCCAGAGAGATCGCTCATGCCGGTAAGAAGAAAGTTCTGCGGACGTTTCTTTTCCATCATCTTGAGCTTACCCGGAAAGAATTCAGGGTCAGCGAAATCATCAATCATATGCCAGCGTTTCACGTTGTTGCGGGCATAGCAATATGTACACCCCACTGTGCAGCCAATGACGATATTCATGTTCTGAATCTGATCTTTAATACAAATACTCATGACTTCTGCCACTCCTCAAGATTCTTTCTGATGCGGTCGAGGCATTCCTCAAACCGGATAATTTCTTCCTCTGAAAAACCTTTGTAGTAAATACTGCCCATCTCATCAGATACAGAATCGTACTCGCCCTTTAAGGCATGTGCTTTCTCAGTCAGAAACAGGAGCGTTTTCCTTTTGTCCGTTTCAGACTGAACACGGCTTATCAGCCCTTGATTTTCCATTCTTTCCAGCATCGTAGTAAGAGATGTTATCGCTAATCCGCATTTAGTCGAAAGTGACCTGATTGAAATACCATCCTTCTGCCACAGCACATAAAGAATACGCCCCTGGGCTCCATTAAACGCATCAATATTCTTTTCACTGAGAATCTTCTCGAAAATCCGGTCTCCAAGCTGTTTTATTTTGGTAACAAGAAATCCTCCATTCATTTCCATACAAAAGCTCCTATATAGTAGTTTATTAAAAACATACTATATAGGAGCTTTATTGTCAAGAGTTTATATGTCTTAATAGGTAAATTCCGTTTTTTTTCAATTCTCCAAACTGGAAATTGATCCTTTTGAATGGAATTTTGTGTCAAGAACGCTTTGAAGCCCGTCGCCAAGAGGATTTGAACCTCCGACCCTTCGCTTAGGAGCTCGAGATACCACTGTAAATACATACAATGATTAGTCAACCTAAGTCAAGGAAATCCTTGGTTTTCCTAACTATTCTGTTACTCCCTGTCAAAATAAGAAAACCTGTTTTCATCTCTGTAAAGCATCTTTCGGTGCTCGTCCGGTGCTCGGAGCACCCGGAGGATATAACCATTCCGTTCCATCGAGTTCACTCAGTTGGCCACCATTACGATTCAGCCATACATCATTTTTGCTCATACTATTTTCTCCATATTATTTTTCAAACTCTGGTTTCCAGTTTGCAAACTGTACAAGCTGTTCATCCGTGCGGTGATAATATCTTTCATTCTTGTCCAGCTTTGCAATCTGTTCCATTTCTTCATCTGTTAATGCAAAATCAAAGATATCCATATTGTCCTTAATGTGTTCTGCATTTTTACTTCCAGGAATTACAACAAATCCCATCTGAGTATGCCAACGGAGAATAACCTGTGCAGGTGTTTTTCCATATTTTTTGCCAAGTCCTGCAAATACCAACTCATTCATTAATGCTGTATCTCCATGTCCCAGCGGATACCAGCTCATAAGCTTAATTCCATATTTGTCTAAAGTTACACGAAGTTCTTTCTGTGTGAAATATGGATGTGCTTCCACCTGAATAAACTGAGGTACAATTTCCCACTTTGTTTCCAACTCTTCCATATATTTTCCTTCAAAATTCGAGATACCAATGGATTTTGCTTTGCCCTCTCTATACGCTTTTTCAAGCATTCTGTATCCGGCAAGCCAGTTGCCTGCAGGCTGGTGTATATAAAGTAAATCCACATAATCAACACCAAGTCTTTCTAGAGTTTCTTCTACAGTATTCTCATTTTCATATTCACTAGCCCATATTTTTGTTGATAGAAATATATTTTTTCTGTCAATTCCACTATCCTTGATTGCTCTTCCAACTGCACGCTCATTTACATAAGCATTTGCTGTATCAATTAGGGAATATCCCATTTTTAATGCCTCTAATGTACTTGTGTAGGCATCCTCTGGTGATAACATAAAAGTTCCTAGTCCAAGCATTGGACATTCCAAATTGTTATTCAACTTCATATTTTCCACCTTTTTAATCCTCCTGAAATTTTTCTTTATCAAGCATTTTTATTACTTTTGCCGGATTTCCAACTGCTACTGCATAATCCGGTACATCCTTTGTCACTACAGATCCAGCTCCCACAATTGCGTGTCTTCCGATACATACTCCCGGAAGTATCGTAGCTCCAGCTCCTACCCAGGCATATTCTCTTATCAGAACAGGCTTACAAGTCAGAGTACACAAATCATATGGATCATGATTATTGGAAATAAGCTGTACATTTGCAGCAATCATAGCATTGTCTTCAATCGTTATTCCACCTCTTGCCATTGCAAGAAGATTAGAATTGATAAATACATTCCTGCCAATCTTTACGCTTCCAACACACGCTCCATTAAGCGGTGGTGATATCATACTCCCATCTCCTAGGTTATTTCCAAACAATTCCTTTAATAAATGATTATATTCATCAGTAAAAGGCATTGTATGATTAATCTGAAATAATATTTTTGTCTGACGTTGCCCTTCTATACTTTCTTTTATTGACGCAGTTCTTACATCAACACGTATTTCCTTGCATTCCATTTTTCTAACCTCTATTTCTGTATCCATCTTTCAAGTACATCTTTCGCTTGATCTACGCTGCTTCCATGTATCGCAATGCCTTTCTCAATCACTGCACCTTTTGCACTTTTTTTAATATCACTCTCCGTATTTGACAATCCGCTTCCTTCATGCATACAGAATGGATGAATTTTCTTTCCTGTAAAATCATAACTTTCCAGAAAAGTATATACAGCCATTGGCATGGTTCCCCAGTAATTCGGGTATCCAAGATAAATCTCGTCATATTGATCTATGTCCTGTGGCAGATTTAGTATCTCTGGTCGTTTTCCTGTCTGTTTATCCTCTTTTGCATGTGCAATGCAGGTATTGTAGAATCTCCCGCCCTAAATAGCCTTTGATATTCAATCAGACTTTCTATGGGAAGTCCTGCATTTCTCATACATACTGCAAGCTCAACCCATCTAAGATCTTCAGGCTGATCCTCCCTACAGGACTTCGGAGATCTGAAGCTGTGTCTATACAGATCTCGGAGCTTCATATAAAAGAGCGTACAATCGAAATAAGGAATGCCAAGGGACACAAAGAACGGATCATCAGTATTTCGGAGGATATGGCTTTTCTATTAGAGAACTATTGCCGGTTCATAAAAAGCATGGTTTCTGTACAGGATAAATGGCTTTTCCCAACGGTCAATCCAGCATTCCATCTTTCTTCTGGTGCACTTGGAGATAGATTTAATCGGTTTTGGAATCCCTGGATTTTATCCGTCAGAAAGATTCGATTTCTGCGCTTGTACTGCCGGAGGTGAGGATACGATGACATCGCTATTAAGTAAAAAACTCTTCTTTTCAATGACGTATGATTTCCTGACAGTATATATTCCTCAGGACAGTGCCAGTTCCAAAACAGTGAAAACCTACCGAGACGGACTTACAATCTTCAGAAGGTATGTTGCTGAAGTAAAAGGCTTTTCTATACGATCTTTTTCTTTTAGTCAATGCACCTTTGAGTGCTGTCATGTACAGTATCGTAGAAACCGCAAAAGCCAACAATCTGAATGTGTTCCAGTATCTCTACACAGTACTACTTTATATGCCGGACTACAAAAATGAGCCCGCAGGTATAGAAAAGCTGTTACCGTGGAGCAACTTTATAAAGGAACGCTGCTGCAGATTGATTGATGTTGAAAATCAAACACCAGAACCCCATGAACCACTGCCTATTTAAGGAGAAGGATACCAAGGAGGCAGTAGGCAATACGGTGGATTATTCATCGTTTACGGTGGTTGTTTGCTCAGTTTTTTGGAATATAGATGATTTTGTCACAGGCGTAAAGTTCTTCTCCCTCGCTGTTTCGCATTTCATATCCGATATATTTACAATTCCCATCCAACTGACTATAATAAAGAATGTCCGTTTGCCTGCAAAGGCGCGGAACCATATCCATCTGCATCAGGGCGATATAACAGAAAAATGAACTTAAAAGAATGGAAGAAAGAACAATGGATGTAATTGAAAAATTTGGAAATAGGGTGAGCAGCCAGGCGCTTAAGGATCCGGAAAAAGCGCGTCGGCTGCTTCTTGCGGGATACCGCCTGCAGGAAAAGAAGCTTCAGTTTTTGCCGGATCGAGGGCTGCCGTCGTCGGGACAGTATGTGGCGCGGGTGGTTATGAAAAATATCATTCAGTCGCTGTCGGAACCGGAGAATGCGGCGATGGTCAGCATATTTGTGCCGGGAGAGCTGGTGACGGCGGCAGGGCTGACGCCGTACTCAGTGGAGGCGATGTCCTGTTTTATGGCGGGAACGAAGTGTGAGCAGACGTTTCTTCGGAAAACGGAGGAAGAAGGATTTCCGGAGACGATGTGTTCGTACCACAGGGTGTTTCTGGGGGCGGCGCTGACGGGGATTCTGCCAAAACCGAACTGCATGATTTATACGAACCTTGCGTGTGATGGAAATATGATGACGTTTCCGTATTTAAAGGATAAATTTGAATGTCCAGGCTTTTATATTGATGTTCCGTATGAGAAAAACCGGGAATCGGTTCTGTATGTGGCGGATCAGCTGCGGAAATTGAAACGGTTTCTGGAGGAGACGACGGACAGACGGATTTCGGAGGAAACAGTGCGGAGTGCGGTAGATAACAGCCGGAAAGCGGCAGCGAATTATAAAAAACAGCTTGCCCTGCGGTGTGCGCATGACCCGGTGACCTCTCTGACGAATGAATTGTATGCGCTTTTTATGTGCCATCTGATGGCTGGCTCAGAGACGGCGGTTACCTATACGGAAAAACTTCTGCGCGATGTGCGGATGTCACCGAGGGGAGATGGTCTTTCGGTAATCTGGATGCACATCATGCCATTTTTACAGGAGCCGGTTAAGGATACTTTTAATTATAGTAAGAAAATGCACATCCGCGCTTGTGATTTCATCGCAGATGGTTTTCAGGAGATGCAGGCGGAAGACCCGTATGAGGCGATGGCAGAGAAAATGGTCTACTGCATTTACAATGGCAGTGTGAAACAGAGAATTGAGGAAGCGGAACGGCTTGCCAGAATCACGGAATCGGATGGTGCTGTTTTATTTGCCCACTGGGGCTGTAAGGGAACGATCGGTGCATCCAGCCTGATTAAGCAGTCCTTAGAAAAGACAGGACTTCCGACGATGATTCTCGACGGTGACGGCTGCAACCCCGCCAATACCAGCGACGGTCAGGTATCGACGCGGCTTCAGGCGTTTGTGGAAATGCTGGAAAAGGGCAAGGAGGAGAAACACGTATGATTTATTACGTCTGTAAGTACACCCCAATCGAGCTGTTCCGGGGGTTTGGAGAAGAATGTTCTGTTTTGGAGGAAATGCCGGAAAATTTCGAACAGTCGGATCAAATTGCACATGCAAATCTGTGCGGCTTTGGAAAATCGGTCATTCAGGCAGTGCTGGAAGGAAAGGTTGAACAGCTGGTGCTGGTAAACTGCTGCGATTCGATGCGGCGCGTTTACGATATCGTGGAGAGCACGGGAAAATGTAAGTTTTTATATATGCTGGATCTGCCGCATGATGATAATGAATGTGAAAAAGTGAAATTTGCGGGCACGATCCGGAGGCTTAAAAAGGCATATGAGGCATATTCCGGGAAAGTGTTTGATAAACGCGCTTTTATCAAGTCCTTTATTACGCCGGAAATGAACACGGAGCCGTACATTGGTGTGCTGGGCGTGCGGGTCAGCGGCATTCTGGAGGATATGATCCGAGACAATATCCAGATGGATGTGGAAAATCTGACCTGTACGGGTGGTCGGAAACTGTCGGTCGTACAGGATGAAATGTGGAATATGGAGGAAGAGGAGCTGTTTCTTTCTTACGCGGACGTCCTGCTGGGACAGATGCCGTGTTTCCGCATGAACCGTTCGATCCGCAGAAACCGTCTGTATCTGGATCCGAATTTAAAGGGAATTATTTATCACACGATCAAGTTCTGTGATTATTATGGATTTGAGTATGCGAGTATCAAGCGGGATATCAAGGTTCCGCTCCTTAAGATTGAGACTGATTTTACGAGCCAGAGCGCGGGGCAGCTTTTGACGCGCATTCAGGCATTTGAGGAGACGATCGAGGGATCAGAGGATATGGATCCGGGAAAAGGTATCAGTGAGGAGGTAAGAAAGAAGATGGAGTCGGGCATTTTTTATGTGGCGGGAATCGACAGCGGTTCGACAAGTACTGATGTGGTCATACTGGATCAGGATGGAAAAATTAAATCGACGATGATTATTCCGACCGGCGGCGGTGCGATGATGAGCGCCGAGAAGAGTCTGGATCTGGCGATTGAGAAAGCGGGAATTAAGAAAGAGGAGATCGTGCGGATCGATACGACCGGATATGGACGATCCTACATTGACAGCGGGGATGACAGCATCACGGAGATTACCTGCCATGCCAAGGGCGCAAATTATCTGAATCCGAATGTCCGCACTATCATCGACATTGGCGGGCAGGATATCAAGGCGATCAGCATCGACGGGCAGGGAGCCGTGAAAAATTTCCTGATGAATGACAAATGTGCCGCCGGAACGGGACGTTTTCTGGAAATGATGGCGAAAACGCTGGGACTTTCCCTGGAGGAAATGAGTGTGAAAGGGCTGGAATGGAAGCATAATATCGTGATTTCCAGCATGTGTACGGTGTTTGCAGAGTCGGAGGTCGTGTCGCTGGTGGCACAGAATAAGGATGTGGCAGATATTATCCACGGTTTAAATGTGTCAGTTGCCTCAAAAGTCGGCGCGTTGGCAGCCCGCCTTGGAAAGGATCATCCAGGCGAATATATGATGACCGGCGGTGTGGCGAAGAACCGGGGTATCATCCAGGCATTGGAAGAGAAGCTTGGTGCTAAACTTTATATCTGTGATGAGGCGCAGCTCTGCGGTGCGCTGGGAGCGGCGCTATTTGCTTATGAGAAATGTAAAGGCAGTGCGGAGGAAACGCGATGAAGCGGCAGGGTTAAAACACTTGTATCGATATTTTCGTCAGATATTCACTGGGAGAGGCTGTGGCCAATTCGTCGATCACAGCCTCTTTATAAGAGTATTTGCCGGTTTTAAACTTGTGTTCATCGGTCCAATCAAAGAGTTTTTCGTAGGTGGCTTTCGAGTCATAGTAATTTCCCATTAAGTAAGCAAGTACCTTGCCAGCCCAAAGTGCTGCAACATGGTTTTGCAAGCAATCCGCAACGTTCGCTCCTCCAGTATTCATCTGTAATCTCCATACCACCATCTTCTCATCTCCCCGCTTTCTTCTTTAGTGCTTATCCACCTTCCGCTTCGGGAACCATCCTTTTGCCACTCTTTTTTCCTGTTCTTTCAATTCCTTAATGCTCCAAAAGCAACTGACGCCCAAAACACCCAGGGAAACCGACCAAAGTATTGCAATATAGAACTACAACCTTCCTCTTCCATATTTTTTTAATATCTGACACATTTTTACGGATTGCATTTTTTACACGGATCATAACCTGCAACAATCAGCGCATCCCTACTCTCTGATGAGGATTTTTTATTGCTCTCCTTCATCTGTTTGACCGATGAACAGGACGGCCGATGAAATTTCTTTGTATTGGTATTGAGGATATAGGATTCCGTGCTGGTCTGCTGAGAAGCTGCCTGCGTAACAGCCTGTGTGGCCTGCTCTGTTACTGCCATCTTGTTTGTTCCAGAAACCGAGCTGTCACCCGTCGCATAATTGATGTTAATTCCCGGCTGAACATTATAAACGTAAACGCAGCACAAAATACCTTCGCCTTTGTCTTCTACGGATTCCGCTTCCATTAGTACGCCGGATGCTACGAGATTACTGCCTTCAAAAACCGGAGTCACCCGATACTGCACATGATTTCCAGTTTCTTTTACATAGTCCGCTGCCATATTCTCAATCGGCAGCATTCCCTGAACATTCAGATATCTGGTCCCAGTGATTAAGTTCTTCTCATTCGCATTTTCTGCAGTGAGCTGAAACCGATCAAATGGCAGCGATTATATAAATATTTGCCATCCACATTGTCATATTTGATCGTATGCCAACCAGATGGCTTTACCTGCCCAATAGAGCCGCGCTCTTCTGTCGGCATCAGATCTTTTCCAACTGATGCATGGTTCAGAACGAGGGCCTGGATTATTTCGGACTCTGCAGCTCTTTGAATGCGACTCCGGAACTCATGAGCTTTAAACTATACAGCCTGACAAAACGAGGCCAGGCTTATCATATGCCGATGGAGATACAGAGTGATTTTCTGGCAAAATAATAAAGGATAAGCGCATTCTGCAATAAGAAAACTATAGATTTATCTCACTGAAAGGAGGAACATTTATGTCAAGACATCATATAGAAAAGGTAACTTGTCCTTCCTGCCATCATGAGGGGGATTTTGAGCTCTGGGACAGTATTAATACTGCACTGGATCCTGAAATGAAAGAGAAGGTACTTAATCAATCTATTTTCCTTTATACCTGCCCGAGCTGTGGAGAGACCTTTTGTTTAAACTACTCCACACTCTATCACCAGATGGAAGATCTTGTCATGATTTATCTGGTTCCTGAATCAGAAGTAAAGAAGACATATGAAATGTTTTATGGTGAAAATGCTTTGTTTGATTTTCGTATTGAAAAATATTTAGCCCGAATCGTAACGTCACCCAATCAACTCGTTGAAAAGATACAGATCTTTGATGCTGGTAAAGATGACAGAATAATAGAACTTGTTAAATTACTTGCGACAGATTCTATCCTCAAAAATGATCCTAATAAAGAATTTGATGAATTGTGCTTTGCTGTCGATGACGACGGAACAAATATTCTTGTAATCATTAATAAGGGTGAGATCACTGGTGCAGTTGACATTGACAATATGTATGAATTTGCTTCTTCACACTGCAATGATTTCAAAGATCTCCGCGATGATGAGGATATTGTTATCAATCGGGAGTGGATTCTTAACAAACTTGCCGAAGCAGAAAACGAATAGTATATTTGGTGGCTACACCCCCCAAGCCCCTGTGGAATCAATAACGCCGGTACTGGATATCAAAATCCCGCACCGGCGTTATTGATTGTAATTATCTCTTTTTTCTAATCATAGAATGACTGATTATCAGCCCTACACATCTTGAAGTTATGGATTTTCTTGTAGCGACAACCAACAAATTATAATTCCTTTCCAAGTTCATATGCTTTCTTCATCACATCCACATGGCTTGCAGCTGTATTTGCGTCATCAATTCCACCGCCGCTTACAATGCCTTTTAAGGAAGCCTTTTCAAAACAGTCTACCCATCCTTGCAGACCATTGTAGGCTTTTTCAAATGCACTTTCATCATTCTCAGCGGCAGTTGCAATCATATAAATATCTCTGAATGAATAATCTGTCGAATATAAAGGATTCAATCTATCAAGAAGTGTTTTCATCTGGCCACACATCTCATAGTAATAAATTGGTGTTGCATAGACAATGACCTCCGCATCCTTTACTTTTGCCATAATATCTGCAACATCATCCTTCAGTACACACATCCCATTCCTCTGACAGGATAGACAACCGATACAATATTTTATATCTTTTCCTTTCAAAGAAAGAAGTTCCACATCATGCCCGGCTTCTTTTGCTCCCTTTGCACACTCATTTGCAAGTATATCAGAATTGCTGCCTCCTCGAAGACTTGTCGATATGATCAATACTTTTTTTGCCATGATTAAATTTCTCCTTTTTCAGTGTCTTTTTTAACCTTCCGTATAACTTTCGCAGGCACTCCTGCCGCAATCATATTGGCCGGAACATCTTTTGTTACAACTGCACCGGCTGCAATGACCGAACCTTCACCAATCGTAACCCCCGGAAGAACCGTTACATTTGCTCCAAGCCACACTTTTTTTTCGATGTGAATCGGCTGAAATATCATACCTGCTCTTTTCTCGGGATCTTCCATATGATTGATCGTTGCCAATACTGCATTATGTCCAATCAGGACTCCATCCTCTATATAAATACCACCCTGATCCTGAAACTTACATCCTGCATTAATAAAAACATTTTTACCTATATGGATATTTCGTCCGCAGTCTGTATAAAACGGAGGAAACATTCCAAAACTTTCATCTATTTTTTGTCCGGTAAGTTCCGACATAAGCTGTATAATTTCTTCTTTTGTATGATATTTGTTATTCAGCTCCATCGTTATCTTTAATGCCCTTTGAGACAGCTCATGCATAACCAAATGTTCTTCACTTCCACCATCTACGATATATCCGGGCTTCATATTACTCAAATATTCTTCACACGTCATAATTAACCAACTCCGTTTTCTTTAAAAAATTTCTGAATTTTGTCAAATGGAATCACATCCGGATTATCGTATAGATCTGTATGAACAGCTCCCGGAATTGTCAGCAGTTCTTTATTGGATGTGTACTTGCTGTTCTTAATCATATTTTCATAAGCATCTTTTCCAAAATAATAGCTGTGTGCTTTTTCTCCATGAACGATGAGGACTGCACTTCTTATTTCATTACTGTACTTTAATATTGGCTGATTCATAAATGACATACATCCAATACTGTTCCAGCCATCATTTGAATTCAGGCTCCTTTTATGATAACATCTGCCTTTATAATACTCACTGTAATCTTTTACGAAGAAAGGTGCATCTTCCGGAACCGGAAGGGGAACACAACCACCGCCTCTTGAATATTCGCCTTTACGGTATTCTTCTGTCCTGAGGGTATTCAGCGACTGTTTCTTTGCATAACGTGCTTCTTCACTGTCCTCAGAATCAAAGTATCCATTCGCATTTACTCTTGTCATATCATACATGGTAGAAGCAACGGTTGCTTTTATTCTTGTATCCAACGCAGCTGCGTTAAGAGCCATTCCACCCCAGCCGCAGATTCCAATGATTCCTATTTTATCCGGATCCACATCTTCCCGAACAGAAAGGAAATCAACAGCAGCCATAAAATCTTCTGTATTAATATCTGGAGAAGCCATAAATCTTGGATAGCCTCCACTTTCCCCCGTAAAAGAAGGGTCAAATGCAATTGTTAAATATCCTCTTTCAGCCATTGTCTGTGCATATAATCCGGAACACTGTTCTTTGACTGCCCCAAATGGTCCGCTTACGGCAATCGCAGGATATTTCCCAGATGCATTTTTTGGCTTATACAGATCTGCAGCAAGTGTGATTCCATAACGATTTATAAATGTCACTTTCGTGTGGTCTACTTTTTCACTCTGTGGAAAAGTTTTATCCCATTCAGATACTAGTTTTAATTCTTCTGTTTTCAACATAAATATAACCTCCATATGCAAAATTTCTTGTAATTACACTAACAATAGTATATGATATAAATATCCTACAACCTAAAGTTAACTTTAGGTCAAGTATAAATTTGAAAGAAGGTTTTTTATGTATACAATCGGTCAGGTCTCTGCAATGTTTAATCTTCCTGTTTCTACATTAAGGTATTATGACAAGGAAGGCTTTTTCCCTAATCTGGAACGCAAGGGAAATATCCGTTATTTCAGCGATAATGAATTAGAAGCACTTCGTATCATTGAATGTCTGAAGAAATCCGGTCTTGAGATAAAAGATATAAAGCAATTTTTTATCTGGGTATCTGAAGGCAGCTCCAGCTATGAAAAAAGGAAAGAATTATTTGAAACCAGAAAATCAGCTGTTGAAACTGAAATTCAGGAACTTCAAAAAACTCTCTCCCTCTTAAAATTCAAGTGCTGGTATTACGAAACAGCAATAAAAGATGGTAACGAAGATGCTATAAATGCCATGTTGCCTGACAAACTTCCAAAAAATATACAGAAACTATATGATAAAGGGCATGACTGATTTTTGCTTTCTCCATCAAACTGGAATTTATTTGGAAGATTTTATTATCCATTCATCAAGAAATTTCATTTGTTCATCCGTATGAAACCAATGCTCTCCATTTTTAATAATAGAAAGTGTTGAATTCGTTCTCTGTGCAAATTCAAGTATCGTTCCATAAGCGGTAAGATTATCTTTTTCACCATACAAAATGTGCATTGGGATTTCCCATATAATAGGATTTTCTCTTGCATAGCAAAGATAATCCCATGAAAGAGTCTCTCCAAAGGTTGTCTGAATTTCTTTTTTCTCTTTGAGTTCATCCTCTGTAACATTTGCCCAAATCATCATATCAGCAATAAGCCTTTCCATATCTACAACGGGCGAAATAAAATATGCTTTCTCTATTTGCTGATTTGATAAGGCATTGATAGCAAAATACGCTCCAATGCTATTGGCAATTACTTCAACAGTCTTGTAGTTTCTATAAATTGAATTAAAAAGTAATGGAAATTCTTCTTTTGCTTCCCATGGAAACTGTGCAGTATAGTCGAGACCAATCACATCACAATTACTAAAGAGCGGTTTGTAATGAATAGCTTCTTCAGCATTACCACCTTTTCCATGTATATAAATAACTGCTTTATCCACAATAGTTATCCTCCACAAATTCAAATTGTTACACTTAAAAAAGCGGAATTTCACCATCATAGTTTTCTGCTTTTTCCAATAGCGGTCCTTTAGCTCCCATCGTAAACGCGATGTCGCTACTGCGGATAGAGAGCAGCTCCATTCCGGGTCTCACCTTCAAAAAATCCATCATTTTCTTCGTAAGAAGAATTTGCCCCTCCTGTGAAATCTCTACCCAGCAGTAGGAACGCCCCTTGTATTTGATAAATTCGCCAGAACCTGCTGAGTAGTCAAGCAACGGTGGAGTATCGTCCAAAATGTGACCAAGTTTTGACGGATGCAAAAGGCCTTTCCGGGTGACGCAGAAGCCACCGGTAATCTTACTTTCGGTAAAAAGATATACTTTTCCTTCATCTACAATGTGATATTCTTCCATTGCCTGCGGTGGAATCCGCAATGTTCCATCCGCCCGAATGAATGATTTCCCGAAAATAAATTTTCCTCCCTTATTCATTTGTGGCATAAAAACACCTCCTGAGTCGAGTAAGACTTACACCTCACAATATAAGCCCCTCACAGAACCGTACGTGCGGCTTTCCCGCATACGGCTCTTCATAATAATATTTACAGTTTCAAAACAAGCTGACATAAATCTTTGGTATTGCCAATGGATAATATTTCAGCATTTCAATGAATCCTTCTCTTGTATAACTCTTTCTGTCACTTCGTCTGTTCAACACCTTAAACAGAAGTTCTCTCACCTGTTGCTTGTAGTTTGAAATCATTCTGCCATTAAAACTAATCCCATAGTACCTATAGTGTCCTGTCAGCTTCAGATTAAGCATTCCCATTAGTTTCTTTAGTGGTTGGTCTTTGTTTGCGTATAACCACACTTTTATGTCTCGGATTTTCTGTCTGAATTTCTTAGAACTTGTCTTTGGCATTATATATGGCATACCTTTGCGTGAACGCCCACAATAGAATGTGAATCCCAGAAAATCAAATGTTTGTAATCTGATACACTCACCGCTCTTTTGCTTTGCCCTTGCAATATAAGCACCGCTTTGTAAGAGACGACTTTTACTATCTTCTAATTGCAAACCGAACTTTTCCATTCGTTCTTTAAGAAGCTTGTAGTAATTCTCTGCTTCCCATTTGTATTGAAATCCTGCAACAAAATCATCTGCATATACAATTAGAAAGTTATCTCCCTTGCATTCTTTGGTAATAATAAACTTATACCATAGTGTCAATACATTGTGCATATATATGTTTGCTAGGATTGGACTTATGATATTGCCTTGAGCTGAACCTTCTTCATTTACCATAAGTTCACCATTATCCAGCACTCCCACTTTAAGATACTTCTTGACAAGACCAATTATGTTGGGGTCTTTAATATAAAGTTTGAGAAACTTGATAATCCATTCATGCTTCATATGGTCGAAGAATCCTTTGATGTCAGCATCCACAATATAGCAGATTTTCGTGTTGTTTAATCTCTTATACAGTTCTTTTATTGCGTTATGACATCCTCGATTTGGTCTGAATCCGTACATGCAGTTCAGAAATCTCGGTTCATAGATAGCTTCCAATATCTTCTTTAATGCTAATTGGACTATTTTGTCCTCATAGCACGCAATTCCTAATGGTCGAAGTTTTCCATTGCTTTTAGGGATATATACCCTAATTGATGGCTGTGGTTTGTATGATTTTCTTTTCAATCTTTCTACCAAGTCATCTATGTTTTGCTCCAGATTCTTCTCGTATTCTCTCTTCGTAATCTCATCCATACCAACTGCCTTACTTCCGTCTAATTCTTTGTGGCATTGCGTAAGCATTTCTTTATTGATTAGATGATACAACGATGTGAACTCTGGTCTCGGCGAACTTGCCGATATTTCTGCTATTCTTTCTAATTTTGTTTCCATCAATACCCCCGTCCCTGAGTACGGTTGATGTGTCCTCAGAAAGACCATTATTATGTAGCTCCCTTCCCTCCATTGGCATTACCCAACTTCTTCAGTACTATGAAGCTATCCGACTGCCTACTATTCTTTTGGCATTCTCCTGTTTTGCAGTTGTTTGCCATACTTGCAATGGCAAGAAACAATAGGCTCTCCCCAGTTGACTGAATAGTCACAATGTAAAACATAAAGTGCTCTTTGACCCCGCAGAAGCAAACCATTTCTTACCATGACGATTTGATTTGTGTTGCTTTCCGCTGGAATTAAAACGTCAGCCTTCTAGATGTCAAAATTTCGAGGCTCAATCACACTCTCTATTTTCTCGCTGTCTACGCTTAGCAACTACCATTACTGGCAGTCACCCAAGACTCGCTACTGGCGGTTGGTTAGACCTTACCAGACAGGCATTCCACCTGCTAGACTACTCGCCCTTGTCTGGGCGCACAATTCCGATTTTAATGTCTCTATTATGCCTGTTCCAAATCTCCTTCATATACATGTGTGTCAGGCTGAATCTGCAGAAATTCCATAACTTAAGGATCTTTCACTATTTTCTCATATTCTGGTTTTGGCTCTGTTGTTTGAATTTCATTTGCAACCGCTATCTTATCCCGGCTTTAACGCTAGCATGTCTGTTCCTTAAAATATCTTTTGCCATTCAAATCATATCACACTATCAGACATATTTCCATTTCGATTTACTCAGTCAAGTCACTTCGCTCAGCTACGTTTCCTGTCGGCTTGCTTCTGTAACTAGTACAGCGTTTCACAAATAACTGTCTCATTCACGCAGAATGCGGATTCGAGTGTTCAGCTGAAAAAACGTAGGCGTAGCGGGCTACGTCGAGGCTTTTTCAACTGAGCAATCGGATTCGCAGGCAAGTGTATGAGGCAGTTATTTTGAAAACGCTGTACTAGCATCCGGTTATTAAGAATTCTCTTCAAACTTACTACACCAGTAACATGAAGTAGTAATATAAAAAGCTTTCGGATTTTTTCATTTAAACCGAAAGCTTTTTATTTCATCATCTTCTATTATATCTATCTTCCTGTCTAACCGGCACTCTGACCGGTACTGGTTCTGGCATCAGTCCCGGGATCAGACGATTCATAAAATCTTTGATCTTCTTCCCTGCTTTTGTATTGATCCATCTATAATATTGTTCTATTGTCATACTGTTCTACCTCCTGTTCAGGTCTCCTATCATAAGTAAATGATCTGCATTTCTACTATATATACCCATGCCATATTATTCTTTTCTGACATGGCTGTATTTTATCAGATGATTTTCTTTTTGTCAGTGCATTTACCGCTTATTTTAGAATTGTTTATACTTCTTTTATGAAGTTTTGAACACATTTATCTTTGTCATCATTTGACATAGGAGCAATCTGATTTTATAGAATTTTCATTTCCCCACATTTGCCACATTCTCCCAGATATGTTATGATTGTAACTGTTCTATTGTGATTCGTTTTTGCATCGGTTATGATACTGATTAACACAGACAAGATATCTTTCAGAATAAGAACAAGAATATCAGAAATGGGGAGTTTATATGTTATCTACATCGAAAGAACCTGCTGCAAAGGAGAAGGACTCTACTGCGAAAGAACTTTTCCAATGGCTGATCGCCATTTTAGCAGCTATTGCTATTGCTCTATTTGTTGATAATTTTCTAATCGTCAATGCACAGATCCCTTCCGGTTCAATGGAAAACACCATCATGACCGGAGATCGTGTGGTTGGTAACCGGCTTTCTTATTTAACTAAGGATCCTGAGCGTTATGATGTAATCATTTTTAAGTATCCTGATGATGAAAGCCAGCTTTTTATCAAGCGTATCATCGGACTGCCTGGTGAAACCGTGGAGATCCGTGACGGTCACATCTACATTGATGGCTCTTCTGAACCGCTCGAAGATGTAGAGACGAAAGAATACATGGTCGGAAATTATGGTCCTTATACCGTACCGGAAGGATGCTATTTTGTGATGGGAGATAATAGAAATGATTCGAAAGATTCCCGCTACTGGATTAATCCATATGTATCCAAAGATAAGATTCTTGGGAAAGCAGTCTTTCGTTACTGGCCAATTACAGAAATGAAAACGATTAAATAATTTTCAAGGGCAGATCTGACTCATACGAGTTAAATCTGCCCTTACTATTTACATCTTATAACAACCTTTTTCAGAAATCACAAAATCCATCCGCAGATCATGTTCCTCCACCGGAATTTCGTCTACAAGCAGTTCCTCCCTGCAAAGTGCTGCTTTCACGCAATGCGTCTTTTCCAGATATCTGTCGTAATATCCACCTCCGTGACCAAGGCGTCTTCCGCTTCTATCGCAGCTGATACATGGAATGAAAGCAAAATCAATTGCTTCCGGCTGAATCAATCTTTCCGGGTCTTCTTTTGGTTCAAGGATTCCATATGCACCCGGATACAGCTCTTGTAATGAGCGGATCTCGTATACGTTCATAATTCCTTTTCCCGTACACTTTGGCACTCCAAGATGCTTTCCTGATTGAAGAATATCTTGCAATATAGAAAATGTATCTATTTCTTTCTCTGTGCTCACATAACAGAACACACAGTCTGCGCTCTTGTATTCATTCAGTTCCAAAACACTTTCTGTAATCTTTCTGTCTGCTTCTTTTCTGTATTTTTCTGTTATAAAAGAAAGTTTTTCTTTTATTTTTCTTCTTAATTCTTTCTTTTGAATCCTTTTCTCTTCTGTTTTTCTTTCCAATTCTTCCACTCTTTTCGCTTTTTTCCTCTTGTTTAACTATTTTCTTTCTCCTGTTCTTCTCCGACAGATTCAATCAGCAGGTGATCCAGATTTTGCAGGTCTGCTTTTCTGATTCCATATTTTCCCTCTTTATCTTTTTCTACATGAAGAACAATTTTATTTGGTTTTCCGTACTTCAGCCCTTTCTCTTCCGCCTGTCTTAAAACCTCATAATAGATCTGATAAATTTCTGTCTGCATCTGTGTTTCTTCTGGCATAGCCTGTCCGTTCATCACATCATTTGAAACTTTTGTGGCGTATTCCTGCGCCTTCTCCTGAAATTCAGCATAAGTATCCTTCAGCAATGTGATTGTTTTCACTGTAAGAACAACCTGATAAGTTCCATTTTCTTCCCTGGTTGCTTCTCCTACAGTATAAGATGTCTTCTTTGCAAGATCTGCAAACAGTTCTCTATATTCTTCTGTCATCTCATCTGTCATTACATGCTCCGGAAATTTTTCCATTGTATAAGCAAGATTATCTTCGAAAACCTGTTTTGCTTCTTTCTCGGAAATGCCGGTCTGTTTTATATAGGATTCTGTTTTCTGCTTATAAGATACATCTAAAAATGCCTGTACATATTCCTGCGGATCAAAACGGTTTATGTAACAATAGATCATTGTTGCTGTTGCTGCGACGATAATTGCAACCATTATAACTCCTACTATAAAACGCTTCTTTTCTTTTTTTCCTGACATCAACTTTACCTCTTTTCTAACTGTAATTTGAATAACTTATTTGTAACTGTTCAGAGCCAAGCAAAATTTCAAAAACAGGTATAAAATGCTTGCATTTTTAAAACTGTTTTTGAAATTTTATTTGGCGGATACGCCACACCGACGAAATGCGTAGCATTTTGGAGGTTGGCTCTGAACAGTTACACTTATTTTATTTCTGTCACAGTATAGCATGATATCAGTTCACATTTTGTAGAACGATGTCGCATGGTATATAGGCGCTTTTCAGATAGATGGAACGATACCGCTTTGTATGCAGCACTTTTCAGATAGATGAAACGATGTCGCCTGCATGCAGCACTTTTCAGATAGCAAGAAAGAGATACGCAACCGTATCTCTTTCTTCTTGCAGACTTGTTTCTTTTGTCTGCTTTCTCTTTCATTTACAGATCAAATCTGATCTTGATATATGCTTTAATCTCTTCCACGCATTTCTGGAATCCAAGCTTTCCACTGTTCAGGCACAAATCATAATTTCTTGCATCTGCCCACTCGTGTCCTGTATGGTAACGATAGAAATCACCGCGAAATTTATCCGTCTTCTCGATGTATTTTTTCATTTCTTTTTCTGTCATACTATTACGCTCCATCGCACGATCAAGACAGAATTTCTCATCTGCATGAACAAACACACTGACAACATTTGGATTGTCTTTCAGAACATAATCTGCACATCTTCCAACGATTACACAGGATTCTTTCTCAGCCAGATCTTTGATGATCTTTGCCTGATAGTTAAAGATATTTTCTTCTGAAACGAAGTCTTTATCTTCCGGCGGAAGAAGTTCTCCGTCGTATGGACGACTGAGGATCTTGAACCAGCCGGCTCCCTTCATCTTCTCATCACTCATACCGAAGAGTCTCTCGTTAATTCCGCTTTCCTCGGATGCCATACGCAAGATTTCTCTGCTATAACAGTTGATTCCAAGCTCTTTTGCAAGCATAGCTCCGATTGTCTTACCACCGCTTCCATACTGTCTTGCCATTGTAATTACAATATTGCTGCTCACCTGAATCGCCTCCTATTCTCCTAAATACGCTTTCTTAACTGCTTCATCTTCCAGCAGGTCTTTTGCATTTCCTGACATTGTGATCTTACCAGTCTCAAGAACATAGGCGCGATCCGCAATAGAAAGAGCTTTCTTTGCATTCTGTTCTACAAGAAGTACTGTTGTTCCACTCTCACTTACTGCCTGGATAATATCAAAAATCTCATTTACAAAGATTGGAGAAAGTCCCATAGAAGGCTCATCCATCAGAATGATCTTCGGTTTAGACATCAGTGCACGTCCCATGGCAAGCATCTGCTGCTCTCCACCACTGAGTGTTCCGGCCATCTGATTTCTTCTCTCTTCCAGACGTGGGAATCTCTTATAAACATTTGCAAGACTCTCTTCGATCTCATTTTTATCTTTTCTTGTATAGGCGCCCATTTTCAGGTTTTCATAAACACTCAATTCAGCGAAAACTCTTCGTCCTTCCGGAACGTGAGCCATTCCCATAGACACGATCTTATGCGCCGGGACCTTTGTGATATCAGTTCCTTCAAACATAACAGAACCTTTCTTTGGAGAAAGAAGTCCTGTAATTGTATGAAGTGTTGTTGTCTTTCCGGCTCCGTTTGCGCCGATCAGTGCAATAACCTCTCCCTGATTTACCTCAAAGGAAATGCCTTTGATTGCCTGGATCATTCCATAATATACTTCTAAGTCTTTGACTTCAAGCATTGCCATTGTTATCTTCCCCCTATTCTCCCAGATATGCCTTGATTACCTGAGGATCATTCAGTACATCTGTTGTCTTGCCCTGTGCAAGTACTTCACCGAAGTTGAGTACTGTCAGCTCCTCGCAGATACCACTTACCAGTTTCATATCATGTTCGATCAGAAGGATCGTCATATGGAACTCATCTCTTACGAAACGGATCATATCCATCAGTTCTCCTGTCTCGTTCGGGTTCATTCCTGCTGCCGGCTCATCCAGAAGAAGAAGCTTCGGATCCGTCGCAAGTGCTCTGGCGATCTCCAGTTTTCTCTGCTGTCCGTAAGGAAGGTTTGCAGCCTTATATGACGCAAACTTCTCAAGATCGAATACCTTCAGAAGCTCCATCGCCTTTTCATTCATCTCTTTTTCTACCTTACGATAATTCGGAAGTCTTAAGATTCCTTCGATTGTAGAGTAATGATGATGGTTGTGAAGTCCTACTTTAACATTATCAAGAACAGTCAGTTCTTTGAAAAGACGGATGTTCTGGAATGTTCTTGCAATTCCGGCCTTACTGATCTCAATATTTTTCTTTCCTGTAAGATCCTTTCCGTCCAAAAGAACCTTTCCTGAATCCGGTTTATATACTCCTGTCAGAAGGTTGAATACGGTTGTCTTACCGGCACCGTTTGGTCCAATCAATCCGTAAAGTTCTTCTTTCTGGATCTTGAGGTCAAAGTCATTTACCGCACGGAGACCTCCGAAAGAAATTCCAAGATTTTTTACATCTAATAATGTACTCATTCTTACTTAAGCCTCCTTTTTCTTTCCAAAATGAAGATACTTCTCTCTCCACTCGATTGCCTTTGGTGCCCAGTTAAAGAGCATCATAATGATCAGAACGATCGCATAGATCAACATACGGTAATCAGACAGTCCACGGAGAAGCTCCGGAAGAAGTGTCAGGATAACTGCTGCAATAATAGATCCACGGATATTTCCGATTCCACCAAGTACTACAAAGACAAGAATCGTGATGGACATATTGTATCCAAAGTTGTTTGTATTTGCTGTCAGTGTTGACAGGTTATGTGCATACAGAACACCTGCTGCACCGGCCATAGCTGCTGAAATTGTAAATGCCATGAGTTTATATTTTGTAACATTGATTCCGATAGACTCAGCTGCGATTACATTATCACGGATCGCCATGATCGCACGTCCGTCTCTGGAATTGATCAGGTTGAGTACGATAAATAATGTCACCATGATCAGGATAAAACCGATCAGGAAGGTTGAATCCTTCGGAGTTCCTGTGATTCCCTGCGGACCGTTCAGGATAACTGTTCCGTCTGGATCCATGTCAAGTGCCATAACGTCCTTTGTTGCAAAATGAAATCCTTTAGAATCCTTTCCAATATAAAGGACATTTACAAGGTTCTTAATGATCTCACCGAACGCAAGTGTAACGATTGCAAGGTAATCGCCTTTCAGACGAAGTACCGGGATTCCGATGATAACACCGAAGATTGCTGCTACTACAACACCGATCAAAAGTGCAAGCAGAAATCGTACAATCGAATTCTCTATCACATCTCTCATACATTTTGAGAAAAATGCACTGGAAAATGCTCCCACACACATAAATCCTGCATGGCCAAGGCTAAGTTCTCCGAGAATACCTACTACAAGGTTCAGAGAAACCGCCAGGATAATATATGTACAAAGCGGAACAAGAAGTCCTGTCAAAAGACTGGAAATACTTCCTGTGCTGCTTAAAGTCTGCATCACTACGAAAGCTACAATCACGATAGCATAAGTGATAAGATTACTTCTCTTTGTTTTATTCATATTCTTCAACATAATTCCATCCACCTACACTTTCTCCTGAATCTTCTTGCCCAGAAGTCCTGTAGGCTTCACAAGCAACACAATGATCAGAACTGCGAACACGATCGCATCTGCAAGCTGGGAAGAAATGTATGCCTTACTGAGTATCTCGATGATTCCCAAAAGAATTCCTCCGATAAATGCACCCGGAATGGAACCGATTCCTCCAAATACAGCTGCAACGAATGCTTTGATACCCGGCATCGCACCTGTGTATGGTGTCAGGCTCGGGTAGGTAGAACACAGAAGCACACCGGCTACTGCTGCAAGTCCGGAACCAATCGCAAATGTAAGAGCAATTGTTGCATTTACATTGATACCCATTAATTGCGCTGCGCCTCTATCCTCTGATACTGCACGCATCGCCTGTCCTGGCTTTGTCTTCTGAACAAATGTGATCAATGCAATCATAATAACCACACAAACTACAATCGTAACAATTGTCTCTCCTGAAATATTCAGCTTGCCATCTGCAAGTGAAAGTCCGCTCCACTTGATCACTGATGGGAATGTCTGTGCATTCGCACCGAAGATCAGAAGTGCTACATTCTGAAGCAGATAACTGACACCGATTGCTGTGATCAGTACGGCAAGTGAAGATGTTGCATTACGAAGCGGCTTATACGCTACACGCTCCATCAGAACACCAAGTACTGTACAGGCAATGATTGAAATCAGGATTGCCACCCAGGTAGGAAGTCCTGCCTGCTTCATTGTGATCAAAGCTACATATGCACCGATCATGATCACATCACCATGTGCAAAGTTCAACATCTTGGCGATTCCATATACCATTGTGTATCCAAGCGCGATCAACGCATAGACACTGCCAAGACTTAGTCCATTTACTAAATATGAAATAAAGCTCATATCCGTCCCTCTCATCCTTTTTATATTTTTGTAAGGTACTACTTTAACCTTTTAAATTGAATTGATTATAGCATAATTATTTTCTTGTATCAATACAAAAAACAGAATCCGCTCTGTTTTTTTATTAAAACAGGCTTTTATGAAGTAATCCAAGTACTGTTGTCAGATCTTCAATCCCCATCTGTCCCGGTGCAGATACTTTCCCAACTGCTCCAAATGTCAGTGCAGAGCCAAAGACTTCTCCACAGAGACGGCTGATCACACCTGTTCCTGACATAGACATTGTAATGATCGGACGATCTGCATACTCGCTTGCCATCTCTTCTGTCGCTGCAAGAAGTGTAAGAACATCTTTCTTATTCTGTGGCATCACAGCGATCTTCGGAATATCTGCTCCAAGATCCTGCATTTTTCTTAAACGGGATACGATTTCCTCTTTTGCCGGAGTCTTGTGGAAGTCATGGTTCGAAGCGATCACTTTTACTCCATTTGCATGTGCTGTCTCAACAACAGCCTTCACAGCCTCATCTCCTGTAAATGCCTCTACGTCTACAAGGTCAATAAGTCCTGTCTTTGCTGCATTCTGATTCAGTTCAACATAAGCCCCTGTCTCGATTGCTTTTTCTCCACCTTCTTTGGATGTGCGGAATGTGAAAAGGATCGGCATCTCCCCAATCACCTCACGAAGTGCCTGCATTGTCGCCTCTGTCTTTGCAAAATCAAAGATATCTTCATACCAGTCAACACGCCACTCAACAACATCAGCCTTTGTTGACTTGATATTCTCGGCTGCTGCAAGAATCTCTTCTCTTGTTACGCCAACAATAGGTACACAGATTTTCGGGATTCCAGCGCCAATTTCAATATTTCTTACTTTTACTGTATTCATGATTTTTTCCTTTCTTAAGCTTCTTCCGAATTCTTCAGAAGCACACCATATCTTACATTTATAAAAAGTATAATATAAATAATAGCACAAAGATAGAACAGCATGCTATAGAAAATTCACAAGCTTGAAACTATGGCCACACCAACGGAAAAACATCTTGTAAATCAAATGACTAACACTGCTCCAAAAAGAAGTCCCCCGGCAGAAACGATGTCTGTCGGGGGGATTTCTCCTATTCTTTTAATGTATCTACAAAGAGCGTTGCTACTCTCTGTATTTATTTTTCTAAACGAATCTGATATATCAATTATTCAGCAGCATCTTCTGCCTGAAGTACCTGATACTCTCCACTCTTAACAACAACTACTGTAGGATCTTTTGTAGGCTCTCCATCCTCTGACCATGTGATGCTCTTTCCTGTAAGTCCATCATATGTGATCTCTGTCATACCTTTTTTAAGTGCGTCACAGATATCTGATACGCTCTTATCCGGTGTAACATCTTCTTTCTCAGCTGCTGCTTTGATTACGTATACACAGTCATAAGCATCTGCTGCGAACTGAATCGGTGTGTCTCCGAATGCTTCTTTGTAATCAGCAACGAATTTCTGTGTTGCTTCGTCTGTAGCATTTGCTGTAAATGGTGTAAGGAACATTAAGTCTTCTGCAAGACTTGCGTCAAATCCATCAAGATCAAGGATACCGTCCATACCGTCACATCCGAACCACTTCGGTGCAAATCCTGCTTTGTTTGCCTGAGCAAGAATCAGAGAAGCTTCCTGATAGTAAATTGGAAGGAATACAAGTTCAGCACCTGCATCTTTTGCTTTCTGGATCTGTACAGAGAAGTCAGTCTTGTTATCTGCTGTAAATGCTTCTGCTGCTACAACATCAAGTCCTTTTGCCTTTGCCTCTGTCGCAAATGTCTGATAAATTCCTGATGAATATGTGTCAGAGCTGTTATAAATGATTGCTACTTTTGTTGCAAGCTTGTTCTCTGCAATGTAATCTGCTGATGCGCTACCCTGGTTAGGATCTGAGAAACACATACGGAATGCATTGTCATACTGGATACTGTCTACTGCTGTAGCAGATGGTGTCAGCTGGAACATGTTATCTGAATGAGTCTCCTCAACAACTGCTGTACAAGGTGTAGAAGTTGTTGTTCCGATCAGTGCCTGCATTCCCCAGTCTTTCAGAGTATTGTAAGCGTTCACAGATTTCTCTGAATCAGCCTGATCATCTTCAAACTTGTATTCAATCTGCTTTCCGTTAATTCCGCCTGCTGCGTTGATCTCATCTACTGCAAGCTGAATACCATTCTTTACAGCTGTTCCGTAGATTGCTGCATCTCCTGTTGTAGGTCCGATACCACCAATTTTAAATGTATCAGAGTTAGATGATCCTCCACTCTTTCCACTATCTCCCGAACTTCCACATGCTGCTAATGAAAATACCATAGCTGATGCAAGCATTACACTTGCGGCTTTTTTCCACATCTTCATAATAATCTCCTCCTAGAAATTAAAATAATAAACTTTATGTGTCATATATTAGCTCGTAGAAGTATGATTTGTCAAGCAGAAATAGAGTGCAATCTGTTTTTTATCTATATTCGTTAAATATGGTCAAGTGATGTTAAAATAGATCAAGTTGGTTGTTATATCTATTAATCTGATATCTTAATACATTTCGTTCTATGGAATCAGGTTCTGTTTCTAACCATGATAATGCAGACTTAACATCAATCGAAAAACCACTTCCCAAATATTTAACCATCTTTTCATGAGAGCCACAAAATGGACGTGCTATAACTCTTTTTACATTTTCTTCTATAGAAAAATTCCAATTTACACTTTGGTTTGCTGTCAACAAAGATACTCCGTTATCAAAAATTGGTGCCGGATAAAAATCATTTCCACGCATAATCAAAGCCAGATTATTTAAATGCCTGTCCTCATTTAAGCAAATCATATCCAATGTCAACACTTTACTCAAATAAGCATGGATGTTTAATCCACAGCTTTGATCAATAAACCGGATAACATATTCTATTCTTTCTTCCATTGTATTCATGTTAGCTATGACTTTCGAAAGATCTTTTCCAACTTCATTATAATATAGCCTATAAAACGTGACTAATTCTTCCTCTTCATCTAAAAAATTTTTACTCCTACATCCTGATTTTCCATTAATTGTTCCTTCTTCATAACTTATAAATTCATTTTCTTGAAGTGTAGTAAACTGCATAAACTTTGAAACAAGATATTCAGCACGTCCTTCATTTCCTCTATTATCTTTTTTATACCAATAGCCATCTTTTTTATACTTAACCTGGGTTCCTTCACTTGTTCCTTCTTGAATAACAATATAATCATTTCCTATATTTTCACTAAACATATCTTCACCTTACCAATACATCTTTGCTTGTGATATTTTCTCCCGGAAAGCGAAACCATATAAAATCATTATGACTGACACCATGTGTCTTTCGTACTATTTCATATGGATTATACTCTTTAAGTCCCAGATGTTTTAAGATTTCATCAATATCAGGCCTACCTTTTTCAAAGCATCTTAATTCTAAGATCTTGCCTAACTGATAACGAGTCATCTTCTTCTCTGCAAATAGTTGTCGCCCTGGATTGTCTGAAAAGCGTGATACAATAACATTTTTCTTTTTCACATATACTCTGGCCGTAATTTCATCTTTCCAGTATACTTCAAAAGTAAATTCATCCATGAAATTTTCTTTTTTAGTCCTCTTCTCATAGCACGCTAACATCTTACTTGCAGTCATAATATCCCATTCTAAGTCTTGTATCTCATTTGACAAATGCTCAATTCTTAACTGAATATTTTCTATATCTGCTATCTTTCCCGGAATAACTGGAGACAGATATCTGCTTTTGACCTTTCCATCTTTACGTTGTTGTGCATAATAATATAATTCGCCATGAATTTTCTTTATTGTAATGTTTTGCTTTTCCGTAGAAATTTCTTGTAATTCTTTTTTCTTAATATCCAACTCCTTTTTATAAAGTGCTTCTTGATATTTTAACATTCTGTAAGTTTGTTGTATCTCCATAGTTCATCACCCATTATTATTGTAACCTATATTTTTATTTTTTTCAATATGTGTAGGTTACTTGATTTTGCAAAGAAAAAAACAGCGCTTTCGCACTGCTTCTCATTCCTGTCTATATATCATATACCTTCAAAACTACATACAGTTAAAACCAACATCATCATCCAAACCTATCACTGCTTTGGTTATGCCCTCGACCTAT
>NZ_JAJCME010000040.1:0-354 GCF_020560115.1 Mediterraneibacter sp. 210702-DFI.5.30
AGCTGAGCTTAAAATCTTGCGCTGACGATTGGCACATTCACTTGGATAATCCGGCGTCCAGTACTCAATTCCGGCCGGCTCTTTGCGGAACATTCCCTCACCAGAACAAGGCGCATCCACTAAGATTCGATCAAAAAACTGCGGAAACTGTTTTTCAAGGTCAGCTGGGCTCTCATTCATCACGACTGCATGCCGAGTCCCCCAGCGTTCAAGATTTTCAGCTAGGATATTGGCCCGCTTGCGAAAGATCTCATTGGCAACCAGCAGACCCTCATCATGCATTTTGGCGATTAAATGCGTACTTTTACCACCTGGTGCCGCGCATAGATCCAGCACACGCTCACCCGGCTGCGG
>NZ_JAJCME010000041.1:0-351 GCF_020560115.1 Mediterraneibacter sp. 210702-DFI.5.30
TTTCAGAATATTCTGAATTGCATGAAATATATAAAAAACATTGACAATTAAAAACGGCTGTGTTAAGATAACATTCGTCGCTGAGAACGGCACTGAAAACTATAGAACGAAAGCTTACTTTAGAGGAAGGCGCGGAGGCGGACAGTCCCTGAGGAAAGAAAGTTCAAAAGAGCAGCTTATAAGAAGAACTAATAAAAACTTATAAGAATTGTTAAAAAGTGGTTGACAGAAAAGTTTGAATGTGATAACATAAATGAGCTGTCGAAGAGAAGCGGATGAGTGACTCACAAACGGCAAAAGAAAAATAAAAAAGTTCTTGACAAAGACAAAAGCTTTTGATAAAATATAAAA
>NZ_JAJCME010000042.1:0-351 GCF_020560115.1 Mediterraneibacter sp. 210702-DFI.5.30
GTGCCGACGATTGCAACAAACTTCATTATTTAGCAGCCTCCTTTTCCGCTTTGGCCAAGGCTTCTTCTTCCATTTTAACTTCTTCATCATTGGCAATGGCAAAGCATTCAAAGTCACGCAGACACTTGTCCAAGAACTTGATCGTGCTGGGATCGGTAATGTCGCCATTTTCGTCAAACAGATTCTGGGCAAAACTCATAAAGAAGTCTTCTTTTTGGAACACCCGCGCGTTGACCCCTGGTGAGATCATGACGTCGCGCAGGTCGACTTGAGCCCGCGAAGAACCTTGCGCATCAGTTGAAGCCCCCACCAAAAGCACCGGCTTGTTGGTAAATGGATGCAGCTGGTAAG
>NZ_JAJCME010000043.1:0-351 GCF_020560115.1 Mediterraneibacter sp. 210702-DFI.5.30
AGCAGCTCGCCTGGCTGGACATCGCGAATCAGCTTGGCGCCAACGATATCCAAGGCACAGCTTTCACTGGTTACGACATAGGCGCCATTTGGCATCTGACCCAGGCAAAGCGGCCGAATACCATTAGGATCCAAAGCTGCAATCAACCGATCCTTTTGCAGGAACAAGAAGGCAAAGCCCCCCTTGACCATGTTCAGCGTCTTTTTTAAGGCCGGAATAAAGCCCATGTGAATGTTTTGCCGAATCAAGTGAATCAAGATCTCAGTATCTGAATCTGATTGAAAAACGGCACCGTTGTCTTCCAACTTGCGGCGCAGCGTGACGGCATTGGTCAGCTGACCATTGTGTGCC
>NZ_JAJCME010000044.1:0-350 GCF_020560115.1 Mediterraneibacter sp. 210702-DFI.5.30
TGGGATTCTTCCCATTTTATGCGCGTCAAGTGCAGGTTGCGTTAGAAAGCGTGAACTATGGTAAGATCGAGGCTGCGCAGGCGATCGGTGCTACTAATACTGATATCATCTTCGAAGTCTACTTGCGTGAAGCACGTTCTGAATTGGTGCGGGTGACTACGGTTTCACTGATCAGTCTGGTTGGTCTCACGGCCATGGCTGGTGCGGTTGGTGCCGGTGGTCTTGGTAATACGGCCATTGCCTATGGATATGATCGTTTCTGCAACGACATTACAATCGTGGCGACCTTGCTGGTATTGCTGCTGGTGATTATCATTCAACTGGTTGGTGACGTTTTGGCAAAGGCCGTT
>NZ_JAJCME010000045.1:0-343 GCF_020560115.1 Mediterraneibacter sp. 210702-DFI.5.30
GCATAGTACGCGCCGGAAGTATTCATGACGCGGATAGGAAAGGAAACTGCGCGAATAAGTCAACATCCCGACAAAGTGCGGCAGCAGACTTTGTTGGGCAAAGATCCGCAATTGACGATCCATGCCTTCTGCCGTGTCATTGAACCACCAACCAGCACCCAGCTGCAGCCGTTCAACGCCACCATCGCCTTGGAAGCATCCCATCAGCGTTGCCAATTGCATCCAGTCGTTAACGTTGAGCGAGTAGAAGATCGTCTTTGGCACGTCATTGCTGTCTTGAGCTTTGCTATAAAGCTTAGCGATGTTGGCAACAATATCAGGCTGCGTGCCGACCGCATCATAG
>NZ_JAJCME010000046.1:0-337 GCF_020560115.1 Mediterraneibacter sp. 210702-DFI.5.30
AAAATTCCGTTTTCAGCCAGCTTGGTTTCATCAGCTGGGAGATAGCGGTGGGCCTCATCAATTATAATATTGACGGAAAAAGCCGCGTTATGCTGCAGACGGTGCTCCAGAATTCGTTTCATTAAAAGCGAGATGACGGCCCGTTGACCAATTGCGAGCGTCTTCAGCGCGGAAAGGTCGATTACCAGCGGTTTGTGGGCGCTGCGCTGATTTAAAAACATCTGCAGCACGAAATTGAGCTCGGTTTTAACCTGCTGAGGTTGATGAATCGTACCGAACAATTTCCGCACTGCCAAGCTGGCTAGCAATTCTCTTAGCTGAATGATTTTGGGCCATG
>NZ_JAJCME010000047.1:0-330 GCF_020560115.1 Mediterraneibacter sp. 210702-DFI.5.30
TCGGTTTCGGCAAGCGAAAATGATACAAAGTAGTATAATCAAACATAGTGAATTTTAACGGAGCTTTTTAGCCCAGAAACGAGGAGAAACATGAAGTTAAAATATTTTGGAACTGATGGCGTTCGTGGCGTGGCCAATCGCGACCTGAGTCCAGAACTGGCTTTTAAGGTTGGCCGTGCCGGGGGCTATGTCTTGACTCGGCACTCAGAACGCAAGCAGCCCCAAGTCTTGGTTTCCCGTGATACGCGAATTTCCGGTCAAATGCTGGAAAATGCCTTAGTTGCTGGTCTGCTTTCGGTCGGCATCGAGGTACTGCGCTTAGGCGTCGTC
>NZ_JAJCME010000048.1:0-322 GCF_020560115.1 Mediterraneibacter sp. 210702-DFI.5.30
GATCAAATGCTTGACGCGGCTAAAACCACGGGCAAGTACGAACTGACGGCGGTTTACTCGCGAACTGAGGAACATGCTGAAAAGTTCGGCAAGCCATATGGAGCCACGCAGTTTTTTGACAGTTTGGAAGATTTCTTTGATGAAGGCGACTTTGACGTGGTCTACGTTGCCTCACCAAACAGCCTGCACTATGAACAGGTTCGCTTAGCAATCGAAAATGACAAATTCGTAATTGTTGAAAAGCCTGCCTTTGTCAACCCAAACGAATTTGAGGGCATTGAATCGCTTTTGGCAGCCCACCCAAAGGCCCGTGTCGTTGAAG
>NZ_JAJCME010000049.1:0-319 GCF_020560115.1 Mediterraneibacter sp. 210702-DFI.5.30
GCCAATAAGAGCATAACCGCACCCTAGCCAGCCAATCTGTGCCAATTTGATGTACCGAATACCAATCGAGGCCGTCAATGAGCCAATCGACACCCCAATATTCGTACAGATTGGATTCAATGATGATGCCAGATTCAGTGCCATGGGAAAATCCCGTTCAGCCGTATTCAAAAACATTACCTGCAGCATCGATCCTGGCATTCCCAACACAAAACAAAGCAGGCCAAGATTAAGTAAACCGCTCCAAGAATTCTTTACAGTCAATGTAAGCATCAGCAGCAAAACCAAAACCATGCCGCTGATCCAACCAATCTTTTGC